>JAZKHR010000080.1:0-11157 GCA_040385305.1 Pseudomonadota bacterium
CGCAACGTCAAGGTGCTGGTGGTCGGCAACCCGGCCAACACCAATGCCTACATCGCGATGAAGTCGGCCCCCGACCTGCAGTCGAAGAATTTCACCGCGATGCTGCGCTTGGACCACAACCGCGCGCTGTCGCAGCTGGCCGGCAAGGCCGGCGTGGCGGTGGCCGACATCGACAAGCTGGTGGTGTGGGGCAACCACAGCCCGACCATGTACCCGGACTACCGCTTCGCCACCGTCGGCGACGCATCGCTGATGGACAGGATCGGCGACGCCGACTGGAATGCGAATACCTTCATCCCACAGGTTGGCAAGCGCGGCGCCGCGATCATCGAAGCGCGTGGCCTGTCGTCGGCTGCATCGGCCGCGAACGCCGCCATCGACCACATGCGCGACTGGGTGCTCGGCAGCAAAGGCAAGTGGGTGACCATGGGCGTGCCGTCCGATGGCAGCTACGGTATTCCGGAAGGGGTGATCTACGGTGTCCCGGTGACCACGGAAAACGGCGAGTACACGCGGATCGAAGGCCTGCCGGTCGATGACTTCAGCCGCGCGGCGATGGACAAGACCCTGGCCGAACTGGAAGAAGAACGCGCGGGTGTGGCGCACCTGTTGTAATAGACCGCACGCCGCTGCAACGCCGGAAGGGCTGGCCTTGCGCCGGCCCTTCTTGCGTCTCGGCGCGGGGTTCGTCGAGGGTGGGGCCAGACCGGTTGGCACGCCTCGGTTGTAGGCGCGTGTCGAACCGCGGGCTGACATGCTAGTTTCGTCCTTCGGGACGCCGCCCGGGCGTCCGGTCGGGAGGAATGCCATGAAGCTGGCTGCTCAGGTCCTGTTGGTCGTACTGCTCGCAACGCCCGCACTGGGCCCTGCCCAGGAAGCTGCACGGCCGGTCCACAAGCAGAAGGCCTGGCTCACGTCGAACTTCCGCTCGGGGCTGGCATGCAGCGGCGTCGAGGACGGCGTCGTTGCCTTCGCGGGCCCGGCGTCGTTCGATGCGAGCGGCAAGGGGGTGGTAGAAGTGACCGTCACGCGCCGGGCGGGAGCCGCGCCCATCGTCTCGGCCCATGCAATCAACACCAAGGGCACCGGCGCTGCAGGGCGCTCACCCGCGTCCGCGCCTGCCTGCCCGGCGGTAAAGCCAGGAGATGCGCCAGCTTGCACTCTCTCCGGCGACGCCCAATCCCCCACCGTGAGCGCCACCATCCCCGTGTCGGTATTCGGGGACGCACAGGCTTCGCGCTACGTCGGCACGGTGACCATCGTCAAGCGCAGCGAGGCCGACGTCACGGCGCCTGGCCCCGGCAATTCCAGGAAGGGCTATGACTACTACCAGGCGCAAAGTGACCTTGCCGCCGCAGCCGCCCAGGTGAACCCGTCATTGCGCTACCTCGCCACCTGCGACAGCAGTGCGCTGTCATCGAAGGGCAGCAAGCCGTTGCTTGCGACCTATGACCTGGCGGTCGCCAAGAAGTAAGGCTGGCGAAGCGCACCTGCAGTAAGCCAACGCCACTGCCGCAAGTCGAAAGGGCTGGCCTTGTGCCGGCCTTTTTCGCGTCACGCGGGATGTATTCGCAGGCGCGAGGGCACCCGCGGGTGGCACGTCTATGACGGGACAAGGACCGACCCTGTGGGACAAGCACGCGCCGCCCGACGTGTGCCGCAAGGGCAGGGGTGGCGAGTACACCTGCCGGTAGCCGCGCGTTCGCCTCGGGCTCGCGTCAGGCGCCCGGCCCGCAGTCGATGCAGCGCTTGGGTGGATGGGGCCCCATGCCGAGCGCCTCAAGCAGCAGCCGTAGCGCGGTCCGCAGGCCTTCTTCGATCACCGGGTGGTAGAACGGCATGTCCAGGACCTGCGGCACGGTCATGCGCGCCTGGATCGCCCACGCCAGCAGGTGGGCGAGGTGCTCCATCCGCGGGCCGATCATTTCCGCGCCCAGCAACAGCGCGCTGCCCTGTTCGGCGTAGACCCGCAACAGGCCCTGGTTCACCAGCATCACCCGCGAGCGGCCCTGGTCCTGGAACGACACTTCGCCAACCGCGAAGGCCGCGCCTTCGGCCAGCAGCTGCGCATGCTGCTTGCCGGCGAAGGCGACCTGTGGCTCGGTGAACATGATGCCCAGCGGCGTGCGCCGGGTGTGCTTCAAAACGGCCGGGAAGCGGATGGCATTGTTGCCGGCCAGATGGCCTTCATCGGCGGCCTCGTGCAGGACCGGTCGGTCGCCGTTGGCATCGCCGGCGATGAAGACATGGCTGTCGCCGGCCTGCATGGTGAGCGGATCGAACACCGGTACCCCGCGCGCATCCAAGGCCAGGCCGGTGGTGTGCAGGGCAAGCGACGCGACGTTGGGCGTGCGCCCGGTGGCGGCGAGCAGGTAGTCGAAGCGTTCGCTGCGCGGCGCTTCGCCGGGATCGCTGAAGTGGACGACCACGGAGTCGCCATCGCGCCCGATGCGCACGTCGCGCGCCTCCAGGCTGGTGGTCAATTCGTCCATGAAAATACGCTTCCCCGCCACGTGCACAGCCGGATCGGTGATCCCGGCGACATGCCCGCCGCGGCCGAACACGCGCACCCGCACGCCCAGCCGGTGCAATGCCTGCCCGAGTTCCAGGCCGATCACGCCGGCTCCGAACACGGCGACGGATTCGGGCAGGTCCTGCCAGTCGAACAACGCGTCGTTGACGACGAGCCGGTCGCCGGCGGCCTTGAACGCGTCCGGGATGTTCGGCCTGGAGCCGGTGGCAACGATGATGCGATCGGCGCGGATGCGATCGAAGCCGGGCGGGGCGCCATCATGCGCGGGCGTGAGCACCAGCGTGTGCGCATCCTCGAAAGTGGCCCGCGCCCGCACCACATGCGCGGCGCTGAAGCCATCGACGGCCTCCAGCACGAAGCCGACGAAGCGGTCGCGCTCCTCGCGCACCCGGCGCATCACTGCGCGGCCATCGACCTTGCCGGCATCGGACTGGATGCCAAACGCAGGCAGCCGCGTCAGCTGGTGGCGCGCCTCGGCCGCCGCGATCAGCAGCTTCGAAGGCATGCAGCCCACGCGAGCGCAGGTGGTGCCGAACGGTCCGCCCTCGACCAGGGCGATTGAATCGGTGTGCTTGCGCACCTCGCGGTACGCCGCCATGCCGGCGGTGCCGGCACCGATGATGGCCACCTCGACGTGGCGGGTGTTCACCCGGCAGCGCCGCGACGCGGCAGCGCCCATCCTGGTCGCACGAAATGGCAGGTGTAGCCGGTGGGGTATCGCTGCAGGTAATCCTGGTGCTCGGGCTCCGCTTCCCAGAACGGGCCGGCAGGGGCGAGTTCGGTGACCACCTTGCCGGGCCACAGGCCGGAGGCTTCGACATCGGCGATGGTGTCGACGGCGACCTTGCGCTGCTCTTCGGACGCGTAATAGATGCCGGAGCGATAACTGGCGCCACGATCATTGCCCTGGCGGTTGACGGTGGTGGGGTCATGGATCTGGAAGAAGAATTCGAGCAATGCGCGGTAGCTTGTCCTCGCCGGATCGAAGGTGATCTCGATGGCCTCGGCATGGGTACCGTGGTTGCGGTAGGTGGCGTTATCGACGTCGCCGCCGGAATAGCCGACGCGGGTGGACAGCACGCCAGGCAGGGCACGGATCAGTTCCTGCATGCCCCAGAAGCAGCCGCCCGCGAGCACCGCGGTTTCGGTGGCACTCATGCGGCGCCTCCCGGTGCCGCCGCGTCGAACAGCGCGCGGTATTCGCCGTAGCCTTCCTGTTCCAGCGCTGCCAGCGGGATGAAACGCAGTGCGGCGGAATTGATGCAGTAGCGAAGGCCTCCGGCATCCCGCGGGCCATCGGGGAACACATGCCCGAGGTGGCTGTCCGCGTGGGTGGAACGAACCTCGGTGCGGACCATGCCATGGCTGATGTCGCGCTTTTCCTGCACGTGCGCGGCCTCCACTGGCCTGGTGAAGCTGGGCCAGCCGCAGCCGCTGTCGAACTTGTCGAGCGAGGTGAACAGTGGCTCGCCGGAGACGATGTCCACGTACAGGCCGGGGTCCTTGGCGTCGTGGAAGGCGTTGTCGAACGGGCGTTCGGTGCCGGCCTGCTGGGTGACCCGGTGCTGTTCGGGCGTCAGGCGGGCGAGTGCATCCGGGGTCTTGGCGTAGCTTCGGGTCATTGCGTGGCTCCGTCCATGCGTGGGGCAATGGTGCGCTTGCAGGGATGTAGTGCCGGGTGAACGGGCTTGCAAGGCTGCTGGCTGGCGTCGCTGGCGCTGGGGCCGTGGGCTGCACATGGGGGAAGGCGGGGATCGGATAAAATGGCGGTTTCCCCGGGAGCCCCCATGAGCGAACCCCAGTCTGCAGGCGCCCGCTTCCGCGCCGCGCTCAGCGCCGAAACCCCCTTGCAGGTGATGGGCGCGATCACCGCGTATGCCGGACTGATGGCCAAGCGCACCGGCTACAAGGCGCTGTACCTGTCGGGCGGCGGCGTGGCGGCCAATTCGCTCGGCGTGCCGGACCTTGGCATTTCCACGATGGAGGATGTGCTCACCGACGCGCGCCGGATCGTCGATGCCACCGGCATGCCGCTGCTGGTCGATATCGATACCGGCTGGGGCGGCGCGTTCAATATCGGCCGCACCATCAAGGCGTTCGAACGCGTTGGGGTTGCAGCCGTGCACATGGAGGACCAGGTGGGGCAGAAGCGCTGCGGCCATCGTCCGGGCAAGGAGGTGGTGAGCACCCAGGAGATGGTGGACCGGGTGAAGTCAGCAGTGGATGCGCGCGGCGATGCGTCGTTCGTGATCATGGCGCGTACCGACGCGGCAGCGGTGGAAGGCGTGGATGCAGCCATCGATCGCGCCGTGGCCTATGTCGAGGCCGGCGCCGACATGATCTTCCCGGAGGCGATGGGCTCGCTCGAGGATTACCGCAAGTTCAAGGCGGCGGTGAAGGTGCCGATCCTCGCCAACCTCACCGAATTCGGCAGCACGCCGTTCTACACCACGGATGAACTGCGCGAGGCTGGCGTGGACATCGCCCTGTACTGCTGCGGCGCCTACCGCGCGATGAACAAGGCGGCGCTGCATTTCTACGAAACCGTGCGCCGCGACGGCACCCAGAAGCACATCATCGACAGCCTGCAGACCCGCGCAGACCTTTACGACTTCCTCGGCTACCACGCCTACGAAGACAAACTCGACGCGCTGTTCGCGCAGGACAAGTGAGGAAACACGCATGAGCGAAACCACCAGCACCCTGCCGAAGCCGAAGAAGTCCGTCGCCCTGAGCGGCACCGCCGCAGGCAATACCGCGCTGTGCACGGTAGGGCGCAGCGGCAACGACCTGCATTACCGCGGCTATGACATCCACGACCTGGCCACCCGGTCGACCTTCGAGGAAGTGGCCCACCTGCTGGTGCATGGCGTGCTGCCCACGCAGTCGCAGCTCGCCGCCTACAAGACCAAGCTCAAGCGCCTGCGCGGGCTGCCGGCCATCGTGACCGACTCGCTGGAGCTGGTGCCAGCCAATGCGCACCCGATGGACGTGTTGCGCACGGGCTGTTCCGTGCTGGGAACGGTACTGCCAGAGCGCGAGGGCCATCCTGCCAGCGAGGCGCGCGACATCGCCGACAAGCTGATCGCAAGCTTTGGCTCGATGCTGCTGTACTGGTGGCACTTCACCCGCAATGGCCGGCGCATCGACGTGGAAACCGACGACGATTCGGTCGCTGCGCATTTCCTCAACCTGCTGCACGGCGAGGAACCTTCCGCGCTGCATGCCAACGCGCTGGACAAGTCGCTGATCCTCTACGCCGAGCACGAGTTCAACGCATCGACCTTTGCCGCGCGGGTGATCGCTGGTACCGGCTCGGACCTGCATTCCTGCATCACCGGGGCAGTCGGCGCCCTGCGCGGTCCCAAGCACGGTGGTGCCAACGAAGTGGCGATGGACATCATCAGCCGCTACGGCTCGGCCGACGAGGCGGAAGCCGACATCCGTGCGCGGATGGAGAAGAAGGAAATCATCATCGGCTTCGGCCACCCGGTCTACACCATCGGCGATCCGCGCAACCCGATCATCAAGGAGCTGTCGCGCTCGCTGTGCAAGGAGGGCGGCAACCAGGTGCTGTTCGATGTGTCCGAGCGCATCGAGACCCTGATGATGGACAGCAAGAAGATGTTCCCGAACCTCGATTGGTATTCGGCATCCGCCTACCACATGCTGGGCATCCCGACCTCGATGTTCACCCCGCTGTTCGTGATCGCACGCACCACTGGCTGGAGCGCGCATGTGATCGAGCAGCGCGAGGACGGCAAGATCATCCGCCCCAGCGCCAACTACACCGGGCCCGAGGATCGCGCGTACGTGGCGATCGGCGAGCGTTGATGACTGGAACTTCGTGGACTGGCTGATACCGGCGGGGCAGTTCGCCGAGCACCTGCTGGTCGCCGTGGTGGCGATGGCGGTGAGCGCGCTGGTGGTGCTGATCCACTACGAAGGGCTGCACGCCCTGGCAAGCCGGTACACCAGCGGTCCACCGCGAAGGTCGCGCCGGCTGATGCTGAAGATCATGTTCGCGCTGGTGGGCCTGCATATCGCCGAGATATGGTGTTTCGGCTTGGCCTACTGGGGCTTGCTGCATGTTCCGGGAGTCGGCGCCATCCACGGCGAGCACGGCGTCCACAACTTGTTCGACGCCGTGTACCTGTCCGCCACCACCTTCAGCACGCTCGGCTTCGGCGACCTTGCCCCGGTGGGCGCAATCCGCCTGGTATCCGGGATGGAAGCGCTGGTGGGGCTGCTGCTGGTGACATGGTCGGCGTCTTTCACTTATCTCGAGATGTCGCGCCTGTGGAGCCTGGCGCCCGGAAGAACCGAGTGACCCACGGGCAGGCAATCGCACCTGCCCGTTGAATACCGGAATGCGGTCGTCAGTCAATCAAGCCTTCGGTCCTGAGCGCGGCCTGCACGCCCGGGTCCGCGCCCATGCGGGCCTGGAAGGCCTGCAGGTGGGGCAGGTCTGCAAGGTCGATGCCGAGCTTGCCGGCCCAGCCGAGGGTCACGAACAGGTACGGGTCCGCAAAGCTGCGGAAGCCGGCGAGCCAGCCACCGGACTGCGCCAAGCGCGCCTCCACCGTTTCATACAGTCGCCGTACCCGCTTGCTGCTGGCCTTGCGCACGGCGTCGTAATGCTCGCTGCCGGCAATGAACAGCCCCGGCGCGAACTGCGGGATGAACGCCGGGTGCAGGTCTGCGTTGCAGAACGCCAACCAGCGCGACGCTTCAGCGCGCTGGCGCGGACTGCCATCGCCGCCCAGCCCGGATTGCGGGTAGCTTTCGTGGATATAGCCGAGGATCGCGGCGTTCTGGGTCAGCACGAAGTCGCCATCGATCAGAACCGGCACGGCGCCGGCGGGATTGAGGGTCAGGAATTCCGGTCGCTTGATCTGCTGCTGGGTGACAACCTCGACCTCGAACGGCTGGCCAGTCCACTGCAAGGCAATGTGGACGGCGGTCGAACAGGCACCGGGTTTCGTGTAGAGCTTCATGCGCGGACTCCGTGGGGAAGAGCCGCCAAGATGGGTGCCAGCCGATGAAGAAGCGATCATGCGCGGCGCAACGCTACGTTGCGCCGAAGCATGCTAGCTGCGGCGCGGCTTGAGCTTCTGCACCTGGAGGAAAGTGTGGTCACCGATGGTCGCCACCTGATAGGCGTTTCGCCAGCTCGGGCTGGCGATGGCGTGGGCCATGAAGTGGCTCGCGCCGGGCACGATTTCGCGACGCTCGCCGCTTGGAAGCCCCCAGTTGTGCTCGGATTCCAGGGCGACCGTGACGGCCTCGGCCCAGGCTTCCGTATTCGACAAACGGGTTCGTGGCGACACGATGGTTGGAGCGAATTGCTTGCGCGCGGTCACCACGTCGCACATGTTGCGGCCCCACAGCCCACTGTCGAGGCGGCGCAGGGCAACTTCGGCGACGGCCTGCTGGCCGCGCAGGGACTGGTCGCGGGCTTCCAGGTACAGGGTAGTGGACAGGCAAAGAGAGTCCGCAGCGGGTTGCGGCAGCACGTTCGTGGACATCCACAGGATCCAGGCCAACTTCATCGAAACTCCTTGCTCCGTTGCTGCACCACGCGGCCCGCAGGGCGGGTCGTCGGGGGTCATGGCGTATTGGGGAGGGCTGGCTGCTCTGCGGCGCCATTTGCCCGGGCGCGAAGGCCGCGGCCGCCGTTCAGCGAATCCGCCGGCGCGCGCCGGTTCCGCCAGGGTGGCGGGAAAAGAGGGCGCACCTTAGGGGTGCGAGTCCCAACATCAACTGAACAACCGATCAGAACTTCATGATTCGATTGGAGTTTTTACTCGCAATACCCGACGTCAGAGGGCTGCGGCGAGGCGGCTGCCCTGGTCGATGGCACGTTTGGCGTCGAGCTCCGCGGCAACATCGGCTCCGCCAATCAGGTGGGCAGGTCGTCCGCTTGCCCGCAGGTCATCGAAAAGGCTGCGGCGTGGCTCCTGTCCCGCGCAAACGACGACGTGGTCGACCGCCAGGGTCTGCTCCCGGCCATCGACGCGAATGTGCAGGCCTGCATCGTCGACGCCCAAGTATTCAACCCCGCCGAGCATCTTCACCCGCTTGGCCTTGAGCGCTGCCCGATGGATCCAGCCGGTGGTCTTGCCCAGCCGCGCGCCGGGCTTGCCGGGGCTGCGTTGCAGGAGCCAGACCTGCCGCGCCGGAGCTTCCGGACGCGCTGGCGCCATCCCGCCGGGGCTGTCGAAGCCGGCGTCCACGCCCCATTCCGCCATCCAGCGGGCAATGTCGAGCGACGACGATTCCCCTTCCTGGACCAGGAACTCGGCCACATCGAACCCGATCCCGCCCGCCCCGATGATCGCCACCTTGGCGCCCACGGCCACGCGGCGATGCAGCACATCGAGGTAGCCGATCACCTTGGGATGGTCCGCCCCGGGGAAATCGACGGAGCGTGGCGTGACCCCGGTGGCGATGACGATTTCGTCGAAGCAACCGAGCACGTTCGCGTCCGCCTCGGTGGACAGGCGCAGCTCGACGCGGGTCTCGGCGATGCGGTGGCCGAAATAACGCAGCGTCTCGTGGAATTCCTCCTTGCCGGGGATACGCTTGGCCAGGTTGAACTGGCCGCCAATCTCATCCGCCGCATCAAAGAGTGTCACCCGATGGCCGCGCTGCGCCGCGACGGTCGCGCAGGCCAACCCGGCCGGACCTGCACCCACGATCGCGATGGTTTTTGGCTGGGTTGTCGCCACGTAGTTGAGCTCGGTCTCGGCACACGCACGCGGATTGACCAGGCAACTCGCCTTCTTGTTCTGGAACACGTGATCCAGGCAGGCCTGGTTGCAGGCGATGCACGTATTGATGGCGGCGCTGCTCCCGGTGCGCGCCTTGTTCACCCATTCCGGGTCGGCCAGGAGCGGCCGCGCCATCGACACCAGGTCGGCGCCGCCGGCGGCCAGCACGGCTTCCGCAACGTCCGGCATGTTGATGCGGTTGGTCGCCACCAGCGGCAGCCCGACATGTGGTCGCAACTTGGCCGTCACGCCCGCGAACGCGGCACGCGGTACCGAGGTGGCAATGGTGGGAATCCGTGCCTCGTGCCAGCCGATGCCGGTATTGATGATGGTCGCGCCCGCCGCTTCCACTGCCTTGGCCTGCGCCACGATGTCGTCCCAGCCGTTGCCGCCCTCCACCAGGTCCAGCATCGACAGGCGATAGATCAGGATGAAGTCCGGGCCGCAGGCTTCGCGCACCTGGCGGACGATCTCCACCGCGAACTGCATGCGCTTCATGGCATTGCCGCCCCAGGCGTCTTCGCGCCGGTTACTGCGCGCTGCGGTGAACTGGTTCAGCAGGTAGCCCTCCGAGCCCATGATCTCCACGCCGTCGTAGCCGGCCTCGCGTGCCAGCTGGGCGGCGGTGGCGAAATCCCGGATCTGGCGCTCGATGCCACGGGCGGAAAGAGCGCGCGGGGTGAAAGGGTTGATCGGTGCCTTCAGCTTCGATGGCGCCACCGAAAGCGGGTGATAGGCATAACGGCCAGCATGCAGCAGCTGCATGCAGATCTTGCCGTCGTGCGCGTGGACGGCGCTGGTGACCTGCCGATGCCGGCGCACATGCCAGGGTAGGGACATGCGTCCTGCAAAGGGCTTCAGCCAGCCGACCAGGTTGGGCGCGAAGCCCCCGGTCACGATCAGGCCCACGCCGCCCGCGGCACGTTCTGCGAAGTAGGCAGTCAGCTTCGGAAAGTCGCGCGAATGGTCCTCGAGCCCCGTATGCATCGAACCCATCAGCACACGGTTGCGCAGGGTGGTGAACCCGAGGTCCAGCGGCTGGAACACGTGCGGGTAGGGCAAGACGTCGTTCATCGACCAAGCATACTCAGCAGTACGGACGGGCGCACGCATGGAGGCTCTGGTCCAGATCCCGTTGAGGCATGGGAGGCTGGTTCGCGAGAAGTGCACGCTCATGAATGCAGGCGCGCACCTGCGTCGCAGGCTTTCTCGGGTACGGGTTGGGTAGGCAGGCACCCTTGCCTCACGTATCCTCGGACCAAACCATAGGGTCCGGTCGACTTTCTTTCTGGCCCAAGGTATCAAGCGGCCAGAGGTCGCTGCGCGAGGGAGCAATGGTTCACGTAACTTTGCAAGCCCCCAACTGTTATGCTAGCGTTAACACGGCTTTCACGCGCCCGCCATTATTCTGGCCGGGATGGTGTGCGGACTCAGCCGTCTATAAACGATGCGTCTAATTTGGCGTCACCGGTTTTTTTACTGATCTAAGGAGCTGAACATGAACAAGAAACTCCTCTGCGCTGCCCTGTTGGGTAGTCTGGGATTGGCGCAGGCTGCGTCCGCCCAAGAGTTTGATGACCGCTGGTACATCTCCGGTTCGACCGGTGTGAATTTCCAGGACAAGGATCGCGGGACTGAAGATTCGCTTTTCGGTACCCTGGGCTTCGGCAAGTTTCTGAACCCGAACTTCTCGCTTGAGACTGAACTGAACTACCAGAATCCGGACAAGACCATCAATCCGAACCTGTGGTGGAGCCAGTACGGTATCTCCGTCGATGGCCGTTACCACTTCCGCACCGTGGACTCCAAGTGGTGGCCCTACGTGCGCGGCGGCATCGGCTGGCAGCGTCA
>JAZKHR010000081.1:0-2520 GCA_040385305.1 Pseudomonadota bacterium
GACGAGGACGGCGACCGCTACATCGAGATCTGGAACAACGTGTTCATGCAGTACGACCGCCAGCCCGACGGCACCCTGGTGCCGCTGCCGGCGCCCTGTGTGGACACCGGCATGGGCCTGGAGCGCATCGCCGCTGTCCTTCAGCACGTGCATTCGAACTACGAGATCGATCTGTTCCAGGCGCTGATCAGGCACGCCGCCGAACTGACCTCGACGCCCGACCTCGAGAACAAATCGCTGAGGGTGATCGCCGACCATATTCGCGCCTGCGCGTTCCTGATCGTGGATGGCGTGCTGCCCAGCAACGAGGGCCGCGGCTACGTGCTGCGCCGGATCATCCGCCGCGCGCTGCGCCATGGCTGGATGCTGGGCGTGCGCGAGCCCTTCTTCCACAAGCTCGTGGGGACCCTTGATGCCCAGATGGGTGATGCCTACCCGGTGCTGCGCGCGGGCCGAGCCATCGCGGAGCGCGCGCTCAAGGCCGAGGAGGAACGTTTCGCCGAAACGCTGGATTCGGGGATGCGTATCTTTGGCGAGGTCGCGGCGCGCAGCAGTGGCACCATTCCCGGCGCCGACGCATTCCGTCTCTACGACACCTATGGATTCCCGCTCGACCTGACCCAGGACATGGCGCGCGAGCGGGGCATGGCGGTGGACGTGGCTGGCTTCGACGCGGCGATGGCGCAGCAGAAGGACATGGCGCGCGCGGCCGGCAAGTTCGGCGGAGGCACCCAGTTGCCAGCGGAACTGGTCGCCCAGATGGTACCGACGCAGTTCCTCGGATACGACAGCTTCACTGCAGGCGGATTGACCGTACTTGGCCTGCTCAGGGACGGCCGCCCGGTGGATGCCATCGAAGCTGGCGACGAGGCGATCGTGATCCTGGACCAGACGCCCTTCTATGCGGAGTCCGGCGGGCAGGTCGGCGACACGGGTGAGCTGGACGAGCAGGGCGTGCGCTTCCTCGTCGCCGACACCCTCAAGCTGGCCGGCCAGTTCCACGGTCACGTCGGCACCCTGCAAGCCGGCACGCTCAAGCGTGGCGACCGCATGATGGGCGCAGTGGACGAGCAGCGCCGAGCCGCCACCGTGCTCAACCACAGCGCCACCCACCTGCTGCATGCCGCCTTGCGTGAAGTGCTGGGTAGCCATGTGCAGCAGAAGGGGTCGCTGGTGGCGCCGGACCGCCTGCGTTTCGACTTCTCCCATTTCCAGCCAGTGACGGCGGCGGAACTGGCCGAGGTCGAACGCCGGGTCAATGCCGAAGTGCGCGCCAACCATGAGGGCGAAATCCGCAACATGGCGATGCAAGACGCGCTGGACTTCGGCGCGCTTGCCCTGTTCGGCGAGAAATACGGCGAAGAAGTGCGGGTGCTGCGCTTCGGGCCGACCTCCACCGAATTGTGCGGCGGCACCCACGTGCGGCGCACCGGCGACATCGGCCTGTTCAAGATCGTGTCGGAGGGTGGCGTCTCCGCCGGCGTGCGCCGGATCGAGGCGGTGACCGGGCAGGGCGCGCTGGACCACGTGGCCGAAGAAGAGCGGCGGCTCGGCGAAGCGGCGGGCCTGCTTGGCGGTACCAGCGGCGACGTGGCCGACAAGCTGCGCAGCCTGCTGGACCGGCAGAGGAAGCTGGAGCGCGAACTCGATGCGATGAAGGCAAAGGCGGCATCCAGCGCCACCGGCGACCTGGCCGGGCAGGCGGTGGATGTGGCCGGGATCAAGGTGCTGGCTGTGCGGCTGCAGGGCTTTGATGCGAAGGCGCTGCGCGATGCTGTGGATCGCCTCAAGCAGCAGCTGGGCGATGCAGTGATCGTGCTGGCCGGCGCCGATGCGGGCAAGGCGGCTCTGGTCGCAGGGGTGAGCGGGTCGGCGAATGGGCGGGTCAAGGCCGGCGAGCTGTTGTCGCACGTCGCAAGTCGGATCAACGGCAAGGGCGGTGGACGGGCTGACCTTGCCCAGGGGGGCGGCGATGACGGCCCCGCGCTGGAGAGCGCGCTGGCCGAGGTCGCCGACTGGGTTCGAACTCGGCTAAGCGGCCAATGACTCGTTTCGCTTGTGAAGAGCGGATGAAGGCCCGTATCATCAGGAAGATTGGATGTTGAGCGGATCCCCGCGCAGGATGTGCGGTGGGCCGCTAGCAAGCGACATGGGAGTTGCGAAATGCTGATCCTGACCCGCCGGGTGGGCGAAACCCTGATGATCGGTGATGCGATCACCGTCACCGTGCTGGGCGTCAAGGGCAACCAGGTGCGGATCGGCATCACCGCGCCCAAGGACGTCGCCGTGCATCGCGAGGAAATCTACCAGCGCATCCAGCATGCGGAAGAACCCGCCGGCAAGGACGGGGAATCCGCCAGCTGAGGTTTGCCGGATGCGGGCGCAGCCTGTATCCTGCGTCACCGCACGGCACCCCAGTGCGGCAACGGAGAGTTGCCCGAGTGGCTGAAGGGGCTCCCCTGCTAAGGGAGTATCGGGTCAAAAGCCTGATCGAGGGTTCGAATCCCTCACTCTCCGCCA
>JAZKHR010000082.1:0-11755 GCA_040385305.1 Pseudomonadota bacterium
CCCTGCCCCACTTTCAGCAACTTGACCGTGATCTCCTCGTCGATGCGCGCCACCACGATCTGGCCGGTTCGAGCGTCCGAGGTGCGATGAACACCAATCAAGTCGCCATCGAAGATGCCTTCATCGCGCATCGAATCGCCCTTGACCTTGAGCAGGTAGTCGGGCGCGGGCGAGAACAGCGCGCGATCCATCAACACCACCTGCTCCGATCCGAGCCCATCCTGGTAAAAGCCGGCACCGATGGGCAAGCCCGCGGCGACCTGGCCCAGCACCGGCAGGCGGAGCGCGTTGTCGTCTGCAGGCAGCGGCAGTTGCTGGGGCATGTCGGGCACTTGCAACAGGCGCAGGCCACGCGCGCGGCCGGGCGTGCGCTCCACCACGCCAGCGGCTTCCAGGGCCTCGAGGTGGTACTGCGCGGCGCGAACGCCGCTGAACCCGAAGGCGCGGGCGATTTCAGATTGAGAAGGCGGGACACCTTCGGCCTCGATCCGCTCGGCGATGAAGGCATGGATGGCGCGCTGGGTATCGGTCAGGCTCATGGTTAGTAGTAATACTACTAACTGTTTCGGGCGTCAATCCCCTGTCGGGATTTCAGTCCAGATGTTGCTCCAGCCCTAGCAGCGCGGCTGCCACGGTCTGCCGCCGCACCGCATCACGGTCTCCGTCAAAGTGGAAGATCTCGGCGCGCGGATAGCCGCCGCGTCGCTTCCATGCCACCCATACGGTACCGACCGGCTTGTCTTCAGTGCCGCCGCCCGGGCCGGCGATCCCGGTCACCGCCACCGCGATGGTGGCACCGGAATGAACCAGGGCGCCCGACACCATTTCCACGGCGGTCTCGCGGCTGACTGCCCCATGTAGCTCGAGGGTATGCGGATTGACGCCGAGCATGGCCTGCTTGGCCTCATAGCTGTAAACGGCCATGCCGCAATCGAACCAAGCCGAAGACCCGGCGACATCAGTGACAGCCTTGGCGATCCAGCCGCCGGTGCAGCTCTCCGCGGTGACCAGCATCAGTCGCGCCTGCCGCAGGCGGGTGCCGGTGGCCTGCGCCAGCGCGTCCAGCTCGGCATCGGTGGGTGCTGACATTCGCAGGTCATCGAGGGGTGCTGCCGCCGTTGTAGCGCATGCCGCCGCAAAACAAAACCGGCCCGCAGTGCGGGCCGGTGGGTGTGTCGCTGATGGACAGATCAGAAGCGCTTGCGGTAGGTCACGCCGTAGGTGGCCGGCGCACCGGGGTACGCATTGAACGAGTTGAAGGGCTCGTTCGGCAACGGCGGCAGGTTCTGCAGCGGCGCGTCGAATCCCACCTGGGTGTAGTACTTGTCGAACAGGTTCATGGCCCACAACTCGAGCGACCAACTCCGGTCACTGGCGCCGATGCCAACGCGGGCATTGACCACCGTATAGGCATCCTGCTCCTTTTCGAGATCTAGATCTGATCCGGTGTTGTAGTCGGACATGTACTTGGCGCCGATGTTGAAGCGCGCCAAGACGTCCTGGTCGAGTTCCCATTCATAGGTCACCGACGCGGACGCCGACAACTCGGGCGCGAAACTCAACTGCGAGCCAGGCAGCTTGTAAAGCGCGCCCACGGAGGGGCACTGCGTGGTCAACTGGGTCGGTCCAACGAAATCGCACCCGGGGATGGTGTCGCCGTACTCGGTCTTGGCATAGGTCACGCCGCCTTGCAGCATCAATCCCCTGATCCCGGCGGACTGCCAGAGCACCTCCGTGTCGATGCCGCGCGAGGTGACTTCCGGAATCGAGCGCACCACGAAGCTGGTGCCCAGGAAGCTGTTGAGCTGGAAGTCGCTGTAGGTCTGGTGAAACAGGGTTGCGTTGAGCAGCAGGTTGCCGCCTGCCCAGGTGGTCTTGGTGCCCAGCTCGTAGCTGTCGACGAACTCGCCGGGGAACGAGGTGTCGAGTACCGGCAGCACGCCTGAGCCACCACTGCTCAGGCCATTTGAGGACTGCACACGGTCGAAGTTGAACCCACCGGCCTTGTAGCCACGTGCTCCGGACAGATAGGTCATCACGTTGTCGGTAGGCCGCCAGACGAACTTGAGGGTTCCCGACCACTCCTTCTCGGAGCTTTCCTGAAGGGTGTCACGTGACGCTGCGTTGTGCTGCGGGTTGACCCACGGCAGACAGGTCAGGCCGACCACTTGACTAACGATGGTTTGCCGAGTCGCGGCAGGCAATGATGCGAAGGGGACGCCGCGCGCGGTGAGCGAACCGGCTATGCGTGCACCCAGCAGCGCCGGGTTGGTTGCAGCCAGGGTCAGCAACGTCCCGCACGCAGCTCCACCCGAAGGGTTGCTGAACCGGGAGTCGATTTCCTTGTCTTCCTTTGTGTACCGCAAGCCCAGGATCACGTCGAAGGCATCGGTGAGGTGGAAGCTGTTGTTGGTGAACAGCGCGATGCTCTTCGCGTTCTGGTCGTAGCGATCAAGCGCCGAGAGGTCGCCGAAGCCGGTGCTGTACGGCAAGCCGGTCACTTCCTGCAGGAAAGTGTTGGAAGATGGCGCGTTGCGAAATCCTGGGTTGATGCTGGTGAGGATGGCCGAGGACAGGTAGGCACCGTAGTCCTTGCCGACCCGGTACGAATCGTTGCGCGCGATGTCCTCGTTCGCATAGAACATGCCGACGGTCCAGTCAACGCGGTCGGTGGCGCCGGTCAGGCGGAATTCCTGACTGAACTGCTTGACGCCGGAGAATGACTCGTCGCCGATACCCCTGCGATACAGGATGTCCGCGGTGGAGTAGTCAAAGTCCAGCCCGTTCACAGCCTTCCAGTCCCGAGCCGCGGTGACCGAGGTCAGGGTCGCGCCATCAAACCAGGGTGTCGTCCAGTTGACTTCGGCGCTCAGCCCCTTGTCCCGGATCCTCTGCTCGGTGCCGCGATTGCTGAAGGCCGTGCGTGCTTCCGGATCGGCGACCAATGCCACGCCATCATCAATCGACAGCCGGTTGACGATATCGGCCGTCAAGCCGCGCCCCGTGGTAACCGCTGTGCAGCAGTTCTCCTCGCGGTTGGTCGCATCGGCGATGAAGTTGATCTCCAGGTCATCATTGAATTCCAACAGCCACTGCGCGCGAACGGAGTTGTAGTCCTGGTCGTAGTCCTCACGCTTGGTGCGAGGACCACCCCCGGTCTGCACGTTCATGAAGCCGTCGCGAGAACGCTGGGTGGCGAAGATGCGGAACGCGTTCTTTTCACCGACGGGCGTATTGAACGATGCAGACCAGCCGAGCGCACCCGGCGTACCAACCGTCAACTCGACATCACCGCCGCGGACGAAGTCCGGGCGCTTGGTGATCACGTTGATCACGCCGGCCGACGTGTTCTTGCCGAACAGCGTGCCTTGCGGGCCTTTCAGGACTTCGATGCGTTCCAGCTCGCCGAGGTCACCAAAGCCGACGCTGTTGCGCGGACGATAGACCCCGTCGATCACCACGCCAACCGACGACTCCAGGCCGATGTTGTCGCCGACGGTGCCGACGCCGCGGATTCGGGCAGAAGTGAGTGCCTCGCTCTGGGTACTGGTCACGGTCAGGCCCGGCACCACCATCTGCAGGTCCTTGATGTCGCGGACGCCGGCGTCCTGCAGGGCTTCCTGCGACAGCGCGGTAACCACGATCGGCACGTCCTGCAGCTGTTCCTCGCGCTTCTGCGCGGTGACGACCAGGGCATCGAGGGTGGTGGCTTCTTTTTCCTGCGGAGCCGGCGGCGCCTGCTGGGCCAACGCGGGCAGTGCGGTCATGGAGACAATCGCCGCGAACACAGCGATGGCGAGCGGCTTGGGTTGTGGCTTGATGCGGAGCATGATTTCCCCTCTTGTAAGTGTGTACACCGAAACGTCGGCCAGCCACTCAAGGCGGCAGGCCTGATCTTGTCCGGCGCGGTCCAGTGGGGGTTGGCGACGCGCGCGCAACTGTAAAGGTTGCGTTATGCGAGACGCTAACACACAACCACACGCCTGCGTATCCATCCGTCGTTATCCCGGTGGGTCGCGGCGGATCGGGCACACTAGCCGGCCAGCCTGAACGCGCTCCCGCGGATGCCCGCCGAACAGCACACGCCCCTGATGCGCCAGTTTTTCGCCGCCAAGGCGGAGCACCCCGACGTGCTGTTGTTCTTCCGCATGGGCGACTTCTATGAGCTTTTCTTTGACGATGCCCGCAAAGCCGCACGCCTGCTGGACATCACCCTGACCCAGCGCGGGAATTCCGCCGGCCAGCCCATCCCCATGGCGGGGGTGCCGCACCACGCGGCCGAGGGCTACCTGGCCAGGCTGGTGGCGCTCGGGGAATCGGTGGCGATCTGCGAGCAGATCGGCGACCCGGCGCAGTCGAAGGGCTTGGTGGAACGCAGGGTGGTGAGGATCGTCACCCCCGGCACGGTCACCGACGAAGCCCTGCTGGACGAACGCCGCGACACCCTGTTGCTGGCGATCAGCCGTTCCAGGCAGGGCTACGGCCTGGCCTGGGCGGACTTGGCCAGCGGCCGCTTGCGCGCCAGCGAAGTGGCTGGCGATGACGCCCTGGAAGCCGAACTCGCGCGCCTGCAACCCGCCGAAGTGCTGGTGGCCGACGAGGACGGATGGCCTGCGGCCGTGCTGGAAGTACGCGGCCTGCGGCGACGCGCGCCGTGGCTCTTCGATGCCGACACCGGCCGCCGCCAGTTGCTGCAGCTGTTCGGCCTGCACGACCTGACCGCGTTCGGCCTCGAGGATCGCCCGCTCGCCGTCGCCGCCTCCGCGGCATTGCTGGGGTACATCGAGGAAACCCAGAAGCAGCGCCTGCCGCATCTGCGCGCGATCGCGCTGGAGCAGTCCGACGAGGCCCTCGCAATGAACGCGGCGACCCGCCGCCACCTGGAACTGGACAGCCGCGTCGACGGCGACGTACGCGCCACCTTGCTCGGCGTGCTGGATTCGACCATCAGCCCGATGGGCGGACGCCTGCTGCGGCGCTGGCTGCACCGCCCGCTGCGCGACCGCAAGGTACTGGGCGAACGCCACCATGCCGTTTCCGCGCTGATCGACGGGCGCGCCGAAGAACTGCTGCGCGAAGCCTTCCGCAGCCTCGGTGACCTCGAGCGCATCCTGTCGCGGGTGGCACTGCGCAGCGCGCGCCCGCGTGACTTGTCGACCCTGCGCGACGGGTTGGCCCTGTTGCCCGCCGTGCGCGGCATCCTCGCCTCGCTCGACTCGCCCCGACTGCGAAACCTGCAAGATGCGCTGGGCGATCACCAAGCCAGTGCACGCATGCTGCGAGCCGCCATCGTTCCCCAGCCTCCGCTGATGGCGCGCGACGGGGGCACCATCGCCGACGGGTACGACGCGGAACTCGACGAACTGCGCGCCCTGTCCACCCACGCCGACCAGTTCCTGATCGATCTGGAGGCACGCGAACGCGCCGCCACCGGAATCGCCAACTTGAAGGTCGGCTACAACCGCGTGCATGGCTACTACATCGAGATCAGCAAGGGCCAGAGCGTCAAGGCGCCAGTGCACTACACCCGACGGCAAACCCTGACCGGCGCCGAGCGCTACATCACCGAGGAACTGAAGGGCTTCGAGGACAAGGTGCTGTCCGCGCGCGAACGGGCGCTGCAGCGCGAGAAGTTGTTGTACGAAGGCGTGCTCGACCTGCTCAACGAAGTGGTGGAACCGCTGCGTGGTTGCGCCGCCGCGCTGAGCGAACTGGACGTGCTGGCCGGTTTCGCGGAACGCGCGCAGGTGCTTGACTGGCGCATGCCACAGCTGCGCGACGAGCCCGGCATCGCCATCGAGCGTGGCCGCCACCCGGTGGTGGAAGCGCTGCGCGACGCGCCGTTCGAACCCAACGACCTGATGTTCGACGATGCCACCCGCATGTACGTGATCACCGGACCCAACATGGGCGGCAAGTCCACCTTCATGCGCCAGAACGCGTTGATCGTGCTGCTGGCGTGCATCGGCAGCTTCGTGCCTGCGGCGCGCGCGGTGATCGGGCCGATCGACCGCATCCTGACCCGCATCGGCGCCGGTGACGACCTCGCCCGCGGCCAGTCCACCTTCATGGTCGAGATGAGCGAGACCAGCTACATCCTCCACCACGCGACCGAACAATCGCTGGTGTTGATGGACGAGATCGGCCGCGGCACCTCCACCTACGACGGCCTGGCCCTGGCCGATGCGGTGGCACGTCAACTGGCGGCGGGCAATCGCAGCTACACCCTGTTCGCCACCCACTACTTCGAACTCACGGCGCTGGCAGAACCCGGCAGCGGCATCGCCAACCTGCACCTGGACGCGGTGGAACATCGCGACAGGGACGGCGGCGAGTCGCTGGTGTTCATGCATGCGGTGCGGCCGGGCCCGGCCAACCGCAGCTTCGGCCTGCAGGTGGCGGCGCTGGCGGGCTTGCCGAAGCCGGTGCTGCGCCAGGCCTCCGCACGCCTGGCCGAACTGGAAGCGCAGGGCCGCGATGCGCCGGTGCTGCCGATGACCGCGCATGCACTGGATGCGCCGCAGCAGATCGGCCTGTTTGCGCCCGCCTCCGCCGTGCTTGATGCGCTGGCCGCGCTGGACCCCGACGAACTCACGCCGAAGCAGGCGCTCGAGGCGCTGTACCGCATGAAGGCCCTGGGCTGACATCAGCGTGCCTGACCTCGTTGCTCTGTTTGCAAGCCGCCGCAACCGGCGCTCACAAGGGCAACAAGGCGGACTGGCAGCCCTATCGATAGCCACTAGCTATCGATTCGTTGGTTTCATTCGATTTTACGTTAGGTCGAGGGCTGCGTACGATGGAGCACCGTTGCATCACAGGAGCTCACCCGCATGTCGACCGAATCGAAGTGTCCCTTCCATAACGCTGCCGGCGGCGGCACGACCATCCGCGACTGGTGGCCCAACCAGCTGCGCGTTGATTTGCTGGCGCAGCATTCAACCAAGTCGAACCCGTTGCCCGGCGAGTTCAACTATGCGGAGGCCTTCAAGAAACTCGACCTCGCCGCGGTCAAGCGCGACCTCGCCGCCCTGATGACCGACTCCCAGGACTGGTGGCCGGCCGACTTCGGCCACTACGGACCGTTGTTCATCCGCCTGTCATGGCACGCTGCCGGCACCTATCGCATCGGCGACGGCCGCGGCGGCGCAGGGCGCGGCCAGCAACGTTTCGCCCCGCTCAACAGCTGGCCGGACAACGTCAGTCTGGACAAGGCACGGCGCCTGCTGTGGCCGATCAAGCAGAAGTACGGGCAGAACCTCTCGTGGGCGGACCTGATGGTCCTGGTCGGCAACGTCGCGCTGGAAACGATGGGCTTCAAGACCTTTGGCTTCGCCGGTGGCCGCGAGGACGTCTGGGAACCGGACAACGACGTTTACTGGGGCGCCGAGGACAAGTGGCTGGGCGGCGACGTGCGGTACTCGCGCGGCTCCCCGGGCGTGTCGGGCGACAGCGTGCTGGTGAAGGACGACGACAGCCAGGTTCCTCACACGCGCGACCTCGAGCTCCCGCTGGCCGCGGTGCAGATGGGCCTGATCTACGTCAATCCCGAAGGCCCCGACGGCAAGCCCGACCCGCTCGCCGCGGCCAAGGACATCCGCGAGACTTTCGCCCGCATGGCCATGGACGACGAGGAAACCGTGGCCCTGATCGCCGGTGGCCACACCTTCGGCAAGACCCATGGCGCTGGTCCGGCCTCGCACGTCGGTGACAACCCGGAAGCCATGGACATCGAGCACCAGGGCTTCGGCTGGCACAACCAGTTCGGCACCGGCAAGGGCGCGGACACCATCACCAGCGGCCTTGAAGTGACCTGGACCACCACCCCCACCCAATGGGGCAACAACTACTTCGAGAACCTGTTCGGGTTCGAGTGGGAACTCGGTGAAAGCCCCGCGGGGGCCAAGCAGTGGTTCGCCAAGGACGCCGAGGCAACCATTCCCCACGCGTTCGATGCCGGCAAGAAGCAGGTGCCGACCATGCTCACCACCGACCTGTCGCTGCGCATGGATCCGGCTTACGAAAAAATCTCCCGGCGCTTCCTGGAGAATCCCGACCAGTTCGCGGATGCCTTCGCCCGCGCATGGTTCAAGCTGACCCATCGCGACATGGGGCCGCGCGCCCGCTACCTCGGCGCGGACGTGCCGGCCGAAATCCTCATCTGGCAGGATCCGATTCCCGAGGTCGACCACCCACTGGTCGAGGCGCAGGATGTCGCCGAACTCAAGAAGACCATCCTGGCCTCGGGCCTCAGCGTCCAGCAGCTGGTGTCCACGGCATGGGCTTCCGCCTCTACCTTCCGCGGCTCGGACAAGCGCGGTGGCGCCAATGGGGCGCGCATCCGGCTGGCCCCGCAGAACCGTTGGGAAGCCAACCAGCCGGAGCAGCTGGCTGCGGTGCTGGCGACGCTGGAAACCATCCAGCGCGACTTCAACGGCGCGCAGTCCGGCGGCAAGAAGATCTCTCTTGCGGACCTGATCGTCCTGGGCGGCTGCGCGGGCGTGGAGCAGGCGGCGCGCAACGCCGGCAAGTCGGTCAACGTACCGTTCTCGCCGGGGCGCATGGACGCGAGCCAGGACCAGACCGACGTGGACTCGTTCGCGCCGCTGGAGCCTATCGCCGATGGCTTCCGCAATTACGCCAAGGGCCGCTACCCCGTACCGGCCGAGGCGCTGCTGATCGACAGGGCGCAGCTGCTGACCCTGACCCCGCCCGAGCTGACCGTGCTGGTTGGCGGCCTGCGCGTGCTCGGCGCCAACAGTGGCGGCGTCACGCATGGTGTCTTCACCAATCGGCCCGGAGCGCTCAGCAACGACTTTTTCGTTAACCTCCTCGACATGGGAACGGAGTGGAAAGCGCAGTCGGACGCACGCGACGTGTTCGAAGGCCGCGACCGCAGCACCGGCGAACCACGCTGGACCGGCACCCGCGTGGACCTGGTGTTCGGTTCCAACTCGATACTGCGCGCGGTGGCCGAGGTCTATGCGAGCGCGGATGGCGAGGATCGTTTCATCGGCGACTTCGTGGCGGCATGGACCAAGGTCATGGATCTCGACCGCTTCGAACTCGCCTGATCCAGAGGCCCGGGCTTGAACTGCGAACGGCCGCGCAAGCGGCCGTTCGTCATAGTGCGTCGATGTCGCCCAAGGCGCGGATCAGCCGGCGGGCGCGCTTGTCCGGTCTGCCTTCGGGAGGCCTGAACCCGGCGCGCGCGGCAACGCGGGTGGCATGGACCTGCTCGCGTGCGAGCCGTGATGCTTCGGTCTCGCGATAGAGTGCCTGGGCAACCACCGCCGGGCCACGCGTGTCGCTGAGCCCCAGCACTTCGACCTCGAAGCGATCCTCGCCGCGCGTCACCGCCAAGGCGTCGCCAAGGCGCACGCTGCGGGCCGGCTTGGCGCGTTGGCCGCCCACGTCGACCTTGCCGGTTTCGATGGCCTGCTTGGCGAGCGCACGAGTGCGGAAGAAGCGCGCCGCCCACAGCCAGAGGTCCAGGCGCACGCCCGCGATGGGAGGATCAGGTGTGATCGGGGAGTTGCCCATGGCGAAAACGCAAACGGCCACCCGCAGGTGGCCGTGGTGCGTCGCGTTGCGCGGGATTACTCGGCGGCGGCGGCAGTGGCAGCCGCGGCAGCAGCCTGCGCGGCGGCCTTGGCCTTGGCGTTGCCGGCCAGGTCTTCCTTGATCCGGGCCTTCTTGCCTTCCAGGCCACGCAGGTAGTACAGCTTGCTGGCGCGCACGTCGCCGCGACGCTTCACGCTGACCGAATCGATCGCGGCGCTGTGGGTCTGGAAGACGCGCTCGACGCCGAACCCGTGCGAGATCTTGCGCACGGTGAACGCGGAATTCAGGCCGGCGTTCTTCTTGCCGATGACCACGCCCTCATAGGCCTGCACGCGCTCGCGGTTGCCTTCCTTGACCTTGACGTTGACGACGACGGTGTCGCCGGGGCCGAAGTCGGGCAGCTGGCGGGTGACTTGCGCGGATTCGAATTCCTGCAGCAGGGTGTGGATCGAGGGCTTGTTCATGGTGGGAGCCTGTTGGAATGGTTGTAATGCGCGGGTGCACGTGGACGCCGCGTCATGGCACGGGGGCGGAACGGGGGTAAAGCGAAGCCGCACATTATAGCGGGGATTTTTCCTTTCTCGCTAGGGGCTTACGGGGTTTCGCCGGGATCCTGCACGGCACCGGCGCGCAGCGCGCGAAAGGATTCCAGCAGCGCGCGGTCGTGCCTGGACAAGGTGGCCTCGTCCAGCAGGTCCGGCCGGCGCAGCCAAGTCCGGCCCAGGGCCTGCATCCGCCGCCAACGGGCGATCTCCGCATGATTGCCCGAGAGCAGGACCTCCGGAACAGACCCCAAGGCATGCTCTACCGGGCGCGTGTAGTGCGGGCAGTCCAGCACTCCGTCACCCTCGAAACTGTCCTGCAGCGCAGATTGCGCATCGTTCAGAGCGCCGTCCAGCAGGCGCGCAACCGCATCTACCAGCACTGCAGCGGCCAGCTCCCCGCCGGACAGCACGTAATCCCCGATCGAGAGTTCCTCGTCCACTTCGGTGGCCAGCAGGCGCTCGTCGACGCCTTCGTAGCGGCCGCAGAGCAGGATCAGGCGGTCAGCGGATGCCAGTTCGCGGACCTTGGGCTGGGTCAGGCGCGGCCCTTGCGGGCTCAGGTAGATGACCTTGGCCGACGCGGCATCCGCCGCACGCGCCGCCTGCAATGCGGCGCGCAGTGGCTCGATCAGCATGACCATGCCGGGGCCACCGCCGAACGGGCGGTCGTCGACCCGGCGGTAATTGCCTTCGGCGAAATCGCGCGGGTTCCAACCGTGGAGCGACAGCAAGCCGCGCTCTGCTGCACGCCCGACCACGCCATGCGCGGCGACCTGGGCGACGAATTCGGGGAACAGGCTGACGATATCGAAACGCATCCGGTGCCGCCTAGAAATCAGCATCCCAGTCGACCGTGACCAGGCCGGCGTCGAAATCCACGTTGCGGATGTAGTCCGGCTGCAGGAACGGGATCATCCGCTCGCGCTCGCCGCGGGCCACCAGCACATCGTTGGCACCGGTGGAAAAGAGATGCGACACGGTGCCGAAGTCCACGCCTTCGACGTTGACCACGCGCAGGCCTTCCAGGTCTACCCAGTAGAACTCGCCCGCGTCGGGCGGTGGCAGCGCGCTGCGCGGGACCAGCACTTCGCAGCCCTTGGTCGCCTCGGCGACGTCGCGGTCGGCGATGTCGACAAACGTCGCCACCAGGCCCTTGCCGCCCACGCGCACCCGGACTTCAGGGCAAATGCGCTCCACCCCACGCGCATCGCGCAGGGTCCAGGGCAGGTAGCGGGCGATGGCGTGGTCCGGGTCGGTGAAGCTTTCCAGCTTCACTTCACCGCGCACGCCGAACGCACCGTGCAACCGGCCCACAACGAGCATGCGTTGGCCGGCGCCAGGTGCGTTCATTTGGGCAACACCGCCGGGATCCGGCGGCATCGTCATCAGGCGGCCTTGCCGGCCTGCTTGTAGAGGTCAGCGACCTTGTCGGTCAGCTGCGCGCCCTGGCTGACCCAGTGCTGGATGCGCTCGAGGTTCAGCTCGACGCGCTTCTCGCCGCCCTGAGCGACCGGGTTGTAGAAGCCGACGCGCTCGATGTTGCGGCCATCACGGGCGCTGCGGCTGTCGGTGACGATGACGTGGTAGAAGGGGCGCTTCTTGGCGCCGCCACGGGTAAGGCGAATCTTGACCATTGCAGTTTCTCGGTG
>JAZKHR010000083.1:0-32064 GCA_040385305.1 Pseudomonadota bacterium
ATCAAGCAGATCAAGGCGCAGATCGAGGAGACCTCCTCCGACTACGACCGCGAGAAGCTGCAGGAGCGCGTGGCCAAGCTGGCCGGCGGCGTGGCGGTGATCAAGGTCGGTGCCTCGACCGAGATCGAGATGAAGGAAAAGAAGGCGCGCGTCGAAGACGCCCTGCACGCCACCCGCGCTGCCGTTGAAGAAGGCATCGTCCCGGGCGGCGGCGTGGCCCTGATCCGTGCCAAGGCCGCGATCAAGGACCTCAAGGGTGCCAACGAAGAGCAGACCCACGGCATCCAGATCGCCCTGCGCGCGATGGAAGCCCCGCTGCGCGAGATCGTGACCAATGCCGGCGAAGAGCCGTCGGTCATCCTCAACCGCGTTGCGGAAGGCACGGGTGCGTTCGGCTACAACGCGGCCAACGGCGAGTTCGGCGACATGATCGAGTTCGGCATCCTGGACCCGACCAAGGTCACCCGCACCGCGCTGCAGAACGCTGCCTCGATCGCGGGCCTGATGATCACCACCGAAGCGATGGTGGCCGAGGCTCCGAAGAAGGACGAGCCGGCCATGGGCGGCGGCGGTGGCATGGGCGGCATGGGTGGCATGGGCGGCATGGATTTCTGATCCGCGCCAGCCGCGTCATCGCCACAACGCAACAAGGAAACCCCCGCCGCGAGGCGGGGGTTTTTGTTTGGCTGTCGACTGCAACGTCCGGGCTTGCCGTCAGCGCTCCACCAGAGCGGTGGGTGGTGGCCGTGAAGCGCTCGTAGCGCTGCCGACCGGAGGTGGCCGGCGCGCCCGTTGCCTTGCCGCTGCTCCTCCCTGGCCCCGTTACGGCACGTCCACCAGGCTCTGGTACATGATGGTGACGTTGGCGGTCCCCGTACCACGGGCTGCCGGCCACCCTCGAAGCCAGCACGGATGACTTGATGGCGCTTGGCGAAATCGACTTCCGCATGATGTTCGAACGTACCGGCGACCCGCTGGTGGTGCTGGACGTGCGTGCCGCCAAGTTCATTGACTGCAACCAGGCGGCAGTGGACATGTTGAGGTGCGCTGACAAGAGCGAGGTGCTGGGTAAGCACCCAGCCAGGTTCTCTCCTCCTTTCCAGCCAGATGGCCAGTCCTCACCTGAAAAATCCGCGGAGATGATTGCCACTGCAATCCGCAATGGGTCGCACCGCTTTGAATGGGTGCATTGCAGCGAGCACCGCGCCGACTTTCCGGTCGAGGTCATGTTGACCCCGGTGTTGATGGACGATCGGCCATTGATCATCGGCGCATGGCGTGACATTACCGCGCAAAAGCGGGAGCAGAAGACCCAGTCCGCGTTGCACCAGATTTCCGAGGCCGCGCATTCCAGCGCGACCCTGCCGGAGATGTTCAGCCGCATCCACCAGATCATCGGCTCGCTGTTGCCGGCGCGGAATTTCTTTGTTGCGCTGTACGACTGGGACCGTGAAGAACTGAGCTTTCCTTATTACGAGGATGAGTACGACGCCACGCCGATAGCACGCACGCTCCATGACACTCTGTCGGGGCGGGTGATCAGGACCGGCGAGGCGCTGTTGCTCACTCCGGAGACATCGCGGGACGGATTCCACGAGGATTTCCTCATCGTCGGTACCGACTCGCTGGATTGGCTCGGAGTTCCGCTGAAGTCCCAGTCGCAGACTATCGGTGCGCTGGTCGTGCAGAGCTACACCGGCGACGTTCGCTACGGGGAAGAGGACAAGGTCCTGCTCGAGTTCGTCTCAAGCCAGGTGGCCGCCGCCTTCCAGCGCAAGCAGGCAAGCGACGCCCTGCTCGCGTCAGAGACGCGTTTCCGGCTACTGTTCGAGCAAAACCTGGCCGGGGTGTTCCGCAGCCTGCCTGATGGCCGGCTTCTGGAGTGCAACGACGCGTTTGCACGCATGCTCGGCTACGAATCCAGGGCCGAGATCATCGGCGTCAACGCCTGCACCTTCTATTTCGAATCGACGGACCGCGAACGCAGCCTGGCCTACCTACGCAAATACGGCTCGATCAACAATTCGGTGATGCGCCTTCGCCGCAAGGATGGGGCGGAAGTCTGGGGCATGGAAACAGTCAACCTGATCCGCGACGATCAAGGCCTTGCCGAGGTGATGCAGGGAACGCTGATCGATTTCACCAAACACAAGCAGGTCGAGCAGGCGCTACTGCAGAGCGAAGCACGGCTGGAAAGAGCCCAAAGCCTCGGTCACCTGGGCAGCTGGACCTGGGACTTGGCCACGCGCACGCTGAACTGGTCTGACGAGTTGTGCCGCATTTGCGGCGTGCCGCCAGGCTACCAATGCCAAACCTTCGAGGAATTCCTCGGCCACGTCCACCCCGAAGACCGTGCGGGAGTGAAAGCAGTGCTCGCCCAGGCGTTGTTGGACCACCAACCCTTCAGCTGCGAGACCCGGATGGTGCGGCCAAATGGCGAGGTCCGTACCGTACTGGACCAGAGCGAAGTCTTGGTCGACGACCAAGGTCAGGTGATAGCCCTTACAAGCGCCTGCCTGGACATTACCGACCGCAAGCTGAGAGAACGGTTGGAGCAGGATCGCGCGGTGATCCTGGAACAGGTGGCGCAGAACCGCCCGCTGTTGGAAATCCTGTCGGGCATCTCGAGCATGCTGGACATGCAGATCCAGGGATCGCGCAGTTCAGTGCTGCTGCTGGCAGACGGCCGACTGCGGACCGGAGCAGCGCCTAACCTGCCCAAACCTTTTTCCGATCTGTTGGAAGGCTTGCCGATCGGACCGAAAGCGGGATCCTGCGGTACGGCGATGTATCGACGCGAGACGGTCATTGTCGAGGATATCGCCGCCGATCCGCTCTGGGATGACTACCGTGATCTGGCATTGCCGCACGGACTGCGCGCATGCTGGTCGATGCCCATTCCATCCAACCACGGTGATGTGCTTGGTTCGCTCGCGGTGTACCGCGGTCAACCGTCCCGTCCCAACACGAGCGACCTGGAACTGATGGGTGTGGCAACGCGGCTGGCGGCCGTGGCCATCGAGCACCGGCTGCTCACCGATCAGCTGGAGCATCAGGCCCACCATGATGCCTTGACCGGATTGCCGAACCGGTTGCTGTTCCAGGATCGCCTCAACCAGGCCCTTGTCCAGGCCGAGCGCAAGAAGTTGCAGGTCGCCGTGCTCTACATGGACCTGGACCGGTTCAAGAACATCAACGACATGCTGGGCCATTCCTCAGGGGATGAGCTGCTGCGCCAAGCCTGCAAGAGGCTTCAAGCC
Source organism: Pseudomonadota bacterium (assembly GCA_040385305.1). Lineage (GTDB taxonomy): Bacteria > Pseudomonadota > Gammaproteobacteria > Xanthomonadales > Xanthomonadaceae > Thermomonas. Next base: position 3,261 of record JAZKHR010000083.1, read on the forward strand.
TGCATTCGCAAGACCGACACCCTGGCGCGCCTGGGCGGCGACGAGTTCACGGTGGTCTTGAGCGAGCTGAACGATCCGCAGGATGTGATGCGCGTGGCCAGCAAGCTGATCGACGCCATGCGCGAACCATTCCATATGGATCAGCATGAGCTGTTCGTCACCCTCTCCCTGGGCATCAGCATCTATCCCGATGACGGGCTCGACAGCGACACGTTGATGGCCAGCGCCGACGCGGCGATGTATCGCGCCAAGGAGACGGGCCGGGATAATTTCCAGTGGTTCGCCCCAGAGATGAACACGGTGGCGAAAGAACGCATGAGCATGGACGGCCAACTCCGCCACGCGTTGCGACTGGGGCAAATGAGTCTGCATTACCAGCCGCAGTGCGATGCGGACGGCGAGATCCAGTGCATTGAGGCATTGATGCGCTGGCAGCATCCCACCCTGGGAAAGGTGTCGCCCGCCAGGTTCATCCCCTTGGCTGAAGCCAGCGGCCTGATCGTTCCGTTGGGGGAATGGGCATTGCGCACGGCCTGCGCCCAGATGGTCGCGTGGCGCAAGGCCGGTCATCCTGACCTGCGCATCGCGGTGAACGTGTCGGCGGCACAGTTCAAGCGCGCCGATTGGGTCGATACCGTACGGCGTGCATTGCGGGACACGCAACTGCCGCCAGAGGCGCTTGAACTGGAGATCACCGAGAGCCTCCTGCTGCACAGCCTCAGTGAAACCTCCAGCAACCTGCTTGAGCTGCGGGAGATGGGCGTGGGGATCGCGATTGATGATTTCGGCACCGGTTACTCGAGCTTGAGCTACCTGCACAAGCTTCCCGTCACCACCCTGAAGATCGACCAGGCCTTTGTCCGCGAGATCGGGCTGCAATCCCTTCCGGGGCAGGAGGATGCGCCGATCATCCGCACCATCATCGCGCTGGCCCGCAACCTCGGCATGTCCGTGGTGGCCGAGGGGGTGGAGACTAACGCCCAGCGCGATCTGCTGCTGTCGCTGGGTTGCGACAACCTCCAGGGTTTCCTGCTGCACGGGCCGATGCCGGTCGAACAGGTCGATCTGCTGCTCAATCCCCCGGGCCATATGAAAGGTCCGCCCAAGCGTCCCCGTGCGGACGGGGAACAGAGTGGTGCGGCGATAACGAGACGCGGCAAGACCCACAAGGCGCCCCCAGGCGTTTGATCGGCAGTCGGGCGTAATTTCCATTGCACGCGGTGCGGGTGAGTTTGCGTAGCGCAGCCGGTCCCGGAACGGCCCACGGACCTGATTTCGCGCTGGCAACGGTGGTCCTGCCAGCGGTGGCTCGGAATCGCCAACTGCGTCGGCACTTTGCGCCCGGATTGCTGGTCTAATCCCGGACTAGCCCGGCCCTGGGGGGACCGACATGCAAAGCGGCATCGTCCTGTGCGTGGATGACGACTCCACCGTGCTCAACGCGCTGCGAACCGTGTTTGCGAACCATTTCGGGGCGGAGGTTGAGTTCGAATTCGCCGAAAGCGGGGAAGAAGCGCTGGAGATCGATGCCGACATCCGGTCCCAGGGCCGCGAATTGGCGCTGGTCGTCTCCGATTTCATGATGCCGGGCCTGCGCGGCGACGAATTGCTGGTGCGACTGCATGCCACCTCGCCCAACACGGTCAAGATCCTGCTGACCGGGCAAAGCGACATGAGCGGGGTCAAGCGGGCCATCAACGACGCCAACCTGTACCGCTTCCTGGAGAAGCCCTTCGTCAACGAAGACATCGTGTTGACGGTGCGGGCGGCGATCCGCGCCTACTGGCAGGAGCGCGACCTGATCAGGCAGAACGAGCAGCTTCGGCAGATGAATGCCGCGCTCGAGGACCTCGTGCAGGCGCGCACCCTGGAGTTGGTGGAAAAGAACAACGAGCTGGAGATCCTGGCGGTCACCGACAAGCTGACGGGCCTGGCGAACCGGCGCAAGCTGGACCAGGTCCTCGATGAGGAGTTGATCCGCGCGCGCCGCTACGGCGTTGAACTCTCGATCGCGGTGATGGATATCGACCACTTCAAGCGGGTCAATGACACGCATGGCCACGCGACCGGCGACCTGGTGCTGGAGTCCCTTGCGCGCATCCTCAGGCAATCCACGCGCGATGCGGACCTGGTGGCGCGGATGGGGGGCGAGGAGTTCGTGGTGGTCTGCCGGCACACCGGCCTGGACGATTGTCGGATGGTGGCCGAGAAGATCCGGGCGGCCATCGAGTCGCATGGCTTTTCGGGGATTGGATCGGTGACTGCCAGCTTCGGCGTGGCGGCGTTCGAGCGCGACGACAGCAGCGCAAGCCTGTTGGCGCGCGCTGATGCCGCGGCTTACCGGGCAAAAGCGGGTGGCCGCAACCGCGTCGAGGTTGGCGCATGATCCACTCGCCAGAGACTGCCCACGGTTTGCAGGGAGGCGCACCAACGCCTGACGCCGCGCTTGCCGACCGCATCACGCAACTGGAGCTGGAGCTCGCCGAGCGCCGTCGGGGCGAGGACCTGCAGCGCGCACTCTACGAGATCGCCGCCCTGTCATCGGCGGACAGCGGCCAGCACGACCACTACGCGCGCCTGCACGAGATCGTGGGCAGGCTGATGTATGCGAAGAATTTCATCATCGCCACCTACGACACCGAGGCGGCAATGATCCACCAGGTCTACCTGGTGGACGAGGACCCCAACGAGGTCAGGGAAAGCTTCCCCTTTGGCGAAGGCATTTCATCGCTGGTGTTGCGGACCCGATTGCCATGGCTGATGGACGATGCCCTGTTCCAGCAACTGGTGGCCCGCGGCGAGATTCGCGCGCCCCGCGGCTCGACCGATTTCAACAGCTGGATGGGCGCGCCGCTGATCTTCCAGGACCGGGTGTACGGACTGATCATCGTGCAGAGCTACACCAAGGACATCCGCTACAGCCAGGCGGACCTGGACCTGCTGGCGTTCGTCGGCGGACAGGTGGCCGCGGTGATGGCACGCTGGGAGTCCACCGGCGCACTCAAGCGGGTCAATGACGAACTCAGCGCTTCGGCAGGCACGCTGCGGCTGCTCGGCGACATCGGCAAGGACCTGACCGGAAACCTGGACCGCCTGACGATTTGCAAGACGCTTGAACAGCGCTTGGCACCGCTGCTGCCGATGGACGCCTTCGGCGTGGCCCTGGTGTCCGCCGATGGTGGCGCCCTGGATTATGTCTATTACATCGAAGACGGGATCGTGGATACCGCCGCCTCGTATCCACTGGACCATCCCACCTCGCTCGCGGTGATGACCTTCCGTGAAGACCGGGAGCTCACCCTCTTCAAGCAGACCGTGCTGGACAACGCGCCTTCACCGAGCTCCATCCAGCCCTCCGCGCCGATCCTCTCGGCCGTGTTCCGGCCGCTGATCGCGAATGGCCGTCGCATCGGGGTGGTCACCGTGCAGAGTCACCAGCCGGATGCCTACCAGGAACGCGACCTGGAGGTGTTCCGCAGCGCTGCGGCTTACGCTGCCATCGCCCTGGGCAATGCCGATGCGTTCGCGGCGGCGGAGAACGCACGCGCCCAGGCCGCCCAGGCGCTGGAGGACTTGCACCAGGCCGAATCACACATGGTGCACTCGGAGAAGATGGCGGCGCTCGGCCAGCTCATCGCCGGAGTGGCGCATGAGATCAACACGCCGATCGGGGCCATCAAGTCCAGTGGCCGCAACATCAGCGAATCCCTGGGCGATGTCCTGCACGAATTGCCACGGGTGCTGGAGGTGCTCGACGAGACGCATCGCGGGCACTTCGTCGCACTGGTGGATGGTGCCACCCGGACGCGGACGATGCTCAGCACGCGCGAGGAGCGCACGCTGGTACGGGACCTCACCACCCGCCTCGAGGCGCTTGGTTTCGACCAGGCACGGCACCGAGCCGGCATGCTCGTGCAGTTGCAGGCCTACGAGGACCTCGACCAGGCGCTGCCCCTGCTGCGCCACCCCGCTTGCGACCTGATCCTGGAGACGGCTTACGGGATGGCCACCGTCAGCACCAACGCAGAGAACATCAACACCGCGGTGGACCGGGTGGCCAAGATCATCTTCGCCCTCAAGAGTTTTTCCCGCTATGGCGGCGAGTCTTTTTGGAGCGAGTCTGACCTGCGTGAAGGCGTGGAGACCGTGTTGACCATCTACCAGAACCAGATCAAGCAGGGCATCGAGCTCCGGCGTGACTACCAGGACCTGCCGCCGGTGCGGTGCCTGCCCGACGAACTCAACCAGGTCTGGACCAACCTGGTGCACAACGCGCTGCAGGCAATGCAGAACAAGGGCACGCTCAGCATCGGGCTGCGTCGGGACGGGGATTGGGCCCGGGTGTCGATCGGCGACACCGGTGGCGGCATTCCGGACGCCATCCGCGATCGCATTTTCGATGCCTTCTTCACCACCAAGCCCGCGGGCGAGGGTACCGGGCTGGGGCTGGACATCGTGCGCAAGATCGTCGACAAACATGGTGGCCAGATCGCGGTGGACAGCGAGGTCGGGCGCGGCACCATCTTCACCGTATCCCTGCCGATCGAAGGAGTGGCGTGATGGAACGTGGCGTGCTGTTGTGCGTGGATGACGAGATCATCGTCCTGACCGCGCTGAAGGACCAGTTGCGGCGCGCGTTCGGCAACGCCTTCCTGATCGACGTGGCGGAGAGTGCCGAAGAGGCCCTGGAACTCCTCGACGAGCTTGCCGGGCAGGGCCATGAGCTGTTGGTGATCGTGTCCGACTGGCAGATGCCGGGGATGAAAGGCGACGAGTTCCTGGTGCAGGCGCACCAGCGCTTTCCCACGGTGGTCAAGATCATGCTCTCCGGGCAGGCCGAACCTGCCGCCGTGGAACGCGCCAGGCGGGAAGCGGGGTTGCACGAGTTCCTCGCCAAGCCCTGGAACGCCGAGGAACTGGTGGAATCGATCAACCTGGGACTGCAGGGCAAGCTCTAGCGGCGCCTGACGTCCGGCATGGCGACCACTCGCTTCAGCCCGGCGCATGGCAGCCTCGTCGATGCCGCCCTATCCGATCGAGTCACTCCAGCCAGGGATTGCGGAAGGGCGTGACCTCCGCCGGGTCCGGCGCGTGGCGTACCGCGCTGATGTGCGCCTTGAGCTGGCGTGCGATCTTGGGTTCGACCGGCACCTTGTCCTGGTCCAGCAGGCGCTGGTAGGCGGCGATGGCCTGCTCGCGGCGGCCGAGCCTGAGGTAGGCATTGCCCAGCTCCACGCCGGCATCGACCTTGGCCGGCAACTGCGCCACCACTTCCTCCAGCCGCGCGGCCACCAGAGGCCAGTCGTTGCCGCCTTCCTTGTAGATGTAGTCGCTGACCTTGGCGAACATGCTGCCAGCCCGCGTCTGCGGCCGGGTCATTTCGCCGTGCCACACCTGCACGAAGCCGAAGCGCGCCATCAGCCGCATGTCCTTGAACACGACCTGCGGGTCCCAGTCCCATTGTGGCCAAGGCAGCGTCTCGGTCATCGAGTAGACAAACCAGCCCCGATAGACCCCGGTCACGTTGGTGTCCTGCAGCGATTCGACCCGCCGGCTGTAGCGCATCCGTGCCGCCCGGATCTGCTGCTCGCCCATCCAGTAATCCACGTACAGCGGCTCGCCTGAGCGCGAGATCACCCGGTCATGGAACGCGCGTACCTCGCCGAACCGCTGGCCGAGGTCCAGCCCCTCGTTGGTGAAATAGCGATGTGCGTTTTCGGTGCCGCCCACCAGTTCGTTGTGGTATTCCCAGAGTCGCGGCTCGCGGATGGTCATGGCGATGGCGGCCACGTACAAAGCGGCCACCGCCGCAAGAGCCGGACGCGAACGCCGCTGCCAGGCCCAGGCCAGCACGCCGCCAGCCAGCACCGCGGCGCTGGTGATCACCGGCAAGGCGTGGCGCACGCCGCCCCAGATGCCATCCGAGCCCACCAGCGCGATCATGTGGAAACCGCAGCCCAGCGCGACAGCCGCCAGGCTCCAGCGAGCGGGCGGTGGCAGCGCGCGCCGCGCCAGCAGGGGCAGGCTGGCCAGCAGCAGGACAAGCAATGCCAGCGGCAGCTTCGATGCAAGGATCGCCGGCCAGCTGAACCACGGTGGATTTCCGTAGTAGACCTTCCCCCACACGAAATGCATGCCGAGTCCACGGCCTTCCACGCCGGTGCGCACGGTATCCGCCAGTCCCCACAGGTACGGGCGAGGCAGCAACTGGTGGCGGTCGGCGAAGGCGATGCCCTCGCGCCAGTGCGGCAACTGCAGTTCGGCGATCTTGTCCGCCATCGGCCGGTTGTAGGCATCGCTGCCATCGACGCCGGCGTGGAAGCGCAGGCCATACATCGACCACAACACGGCCACTGCCAGCAACGCGGCCGCGGCAAGCTTGAGGTGCCGCCGAAGTCCTTCGCGCGCACCCTTGCGCCATCCCGGTTGCGCCGCCAGCAGCAGGCCGAGGCCTATGCCCCCCAGCCCTGCCAGGGCCGAATGCTTGGCACCCAGCGCCAATCCCATCGCCGCCCCGCTAGCGATGACCCATGGCCAGCGCCATGTCGCCGCCACCAGGCCCGCTGCGATCGCGGCGATCAGCAGCGTCAGCGCCAATGGGAGGTCGGTCATCACTACCGGAAGATGCGCGGCCACGGTCGGGTCGATGGCCAGGAAGCCCAGGCTGCCCGCGGCCCACGCGAGCCCGAATGCACGCCACAGCAGCAAGCCCAGTGCGAGCAGCAGGATCCCGTGCAGGCTCCACATCGCTACGCGGGCACGCGCCTGCGCGGCCGACGCATCGTTGTCGAAGAACAGGGTCTGCTCGACCCAGTCGCGTTCCTGGGTCTTCTCGCTCAACGCAATGGGCGCGCGCAAGCGGAAGGCTTCCGGCATCGCCGCGCCGACCCACAGCTTCACCAGCGGCGGATGCTCGGGATTGAGGTGGAAGCCGCCGCCGCGCGCGTAGGTGGTCCCGGCAACGATGTGCCACGGCTCGTCCACGGTGAAGCTGTCCAGCCGGGTGCCGGTGGCGGAGCGCAGCATGCCGAGCAGCACCACGGAGAGCAGAAGGAAAAACCCGAGCGAGCGGCGTGGCGCGGAAGAAAGGTCCATTGCACCTTGAACGCCACAAGCACTTGGCGCAGGCCAGCGTGCCGTCGCACAAACGTGTGACGAAAGGAAGCAACGCCCGCTGCAGCGCAACCGGCCAGTGCTTCCGTTTTCGGCCACGGACGCGGATCATCACGCCTCCTCACACCATGGTGCTGCGCGTGGGCAAGACCGGCAACGACGACGTCCTCATCATCGGCGGTGGCCACAACGGCCTGGTCTGCGCTGCCTATCTCGCCGCTGCAGGCTTGAAGGTGCGCGTGCTGGAACGCCGCGGCATCGTCGGCGGCGCCGCGGTCACCGAGGAGTTCCATCCCGGCTTTCGCAATTCGCTTGCGAGCTACACGGTCAGCCTGCTCAACCCGAAGGTGATCGCCGATATGCGCCTGGCGGAACACGGCCTGCGCGTGGTCGAACGCCCCTACGCGAACTTCCTGCCATTGCCGGATGGTCGCAGCTTCCGTCTCGGCGGCGAGCACACGCAAGCGGAAGTCGCGAAGTGGTCCGCGCGCGACGCGCAGCGGTTGCCGGATTACTACGCGATGCTCGACCGCATCGTGGTGGTGCTGCGCGAACTGATGCAGCGCACGCCACCCAACCTGTCCGACCGCTTCGTGCTGGCGGACTGGATCGCATCGGCTTCGGCGGCGAATCAGGTGAAGTCGCTGGACATGCGCGGCCGCCGCGACCTGCTGGACCTGTTCACAAAATCCGCCGGGGAACTGCTGGACGGCTGGTTCGAGGGCGAGCCGCTGAAGGCGGCCCTCGGCTGGGATTCGGTGGTCGGCAACTTCGCCAGCCCGTACACGCCGGGCAGCGCCTACGTGCTGCTGCACCACGTGTTCGGCGAGGTCAACGGCAAGGCCGGTGCGTGGGGCCACGCGATCGGCGGCATGGGCGCGATTACCCAGGCCATGCGCAAGGAATGCGAAGCGCGCGGCGTCAGCATCGACACCGATGCCGAAGTGGCGAAGCTGCTTGTGGACAACGGCAAGGCAACAGGCGTCGCACTGTCCGACGGCCGCGAACTGCGCGCCAGCACCATCGTCAGCAACCTCAACCCCAAGCTGCTGTACACCCGGCTGGTCGAGCACGGCCAGCTCGACGGCGATACCGCCGAGCGTATCCAGCGCTATCGCTGCGGCTCAGGAACGTTCCGCATGAACGTGGCCCTGAGCGAGCTGCCGGACTTCACCGCCATGCCAGGCACCCAGCGGCAGCCGCACCACCAGAGCGGCATCCTGATCGGCCCGTCGCTGCGCTATTTCGAGCAGGCATATTTCGATGCGAAGTCGAAGGCCTACAACCCGGGTTGGGCGCGCCAGCCCATTGTCGAGGTGGTGATCTCCTCCACCCTCGACGAGACCCTGGCGCCCGCTGGCCAGCATGTCGCCAGCTTGTTCTGCCAGCACGTGCATCCCGAGGTCGACGGCAGCTGGGACGCGCACCGCGACACCGTGGCCAAACTCATGATCGACACGGTCAACGACTACGCACCCAACTTCGCGCGCAGCGTGCTGGGCTTTGATGCGCTGAGTCCTCTCGACCTCGAGCGCCGCATCGGCCTGGTCGGCGGCGACATCTTCCACGGCGCGCTCGGCCTCGACCAGATGTTCAGTGCGCGGCCATTGCTGGGGCAGGGCAATTACCGCGGCGCGTTCAAGCAGTTGTACCTGTGCGGATCCGGCTCCCATCCAGGTGGTGGGGTCACCGGACTGCCCGGTCGCAATGCCGCGCGCGAGATCCTCAAGGACCTGCGTCGGGGTCCACGCCCGGATTGACGCGAGGCAACGTTCGTACGCGCCACGCGGCACGCGCCGGATTGCCTCGACAACGATGCGTGGCGATGACGATTAGTGGACTGAATGGTCCAATTTTGCAGTGCAGCGTGCAAACCCGATAACGAATCCTTCACGCTTGTCTCGCGTCCCGACGTGGGGGAGGGAGCAGGCCCGCAGCGACTTCGGTCGATGCGGGCTTTTTTATGTCCATCAGCCGCATCGCGCGGGCGTCGGCTCGGCGTCGACGTGACGATCGGCGCGCGATGCCACAATCCGCCCATGCAACCAGCGCCCGGCGACCCATCCCAATTCACCGGTGCTCGCGCGCTGCAACGCCTGCGCAGCGCAGGTTGCGCGGTCGATGCAGCGGCCGCCGATACGCTGGAACGGCTGGCCCTGGCCAGCGACTTCGCCATCGACACCCTGGTCGTGCAACCCGGGTTGCTGGCCCGCCTGCTAGTGGACAGCGCTCGCCCGTTGGACGCGCCCGCGCTTGCACCGGAACTTCGCGCGGAATGGCCGCGCCTGCTGAGGCGCTATCGGCAAGCGGAATCGACGCGGCTGGCATGGCGCGACGTGATCGACGGCGAGCCCGTCGATGCCATCCTCGCCGGCAGCACCGCGCTGGCCGAGACCTGCCTGTCGATCGCGCTTGCGGCGTTGCAGGCCGAGTTCGCCGAGCGTTTCGGGGTGGTGCGCGATACGGGCGGCATGCGCCAGGACCTGGTGGTGTTCGGGCTCGGCAAGTTGGGCGGGGGCGAACTCAACTTCAGTTCCGATGTCGACCTGGTATTCGCCTACGAATCCGATGGCGACTCCGACGGCGCGCGGTCGCTGGCCGCGCCCGACTACTTTGCCCGGCTCGGCCAGCAACTCGCGAAACTGCTCGACGAAGTCACCGCCGACGGGTTCTGCCATCGCGTCGACCTGCGATTGCGGCCGTTCGGCAACGCGGGCCGGGTAGCGTTGCCGTTCGCGGCAATGGAGCAGTACTTCCAGCGCGAGGGTCGCGACTGGGAACGCTATGCGTGGCAGAAGGCGCGGCCCGTGGCCGGAGACATCGCCGCCGGGGAGCGCCTGCTGCAGGTGTTGCGGCCGTTCGTGTACCGCCGTTACCTGGATTACGGCGCGCTGGACGGCCTGCGCACGATGAAGGCCGCCATCGCGGCCGAGGTGGCGCGCAAGGAACTGGCCGACGACATCAAGCGTGGCCCGGGGGGTATCCGCGAAATCGAATTCCTGGTCCAGGCCCTGCAGCTGATCCGCGGCGGCCGCGAACCTGCGCTGCGCGAACGTCGCCTGCTGCCCGCACTGGACGCCCTGGTGGAGGCAGGCCACGTGGCGGAGGTCACCGGCGCGGCCATGCACGATGCCTACCGTTTCCTGCGCACGCTGGAGAACCGCCTGCAGATGGTGGCCGACGCGCAGACCCATGCGTTGCCGGAAGCCGCGATGCTGCGCGAACGCATCGCGCGCGGGCTGGGCAGGCAGGATTGGGCTGGATTGCTGGACGAATTGCAGCTGCAGCGTGCGCGCGTGTCCGCCGAGTTCGAGGCGCTGCTGGCCCCGCGCGCAAACGCGGAGGCCGCAACCGACCTTGGACGCTACTGGCGCAGCCTTCCGGACAGCGGCGAGGCCGGCGCCTTGCGGGCGGCCGGCTTCACTGCGGTCGATGACCTCCACCGCGCGCTGGCCGACTTCGCGCGCGCGCCTGGCGTGCGCGACCTCAGCGATGCCACCCGCGCCCGCCTGGACCGCGTGCTGCCAGCGCTGTTGCAGGCCGCCGCCGCATCCGCGCAACCAGACCCGGCATTGCGGCGCTTGCTGCCGCTGCTGCACACCCTGTTGCGGCGGGCCAGTTACCTTGCGCTGCTGGACGAACAGGCGCCGGCGCTGCAGCGGCTGGTCGATGCCCTCGGGCGCAGCGCGCTGTTGGGCGAGCGCCTGGCAGCGCATCCCTTGTTACTGGACGAACTGCTGGACCGGCGTGTCAGCGGGGACCTGCCCGATCGCGCCGCGATGCAGGCCGACTGCCTTGCCGCGCTGCACGAGGACGACACCGAGGCCAGCCTGCATGCACTCAACGAGATCCGCCATGCGCTGAGTTTCCGCATCGCGCTCGCGCTGCTCGATGCCCGCTGCGATGCGCAGTGTGCGGCGCAGCGGCTGGCGTGGCTGGCCGACGCGGTGCTGCAGGTCGCGCTGCAGCTGGCCACTGCCGAATTGGATGGCGCCCACGGCACGGTGCCCGGTGCGCGCTTCGCAGTGCTGGGCTACGGCAGCCTGGGCGGCGAGGAACTGGGCTTCGGCTCGGACCTGGATCTGGTGTTCCTGTACACAGCGCCTGCCGAGTCGCAGTCCGATGGCGCGCGCCCGCTGGAGGCATCGCGCTGGTTCGCGCGGCTGGGACAGAAACTGGTGGCCCTGCTCGGCACCGACACCGGCGCCGGCCGCCTGTACGACATCGACGTGCGCCTGCGCCCCGATGGCGCCAAGGGCCTGTTGGTCTCCAGCCTGGCCAGCTTCGCCGACTACCAGCGCACGCGCGCCTGGACCTGGGAACACCAGGCGCTGGCGCGCGCCCGCGGAGTGGCCGGCGACACAAGCTTGCTCGCGGATTTCGAGGCATTGCGGACCGAAGTGCTGGGCCGCCCGCGCGAACCCGCCGCGCTGGCCGAAAGCGTCTCCGCGATGCGCCGCAAGATGCGTGCAGAGCTCGACCGCAGCGATCCCGCCAGCTTCGACCTCAAGCAGGGCGAGGGGGGGCTGGTCGACCTCGAGTTCCTGCTCCAGTTCCTGCTGCTGCGCGACGGCGCGGCGCATCCGGCGCTGCTGCATCCGCGCGCGACCCCGGCCCTGCTGGCCGCGGCGCGCGATGCCAGCGGCTTCAGCGACCCGCAGCACCTCGCGCTGCAAGGCGCGCACGCCGTGCTGCTCGAGGCCGGCATGCGTTGCACCCTGGACCGCCGCACCCGGCGGATCGCGCCGGATGCGCGCGTGGATGCGTCACGCGCGACGGTGCGCGCCGCGGTGCGATCGCACGGCCTGGTGTTTGACCCCGACTAGCGGCGGCGATCAACCGCGCGCATCGAGGCGCTGGCGCAGTTCGGCTGCCACCCGCGCGGTCTCGCGCAGCGGTTCTGCGGCGAACGGCGCCAGGGCACCATCGACCTCGCGCACCCGGCCACTGGCGCGCAATGCATCCAGGAAGCCGCGCGGACGGCCGGTCACCCGTTCGGGTGCCCATGCGAACACCGGTGCCAGCGTCGCGGCGGCCTCGCTCAGCATGTTGACCGAATCCGGCGTACACACGATCCGGTCCGCCCACCCGAGCGCTCCGGCGTACGGGTTCGCGCCGTCACCTGCATCACGCCACCGAATGCCCGGCACGCCACGAGGCACCTGCGCCATGGCATTGCACCAGGCCTGCGGCGTGCGCCGCGAGGCCAACGCCAGCAGACTGCCGCCTTCCCCGAGGGCCTGCGCGGCGAGGCGCTCCAGCAGCGCATCGAAGTCGACATCGCCAAGCGCGGCGTGCCTGCCCGGGCCGCCAATCAGCAGCACGGTGCGCGGCCCGGGGAGGTCGCCGAGTGCGGGGAACGCCTGCCGGGCGCGCGCCAGCCACAGGTCGTCGACCGGGTGCAGGCTGCCCAGGGTGTGGATGACGTTGGCGCCGCGCAGGCCATCGTGCGCAGGCGCCACTACGCAATCCCAATGACGTGGATCGATGCGTGGATCGAGGATCTGCACCACGCGGCTGCCGCGGCCGCGCAGCAGTCGCGTGGCGAGCGCTGCCTGTCGACCGCAGCCGATGGCGAGGGCCGGCGGGTGGGCGCATGCATCCGAGAAGCGTGACCCGAAGGCGCGCATGGCGCCCGGCGCGCTGTGCGGGGCGAGCCAGCGCCACGGCGCACGCGGCTGCAACGCAAGCGATGTGACATCCGAATCCATCGCCTCGGCCAGCGCCGTGGCCTGGCGGGCGTTGCCGGCGCGGCCATCGCTGAGGGCCCAGGTGGTGCTCATGCGCGCGCTCCCCAGAGCCCGCGGCGTTGCACGGGCGGAACCGATCCGTTCCGGTTGCGTGGCTTTGGATTCACCGGTGGAACTCTACACTGTGACCCCACGTTGCCGCAGTCGGAAGGTTTCATCGATGACACAAGCCCTGGACGATCTCGCGCTGGACCAGCTGTTCCGCACCGCGCGCACCTACAACGCGTTCTCCGGCGAGGTCACCGACGACACCCTGCAGCAGTTGTACGGCCTGCTCAAGTTCGGCCCCACCGAGGCCAACACCACGCCGGCGCGCATCCTGTTCGTGAAGTCGGCCGAGGCCAAGGCCAGGCTCGAGCCAGCCCTGAGCGAGGGCAACCGCGACAAGACCCTGTCGGCACCCTGCGTGGCCATCATCGGCTACGACATGCGCTTCTACGACAAGCTGCCGTTCCTGTTCCCGCACGTCGACGCCAAGCCGTGGTTCGAGCATCGCGACGAGTCCAACCTTGCCTGGGTCGCCAACCGCAACAGCAGCCTGCAAGTCGCCTACCTGATGCTGGCTGCGCGCGCCCTGGGACTTGATTGCGGGCCGATGACTGGGTTCGACAATGCCAAGGTCGACGCCGCGTTCTTCGACGGTACCCACGTCCGCTCCAGCGTCCTGGTCAACCTCGGCATTGGCGATCCGGGCAGCATCTTCCCGCGCTCGCCGCGGCTTGGCTTCGACGAGGCCTGCCGGATCCTCTAATTGCAACTCACGCGCGCCACGCGCGTGTTCCCTCGACCCCGTTTCGCAAGGATCCCACCGCCATGTTCAAGCGCCTCCTGTTTTCCGCCGTGCTCGCCGCCGCCACCTTCAATGCCGCCGCGGCCGGCGTGACCTACAAGCTCGATCCCACCCACACCAACGTGATCGCCAGCTGGAGCCATTTCGGGTACTCCAACCCGAGCGCCAACTTCGGCGGTGTCGACGGCACGCTGGTGTACGACGCCGCCGACGTGTCGAAGTCGAGCGTGCAGGTGACGTTGCCGCTGTCCGGCCTCACCGGGTTTTCCGACAAGTTCAACGCGCACCTCAACAGCGGCGATTTCTTCGAATCCGCCAGGTTCCCGGCCGCTACCTTCAAGAGCACCAAGGTCGAGGACCTGGGCGCCGGGAAGTTGAAGGTCACCGGCAACCTGACCATCAAGGACGTGACCAAGCCGGTGGTGCTGGACGTGACCTTGAACAAGCGCGACGAGGTCAAGGACGGCAAGGGCAAGATCGGCTTCGATGCCACAGCAACGGTGAAGCGTTCCGACTTCGGCCTGGGCATGGCAGCACCGATGGTGAGCGACGCGGTCAACCTGCGCATCACCACCGAGGCCGGCGTGCCCAAGCCCGCCGCCGTGGCGAAGTGATGCAGGCATGATCCTGCAACGCCCCGCGGGCGAGCGCGGCAGCGTGGACCTGGGCTGGCTGCAAAGCCGGCACACGTTCTCGTTCGGACATTTCCACGACCCGCAATGGATGGGTTTCGGGCCGCTGCGGGTGATCAATGACGACACCGTGGCGCCCGGCGGCGGCTTCTCCCCGCACCGCCACGCCAACATGGAAATCATCAGCGTGGTGCTCACCGGCGCGCTGGCGCACCGCGACAGCACCGGCACCGAAGGCGTGATCCGCGCCGGCGACGTGCAGTGGATGAGCGCCGGGCATGGCATCGAGCACAGCGAATACAACGGTTCCGATGCCGAGCCGGTGCATTTCCTGCAGGTCTGGATCCAGCCCGACCGGCTCAACGCCGCTCCGGCGTACAGGCAGGCGTATTTCGATCCCGATGCCCGGCGCGGGCGCTGGGCGACCCTGGTCTCGGCGGATGGCGTGGACGACTCCATCGCCATCCGCCAGCAGGCGAGCCTGCGCGCGACACGCCTCGCCGCGGGCGACGCGCTGGTCGCCGGACTCGACCCGGCACGTCGCTACTGGCTGCACGTGGCCGCCGGCGAAATCGCGATTGGCGATCGCGTCCTGGTGGCGGGCGATGCGCTGGGCTTCGTGGATGAAACGGCGGCGCTGGACTTGCGTGGCGTTGCCGACGTCTCCGATGTGTTGTTGTTCGAATTGCCGGTCTAGCGGCGGCACCCTGTCCCTTCAGGAGAGACGCTTCGGCGCGACGTGTTCGTGGCGTTCCTCGGGCGCAATCCGTTCGCGTCGAAAAGTCGCTCCTGCCGTAAACTGACCGCGTCCCCGCAACCACGCTGCATCGCCATGGCCCAGCCCGCAGGTCCCGCCCCCGTCGCGTCGTCTCCGGCCAACGCAGAGCAGCGTTACCAGGTCACCCGCGCCGAACTGCCGTTGAGTTGCCCGTCGCCATCGATGGCGCTGTGGAATTCGCATCCGCGGGTGTACCTCGCCATCGAGTCCGAAGGCGGCCACAGCCAGTGCCCGTATTGCGGCGCCCACTACGACCTGGTGGACTGAACCCGGCAGCCTGATGCGCCGCCTGACCGTGGTGCAATTGTTGCCGGCGCTGGACGCCGGGGGCGTGGAGCGCTCCACCCTGGAGATCGCCGAGGCGCTGCTCCGCGAGGGGCATCGCGCCATCGTGGTGTCGAGCGGCGGGCGCCTGCTGCCGCGCCTGCGGTCGCTGGGGGCAGAGCATGTCAGCCTCGACATCGGCCGCAAGTCGCCCTTCGTGTTGCGCCACGTGTCGGCCCTGCGTCGCCTGTTCCGCGACAGCAATGTCGATATCGTGCATGCGCGATCGCGCTTGCCGGCGTGGCTGGGCTGGCATGCCCTGCGCGGCATGCCGGCGGCAGGCCGACCGCATTTCGTGACCACCGCGCATGGGCTGAATTCGCCTTCCCGCTACAGCGCGATCATGGCCCGCGGCGAGCGCGTGGCATGCGTGTCGGAAACGGTGCGCGCATACCTGTTGCAGCATTACCCCGACACCGATCCGGCGCGCCTGCGGGTGATCCCGCGCGGGATCGATGCCGCGGCGTTCCCGCGCGTGGCCAAGGTGGATCGCGTGTTGCGCGCGCAGTTGGCCGCGCAGCATCCCCCGCTTGGCGGAGACGGTCCGTTGCTGCTGCTGCCGGGGCGCGGGACGCGGCTGAAGGGGCATGCCGATGCGATCGCGCTGCTGGCGGCGTTGCGTGCCACCGGCCTGGATGCGCGGCTGTGGATGCCGGGGGTGGTCCAGGACGGCCGTGCGGACTACCTGCGCGAGCTCGTACAACTGGCACGCGCGGCAGGCGTCCAGGAGGCCGTGGCGATGACCGAAGCAACGGCGGCGATCGCGGAAGCCTACGCGGCCAGCGACGTGGTCCTGCAACTGTCGCGCAAGCCGGAGTCTTTCGGGCGTACGGTGATCGAGGCGCTGGCGGTGGGCCGGCCGGTCGCGGGATGGGCGCACGGCGGGGTAGGCGAATTGCTGGCCGAGCTGCAGCCCGAGGGCGCGGTGCCGGCGTTCGATGCCGATGCGTTGCTGCGCGTCGTGCAGTGCCTGCTGGCCCGGCCCCTCGCGCCAGCGGCTACGATGGCGTACAGCTTGCAGGCCATGCAGGAGGCCACCATCGACATGTACCTGGAACTGGCGGGCGATGCAGCGCGCTGAGTCGCACGGCTGGCGCTGGGCGCCGCCGTGGGTGCTTGCCTTCGTGGCCCTGTGGCCGGCGCCCGGGTACGCCGAGGCGGTGCTGGCGCTGGGCGCGCTGGCCGGCATCGCGCGCCTGTTGTTGTCGCGCTTCCGCGGTGGCACGGCGTTGCTCAGCGGTCCGGCGTGGGCGCTGACGACGGTGCTGTTCTTCGCCTACTGGTTGCCGGAGGCGATCTCGGCGCTGGACGCCGCAGACCGTGCCCGTGCGCTTCGCGAAGCCGCGGTCGACCTCCGCTACCTGCCGTTCCTGTGGATCGTGGCCGCCGCGGTGGCCGACGAGGCCGGCCGCCGGCGCACCTTTGGCGGGCTGGCGGTGGTGGTGGCGGTCTGGACGCTGGATGCCCTGGTGCAGGCGGCGCTGGGCACAAGCCCGCTGTTCTGGCTGATCGACAGCGCCAAGCAGGCAATCAGCGGGCGCGGCATGTGCACCGCAGCGGAGGTGGCGGTGGTGGATCGCCTGAGCGGCATCCTCGGTCCGTGCAACCTCAAGCTCGGCATCGTGCTGGCCAGTCTGTCGCCATTCGCGCTGGAGGCCGCAGGCCGGCGTTTCGGGCGTACCGGCTGGCTGGTCGCGGCCACCATGATTGGCCTGGTGATCCTGTTGGCCGGCGCGCGCGCGGCGTGGCTGACCTACGGCCTGGTACTTGCCTGGACCGGCTTGCGCCTGCTTGGGTGGAAGCGGTTGCTCGGCGTGTTTGCCTTCGGTGCGGTGCTGCTGGCGCTGGCCGCGGTGGTATCGCCATCGGTCTCGGAGCGGCTGCTGCGCACCACCACCGCCCTGACTGGCGGCGCGGAAGGCGTGGACCACGCGCTGTCGGGCCGCTCGCGTATCTGGTCGGCGGCGGTGTGCATGGCGCGCGAGCATCCGGTCAACGGGGTGGGCGCGCGCGGGTTCCGTGAAGCCTTCCCATCCTGCGATCCGGCCGCCGGCGAGATCGCGGCGTGGGGCACCGGGCCCGCGCTGCACGCACACCAGATCGTGCTGGAAGTGCTCAGCGAGACCGGCGGCGTCGGCCTGCTGCTGTGGCTGGCGGGCGCGGCGCTGGCATGGCGCGCATGGCGTTACGCGGATGCGGCCGCCCGCGAACGCGCACGCCCGGCGATGCTGGCACTGGCGGTCACCGTGTTCCCGCTCAACACCCACCTGGCCTCTTATTCGACCTTCTGGGGCGGCGTATTGCTGTTGCTGGCGGCCCTGTACGCCGGCAGCCTGCTGGGGCGCGAGCCCTCATGACGGTGCGCCTGTCCGGGGTGGTCACCACGCTGGACAATGCGGCCACGCTGGCGGATTGCCTGGCCAGCCTGGCGTTCTGCGACGAACTCGTGGTGCTCGATTCGGGTTCGACCGACGCCACCCTCGACATCGCCCGCGGCCACGGCGCGCGCATCGCGAGCCAGCCGTTCGCGGGTTATGCCGCGCAGAAGCAGGCGGCGATTGACCTCGCGCAAGGCGTGTGGATCCTGCTGCTGGACGCCGACGAACACCTCACCGACGCCGGACGCATCGCGATCGAACGCGAACTCGCCGCGCCGCGTGCCGACGGCTATCGCCTGCCGCGCCATGAATGGCTGTTCTGGCGCTGGCCGCATCCGGGCACGCGCCCGAACTGGCAGCTGCGTCTGTTCCGCAAGGCGGCCGGACGCATGAACACGGTGCCGGTGCACGCAGCGCCGCAGGTCACAGGCCCCGTCATCGACCTGCAGGCACCGTTCCGCCATTACGGCGAGCCGCGGCTGGCGGACCGCGTCGACAAGGTCAATCGGTATTCGACTGGCCTGGTCGCGCACAAGCGCGGCAAGCGGCCCGTGTTCCTGGCCCTGCGACTGCTGTGCTATCCCGCGCTGGCCTTCCTCAAGCTGTACGTAGGCAAGCGCTATTTCCTCAATGGCTGGGCCGGTTTCCTTGCGGCGAGGACGCAGGCGTTCTACGCCTTCCTCAAGTACGCCAAAGTGCTCGAGGCCGCGCGTCAGGACGCAGGCGGGGCGAATCCGCGGGTGTAGCGGGAGACACCGTCCGGTTGCCGCTTGAAGCGCCGGTGCAGCCACAGGTATTGCGAAGGGGCTTCGCGCACCATCGCTTCGATCGCCGCGTTCACCCGCGCGCTGTCGGCTACCGCGTCGTCGGTGGGGAAGGGCGCCAGCGGCGCGCCGATGCGCAGGACGTAGCGGCTGCCCTCTCGACGATGGAAGAACGGCACCACCGCGCAGCCGGTCAACCGGGCGAACTGGTGGGTGGCAGTGATGGTGGCCGCGGGGATGCCGAAGAACGGCGCGAACACCGTCTCCTTGCCGCGCATGTCCTGGTCCGGCGCGTACCAGAGCAGGCCACCGCGCTTGAGGTGGCGAATCGCGGCGCGGGTGTCGCCGTTGCCGAACATCGCGGTGGCATAGCGCAGGCGGCCGCGCATGACCGCCCATTCCATCACCGGGCTGCGGTGCTTGCGGTACATGCCGGCCAGCGGCACGTGGTCGCAGAGCAGGCGTCCGCAAAGTTCCAGGGTCATGAAATGGCCGGACACCATCAGCACCCCGCGGTCGCCGGCCTGCAGGTCACGCAGGATCTCCAGGCCCTCGATCCGCACGTCGCGCCGCATCGGCGCCACGCTGCCCCACCAGGCGCGAGCGAACTCGAACAGGCCGATGCCGACATCGCGGAAATTCGCGCGCAGCAGGGCTTCGCGTTCCCCATCGTCCAGTTCCGGCAGGCACAGCGCGAGGTTGGTGCGCGCGGCCTCGCGGCGACCAGGCGACAGCCGCAGCGCAATCCAGCCGATGCCCGCGCCGAGCACGCGCTGCAGCGGCCACGGCAGCCGCGCCAACGCCATGCACAGGCCCACTCCCAGCCAAACCGGCCAGTGGCGCGGGCCACGTGGCGGGAGCGGCAGGGAGGTCCTGGGGGCGGTATCCATGCCGCGGATTCTACCGACGCGCACGGCTTCGCTATGCTGTGCGCTCATGCAGTCCGACCTCACCGAACGCCTCCTGCGCGGCCTGTATTCGGCCGTGCTGTACCTGCTGGCACCGGTCACCCTTTACCACCTGGTCTGGCGCGGCTTCCGCCAGCGCGCCTATTTCCAGCGCTGGAGCGAACGCTACGCCAGCTATCCGGCCGGGTCTTCCGAGGCGCCGCTATGGCTGCATGCGGTGTCGGTGGGCGAGGTCAACGCGGCGGCGCCGCTGGTCGACCGCCTGCGCCGCGACCGTCCCGACCTGCGCCTGGTGGTGACCACCATTACCCCGACCGGCTCAGAACGCGTGCTGGCCCTTTGGGGCGACGCGGTCACCCACGTCTACCTGCCGTACGACCTGCCCGGTGCGGTGGGGCGCTTCCTCGACCACTTCCGTCCCGCACTGGCGCTGATCATCGAAACCGAACTATGGCCGAACCTGCTGTTCGCCTGCCGCGACCGCGGCATTCCCACCCACATCCTCAACGGGCGCCTGTCCGCGCGTTCATTGCGTGGCTACAAGGTGCTGGAGCCATTGATCCGCCGTGCCCTGCGCAGCGTGCGCCTGATCGCGGCGCAGTCTTCGGAGGATGGCCGGCGCTTCACCCGGCTTGGGGCGGAACCCGGCGCGGTGGTGGTCACCGGCAACCTGAAATTCGACATCGCACCGGTGGACAACGCGGACTTCGTGCAGGCATTCGCGGCGCACCGCAGTGCACGCGGCCCGGTCTGGATCGCGGCCAGCAGCCACGAGGACGAGGAAGCGGCGATGGTCGAGGCCCACCTCGCCCTGCTGCGGCAGCGCCCCGATGCATTGCTGCTGTGGGCGCCGCGCCACCCGGAGCGGTTCCGCGCCGTGGCGGAGCGCGCGCGCGAGGCAGGCCTCGTGGTGGCGACGCGGAGCGGGCAGGGCTGGCCGGATGCGCGCACCCAGGTGCTGGTGATCGATACCTTGGGCGAGCTCACCCGCTTCTACGCGTGTGCACAGATCGCCTTTGTCGGCGGTAGCCTGCAGCCCATCGGTGGCCACAACCTGCTGGAACCCGCGGCCACCGGCACTGCGATCCTGAGCGGCCCGCACCTGCACAACTTCGCCGATATCGCCAAGCGCCTGCGCGAGGCCGAGGCGATGCGCATCGTCGAGGATGCCGGCGCACTGGCATCGAATCTCGAAGGGCTGTTTGCGGATGACGCGGCACGCACCGCGATGGCGAGCAACGCACGCACCCTGCTGGACCAGGGGCGTGGTGCGTTGGAGCGCACCGTGGCGCTGATCGAACCCGCGCTGCCGCGCAGGTGAACCAGGCGATTCGACTCAGCGCGTGCCGGCCGGCTTGACCACGGTCTCGGTGGTGGTGAGCAAGCGGTTCACGTCTTCCACGTCGGACACTTCCAGGGTACCGGCGGCCTGTTCCAGCAGCAGGCGGTTCTGCAGGAAGTTGTACTTGGTCTGCGCGTAGGCCTGCTGCGCGGAGAACAGGGTGCGCTGGTTGTTGAGCACGTCGAGCACGGTGCGGGTGCCCACTTCCAGGCCCACTTGGGAAGCGTCGTAGGCGCTCTGCGCAGAGACGAGGGCCAAGCGACGCGCCTCGACTTCGCTGATGCCGGCAACCAGCGTCTGGTAAGCCCGGCGGGTGCTGCGCTCGAGCGCACGTCGCTGCTGTTCCAGCTGCTCCTGGGAGACGTCTCGATTTGCAAGCGCCTGGCGTACCCGCGACTGGGTGGCGCCGCCGCTGAAGATCGGGACGTTGAGCGTCAGGCCCAGGCTGGGACCCCTGCCTTCACTATTGATCGGGCTGGTGTTATTGAAGGCGCCGCTGCTGAAGGTGCGATCGCCCCACGTGGCTTGGCTGCCGTAGCCGCCGCTGAGGTAAAGCGTCGGCCAATGCGCGGCGCGCGCGGATTCGATGTTGGCACTGTTGGCGTCGACTTGGGCCTGTTTGGCCTGCAGGGCGGGATTCTGGGCGATGGCGGTCTGCACCCAGCCCTCGACATCGCGAGCCTCCGGCAAGGCCGGCTGGAAGTCGTCCGGCAGGCCCTTCAGGGTTGCCACCGGGGTTCCCGTGATTTCCACCAGGGCTTGGTACGCGTCCTGCACCGCGTTGCGCGCGAGGATGGTGTTGGCACGCGCGCCGTCGAACTGCGCGCGGGCCTCGTGCATGTCGGTGATCGGCGCCAGGCCCACTTCCAGCCGCTTGGAGGCGAAGTCGAACTGCTTCTTCAGTGCGGCCTCGGCTGCCTCGGCGGCGGCCAGCGTCTCCAGCTGCACAAGCACGTTGAAGTAGGCCGCAGACGTTCGCGTGATCAGCGCATCGCCCTCGGATTCCAGCTGGAAGTCGCTGCCGCGGCTAAGCGCCCGCTGGCTCTTGAGGTTGGTGAAGCGCGAACGGTCGTACAGCATCTGGGTGCCGTCGAGGCCAATGTTGCGCGACGTGGTGGTGCTGGAGATGTCGCCCGTGACCCGGGGCTGCGTGGGATCGGACTGGAAGGTGGACGGCCCGTCGCTCTCGCTGCGGCGCAGGGTGGCATTGCCGCTGATCTGGGGCAGCATCGCGGCGCGCGCCTGCACGGCGCCTTCCCTGGTGGCCAGGCGGCTGCTCTCTGCGGCGGAGAATTGCGGATCGCTGCTGCGGGCATTCTGGTAGCTCTGCAACAGGTCATCGGCCTGGGCCGCGGCGGGCAGCAGGGCAAAGGCGAGGGCGAGCACGAGTGGACGAAGCAACATGGACAGATCCTTGGAAACGGGAACTTACAGGGTGAATTCCGGGCGCGGCGCGCCCCCGGCCAAGTAGGGAAGGTCGGTCTCGAACAACGATTCGGAGGCGCCGCCGTTGACGCCGGGACGGACCAGTCGCGCTTCCATGGCCGGCGAACGGCCGCAGATCGCGAACAGGCGACCCTCCGGCTTGAGCCATTGCAGGAAACGTTCCGGCAGCGCACTCACTGCCCCGGTTACGCAGATCACGTCGAACTGGCGCTGGCTGTCCCAGCCGAACGCATCCACGGTCTCGACCGAGGCGTTGCCGATGCCCTGCTCCGCCAGCCGCGCGCGGGCGGCATCGGCGAGGTCGGCATGGCGTTCCAGGCTGAGCACGTCGCGGGCCAGGCGGGCCAGGCAGGCGGTGACGTAGCCGCTGCCGGTGCCGATCTCGAGCACGGTCTCGCCTTCCGCGGGCAGCAGCGCCTGCAGCATGCGGCCTTCCACCACCGGCTTCATCATGCGCTCGCCGTGGGCCAGCGGCAGCGCGGTGTCGGCGTAGGCCAGCGCACGCACCGCATCCGGCACGAAGGCCTCACGCGGAATCGTCCCCAGCGCCTCCAGCACGCGGGCATCCAGTACATCCCAGGGACGCACCTGCTGTTCCACCATGGTTTCGCGGGCGCGTGCGTAGTCGAGGGTCATGCGAAGGAGATCCGTTGCGGTGAACAGGTGATTGTAGCGGCCGCTCCCGTCACCTTGATGGACAGTATGGCTGTGCTAGCACACTGCCACGCAGTGCCGGAAGTCACCGGGACGCATGGGCTGCAGCCGTTGCGGGGCCTAGCGTTTGGCATATGCGCGCAGGAAGAAATCAACGGAGGCCACCACGTGCCCGGCCGCATCCGGGCTGCGCCGGCTGCAGCAGTACCCGAACACCGCCTGCATGTGCGGCTCACCCTTGATCAGGGTGAAGAATTGCGATGCCGCGAGGTCGGCATCGTCGATGTCCAGCTCGCCGCTGGCGGTGCGCCGCTGCAGCAGTTCGGCCAGTGCGACCTGCACCCGCTGCGGGCCGGCCTCCCAGAACACGGCCGGCAGGCTGCTGGTGGTGACTTGCGGGGAACACAGGATGCGGTGGCCGGCGATAGCATCGGGCTCCATCACCATCGCGAAGAACGCGTGGCCGATCGCCAGCAGGCGTTCGCGCAACGGCGTGCCGGGTTCTGCGTCGAACAGGCTGAGCGGCATGCCCTCCTCGCAGTGCGCGCGTACCGCTTCGGCGAACAGACTCTCCTTGTCGCCGAAATGGCTGTACACGGTGAGCTTGGACACCCCGGCCTCGGCCGCGATCTGGTCCATGCTGACGCGCTCGAAGCCCAACGAGACGAACAGTCGCTTGGCCGCGGCCAGGATGGCGGCGCGCTTGCCAGGATCCTTGGGACGGCCTGGGGCATTGGGCTTGGGGGCGCTGTCGGGGCTCGGAATCATGGAATAAGTATACCCATCAGTTTTGTATTTGGAGTGAACGGGCCCGATGGTGGGTGGCCTGTGGCCGCGCCCTGCTTTCCGTGCTGCAATAGCGCTTGAAGCGGGGGTACCGCGCGGGCTTTGGCACGCGTCGGTTGAGACACACCCTTCGAACCTGATCCGGTTCACACCGGCGTAGGGAAGCTTCGCGATGGTGCCCATGGCGCCATGCGCCGCCGCTTCGTCCCGTGATGCGAATCCTCGCAAGCGCCTGCACCTGCCGTGCGGCGATCCAGAAGGACGAAAGCCATGAATGCCGTGCCCGCCTCGTTGCTGCAGCAGACCGAACAGCTCTCCGAATCCGTGACCCGGCCGATCCCCGGCTCGCGCAAGATCTTCGTCGAGGGCTCGCGCCCGGACCTGCGCGTCGCCATGCGCGAAATCACGCAGGCGCAGACCCCGACCCTGTTCGGCGGCGAGCACAACCCGCCGATCGCGGTGTACGACCCGTCGGGGCCGTACACGGATCCCGACGCTTCGATCGACCTCTCGATCGGGCTCGCGCCGCTGCGTGCGCGCTGGATCGAGGAACGCGGCGACACGGTCCTGTTGCCGCAGTTGAGTTCCGCCTTCGGCCGCGGCCGCGAACACGACCCGAAGCTGTCGGCGGTGCGCTTCCCGGGCCGCGCCCTGCCGCGCCGCGCCGCCGCCGGCGCCAATGTTTCGCAGATGCATTACGCCCGTCGCGGCATCGTTACCCCGGAAATGGAGTACGTGGCAATCCGCGAAAACCAGCGGCTGGAAGCCGTGCGCGAGGCGCACCTGCTGGCCCAGCATCCCGGCGAGAGTTTCGGCGCCAGCATCCAGAAGATCATCACCCCCGAGTTCGTTCGGGACGAGATCGCCCGCGGCCGCGCGATCCTGCCTAACAACATCAATCACCCTGAGAGCGAGCCGATGATCATCGGCCGCAACTTCCTGACCAAGATCAACGCGAACATCGGCAACAGCGCGGTGAGTTCCGGCATCGCCGAGGAAGTCGAAAAGCTGGTGTGGGCGATCCGCTGGGGCGGCGACACGGTGATGGACCTGTCCACCGGCAAGCACATCCACGAAACCCGCGAATGGATCCTGCGCAACTCGCCCGTGCCGATCGGCACCGTGCCGATCTACCAGGCGCTGGAAAAGGTCGATGGCCGCGCCGAGGAACTGACCTGGGAAATCTTCCGCGACACCCTGATCGAACAGGCCGAGCAGGGCGTGGACTACTTCACCATCCACGCCGGCGTGCTGCTGCGCTACGTACCGCTGACTGCGAAACGCGTGACCGGCATCGTCTCGCGCGGCGGCAGCATCATGGCCAAGTGGTGCCTGTCTCACCACAAGGAAAGCTTCCTCTACACCCATTTCGAGGACATCTGCGACATCATGAAGGCCTACGATGTGGCCTTCAGCCTGGGCGACGGCCTGCGTCCCGGTTGCATCGCCGATGCCAACGACGCCGCGCAGTTCGGCGAGCTGGAGACCCTGGGCGAGCTGACCAAGATCGCGTGGAAGCACGACGTGCAGACCATGATCGAAGGCCCCGGCCACGTGCCGATGCAGCTGATCAAGGAAAACATGGACAAGCAGCTGCGCGAGTGCGGCGAGGCGCCGTTCTATACGCTCGGCCCGCTGACCACCGACATCGCTCCCGGCTACGACCACATCACCAGCGCGATCGGCGCGGCGATGATCGGCTGGTACGGCTGCGCAATGCTGTGCTACGTGACGCCGAAGGAGCACCTGGGCCTGCCCAATCGCCAGGACGTGCGCGACGGGATCATGGCCTACAAGATCGCCGCCCATGCGGCTGATCTTGCGAAAGGCCACCCGGGCGCGCAGGTGCGCGACAACGCATTGAGCAAGGCGCGCTTCGAGTTCCGCTGGGAGGACCAGTTCAACCTCGGCCTGGACCCCGAGAAGGCCAAGGAATTCCACGACGAGACCCTGCCCAAGGATGCGCACAAGGTCGCGCACTTCTGCTCGATGTGCGGCCCGCATTTCTGCAGCATGAAGATCACCCAGGACGTGCGCGATTATGCTGCCGAGCATGGCGTCGACGAGACGCAGGCGCTGCAGGCAGGCATGGCGGAAAAATCCGCCGAATTCCGCGAACAGGGCGCGAAGGTGTACCGGGAGGCATGAGCATGTCGCGCAGCGGACAGGTGGTGAGGACCGGGCTCAGCTTCGGCAGTGCACTGGCGATGGTGATCTCGTGGACGGCGAACAAGTCGCTGCTGTGGACCATCGTGCACGGGCTGCTGTCGTGGCTTTACGTGATTTATTACGCCCTTCGCTACCACTTCAAGCTGGTTGCGTTCTGAGATGCAGGCATCGGCACGCTTGCGACTCTGGGGGCTGATCGCGAAACGCCATCCGTCCGCGTTTCTGCTGGCCGCGCAGCTGCTGAGCCTGCTGCTGTACCCACTGATGCACGACACCACCGAAGGCCGCCTGATGTTCGGTGCGGTTGCACTGGTGGTGGTCCCGCTGGCGGTGTGGGTGGTGAACCACAGCCAGTTCGTCAACGTGATCGGCTGGCTACTGGCGATCCCGGCAATACTGCTGACGATGGTTGGGGTAGTGAGCGACAACGCGGCCATGCTGACCTGGGCCGCCCTGCTGGAGGCCTGCCTCTACTTCTATGCGGCAGGCAGCCTGATCTCCTACATGCTGCATGACCACGAGGTCAGCAGAGACGAGCTGTTCGCGGCTGGCGCCACCTTCACCCTGCTGGCCTGGGGCTTCGCCTACGCGTATTTCGTGTGCCAGGCCTGGTATCCCGGCAGCTTCAGCGGCGCAGTGGAGCCAGACCAGCCGCGGCGCTGGATGGAACTGCTGTTCCTCAGCTTCACCACCCTCTCGGGCGTGGGCATCGGGGACATCCTGCCGTTGAGCGCTCCCGCGCGGGTGCTGGTGATGCTCGAGATGTTCGTTGGCGTGGGCTACCTCGCCACCGTGGTATCGCGCCTGATCAGCTTGACCGCCATGCGGCTGGGGCAGAAATGAGGCTGCGCGACTAGTCCCTCGCCGGCGAGGTGGCGGATCGCCGCCTCAGAAATTCGGCTTGACCGCCGCGGCCTCGAAGCGCTCGATCGATTCGCTCAGCAGGCGCCGCGCTTCGTCGCGGCCGCCCCAACCGTCGAGCTTGACCCACTTGCCGGCTTCCAGGTCCTTGTAGTGCTCGAAGAAGTAGCCGATGCGGTCGAGCCAGTGCTTCGGCACGTCATCGATGTGGTTGATGTGGTCGTATCCGGGGTAGACCTTGCTGATCGGTACCGCCAGGATCTTCTCGTCGGCGCCGGCCTCGTCGACCATGCGCAGCACGCCGACCGGGCGCACCCGGATCACCGAGCCGGGGATCAGCGCGAGCGGCATCAGCACCACGACGTCCGCGGGATCGCCGTCACCGCAGAGCGTGTGCGGGACGTAGCCGTAGTTGCAGGGGTAGCGCATGGGCGTGGACAGCACGCGGTCCACGAAGATCGCGCCGCTGGCCTTGTCGACTTCGTACTTGACCGGCTCGGCGTCCTTGGGGATCTCGATGATGACGTTGAGTTCGTCCGGCGGGTTCTTGCCGGTGGAGACGAGGTCCAGGCCCATGTGTGCTCCGAGGTGCTGATGCCGGGGCCTGGTCGGCCTCGGCAGGGTGGGGAAGGGCGCGCATTCTACCCGCTGCCCCGGCCGTAACGAAGAACGGCGGCCCTGCGGCCGCCGTTCCCGGTGTTTGCATGACCGGTGCGATTACAGCAACGGCACCAGCAGCAGCGCCACGATGTTGATGATCTTGATCAGCGGGTTGATGGCCGGGCCCGCGGTGTCCTTGTAGGGATCGCCGACGGTGTCGCCGGTGACCGACGCCTTGTGCGCCTCGGATCCCTTGCCGCCGTGGTGGCCGTCCTCGATGTACTTCTTGGCGTTGTCCCACGCGCCGCCGCCGGTGGTCATGGAGATGGCCACGAACAGGCCGGTGACGATGGTGCCGATCAGCAGCCCGCCCAGCGCCTTAGGACCCAGCAGCAGGCCGACGACGACGGGCACGGCAACCGGCAGCAGCGACGGGATCACCATTTCCTTGATCGCCGACTTGGTCAGCATGTCGACCGCGCGCGAGTAATCCGGCTTGCCGGTGCCTTCCATGATGCCGGGGATCTCGCGGAATTGGCGGCGCACTTCCTCCACGACCGCACCCGCGGCGCGACCCACCGCTTCCATCGCCATCGCGCCGAACAGGTAGGGGATCAGGCCGCCGATCAGCAGGCCGATGATCACCATGTGGTCGGACAGGTCGAAGCGCATCGCCTCGTAGGCCACGCCGGTAAGCGCGGCGTTGGCTTCGCCGACGGTATTGAGGTTGTGGGTGTAGTCGGCGAACAGCACCAGTGCGGCAAGGGCGGCGGAACCGATCGCGTAGCCCTTGGTCACCGCCTTGGTGGTGTTGCCGACCGCGTCCAGCGGATCGGTGATGGCGCGGATCTCCGGCGGCAGTTCCGCCATCTCGGCGATGCCGCCGGCGTTGTCGGTGATCGGGCCATACGCGTCCAGGGCCACGATCATGCCGGCCATCGACAGCATCGCGGTGGCGGCGATGGCGATGCCGTACAGGCCGCCGAGCGCGTGCGCGCCCCAGATCGCGGCGCAGATCACCACCACCGGCAGCGCGGTGGACTTCATCGAGATGCCGAGTCCCGCGATGATGTTGGTGCCGTGGCCGGTGGTGGACGCCGCGGCGATGTGCTGCACCGGCTTGAACTGGGTCCCGGTGTAATACTCGGTGATCCATACGATCAGGCCGGTCAGCACCAGGCCGATCAGCGCGCACAGGTAGATGTTCATCGGGCCATGGACGTTGTCGGCCATCAGCTGGTTGGTGATCGGGAAGAACGCCACCGCCGCCAGCACCGCCGACACGATCACGCCCTTGTACAGCGCGCCCATGATCGAGCCGCCTTCCTTCACCTTGACGAAGAACGCGCCGATGATCGAGGCGATGATGGACACGCCGCCCAGCACCAGCGGGTAGAGGATGGCGTTGCGGCCGGCCTCGGCCATCATCAGCCCGCCCAGCAGCATGGTGGCGATGATGGTGACCGCGTAGGTCTCGAACAGGTCGGCGGCCATGCCGGCGCAGTCGCC
>JAZKHR010000084.1:0-33495 GCA_040385305.1 Pseudomonadota bacterium
GCCACCGCCGAATTCGCCTGCGCGTTCAAGCCGCAGATCGCCCATTTCGCCGCACGCAATGGCGGTGAAGTCGCGCTGCAACGCTTGATCGCCCACATCAACGGCAGTTTTCCGGAAATCCCGGTGATCCTCGACGCCAAGCGCGGCGACATCGGCAGCACCGCGGAACACTACGCAACCGAAGCGTTCGATCGCTACGGCGCGGACGCGGTCACCCTCAACCCCTACATGGGCCGCGACTCCGCCGCGCCATTCCTGCAGCGCAACGACCGGGGCTGCGTGTTCCTGTGCCACACCTCGAACCCCGGCGCGCGCGATTTCCAGGAACTCCCGGTGTCCGATGGAGAAGGCCGCAGCGAGCCGCTCTACCAGCGCATCGCACGCACCATCGCCGATGACTGGAATGCCGATGGCAACTGCGCGCTGGTGGTCGGTGCGACCTTCCCGGAAGAACTGCGGGTGATCCGCGGCATCGTCGGCGACATGCCGTTGCTGATCCCCGGCATCGGCGCCCAGGGCGGCGACATCGAAGCCACCGTGCGCAACGGCATGGCCACCGATGGCACCGGGCTGGTGATCAATTCCTCTCGCGGCATCCTGTACGCCTCGCAAGGCGAGGATTACGCCCATGCCGCGGCCCATGCCGCGCGCAGCCTGCGCGACGAGATCAACCGCTATCGCTGAACCTGTTCAGCCCAGCAGGCCCAGGCGGGGCGTGGAGAAATTCCCGATGCCCGGGAAGATGGTGGGCAGGTCGGCATCGGGGACGCCAAGCCAGGTGCCCATGGTGGCGCCGTATTGCTGGATCGAGGTGGTCGGGATCATCCGCCCGCGTCCCATCGCCTGGTCGCCATCGAGTTCCAGCAGCGGGTAGTCACCCCAGACCTGTCGTCCCTGCAGAGACCCGCCATTCGCGGCCGCGCCGCCCATCACCAGTTGCACGCCGCCCCAGCCGTGGTCGGTGCCGTTGCCGTTGCTGTTCAAGGTGCGCCCGAAATCGCTCATGGTGAAGGTGGTCACCTGGTTGAGCATGCCGATCTCCTGCAGGCCGGCACGGAAGGCCGCCAGCGCGCCCGCCAGCTGCGACATCAGCGCGGCGTGGCGGGTCGGCTCCATCTGGTTGTCGTGGGTGTCGAATCCGCCCAGCCCGGCAAAGAAGATCTGACGCTTGTGGCCAATCGACGGCGATCGGCTCACCTTGATCAGGCGCGCGATCATCCGCAGCTGGGTGGCCAGCGAGGTCGCCGGGAACGCGGTGGCGATGTCGCCGCCAGCGACCGGGTCCAGCGCAGCGCGCAGTGCGCCATTGATGGCAATCGAGGTCTTGCCCAGCCCCGAATAGCGTTCCCGCATCACCTGTGGCTGGCCTGCGTTGAGCAATTCGTTGAGGGCTTCCAGGCGGATCGCGTCTGCCCGGCTGGCGGATGCAGCGGCGGACATGCGCGCCAGCTCGCTGGGCCCCGCGGACGAAATGGCATACGGCAACACCGATGCACCGGTCTGGTAAAGGTTGTTGCCGAAGATCGAAATCGTCGGCGGCAACGCAGTCAAGCCGGTGTTGAGCGATGCAATCCGGTCGCCGGCCAGGCCGCCCCACCCGTTGCCGTTGCGCGTGCCGGTGGCATGCCCGCGCATCCACTGCCGCTGCTGGTCGTTGTGGGAGTAAAGATACGCAGGCAGCGGCTTGCCGCCCGGGAACCCGACCTCGGGCTTGCGCACCGGCTGGACCAGGCTGCCGACATTGGCCACGAATGCCAGTTCGCCGGCATCGAACAGCGGCTTGGCCGCCGCGAACGAAGGATGCAATCCCCAGCGGTCGCCGGCGGTGTCCTGCACCGTGGCCAGGCTGTCGCGCGCGATGCCCAGGCCGAACGGATTGGTGGTTGCGTCGTAGACGCCGCCGCGGCTGCGCAGGTACACGTCGTACTCATCCTGCACATGCGGGATCAGCATGTTGAAGGAATCGTTGCCACCGAACAGGAAAATGCAGACCAGCGCCCGGTATTCGCCCGGGCTCGGGGCTGCGGCCATCGCGCGGCCCATCATCTCGAGCTGCGGAAACATCGCGCTGGCGGTGCCGCCGGCAACAAGGGCCCCGAGCCCTTGCAGGAAGCGGCGGCGGGAATTTCGGTTGGAGTGCGGCATGGGTATTCCCTCGCAGGGCGCAGGTGCAGCCGGTAGGTTCAGGTCAGCGCTGGATCGCGTAGTCGGGGGACATGAGCGCAAGCAGGAGCAGCGAGCGGGCACGTTCGGACGAGCTGCGACCGTCACTCCGCAAGGCGTCCAGCATCCGCGTCATGCTGCCCGTGCTGGCTGTGGACAGGCTGCCGCCGTGCAGCAGAAGGTTGACGTCCTGCACCATCCCGGCGTGGTCGCCGGCGTCCGCCAGCTGCACCAGTCGGGTGATGTCCAGCACGGGCGCGTTGGTATTGGCGGTGGGCGCGGTGGTGCTGGCGTAGTTCCACAGCAGCGCGTCGGTCTGGTTGTGGCCCGTGGTGAACGTGGACTGGTTGATGATCTGCAGCTCCGGGGCGAATGCACCCTGGCTGCCGTTGGTCAGGGGGATGCGGTAATCGGGCTCGAAGAAGTTGAACACCGAAGGCGCACGCAGCGAATCCTGGGACAGCGACGCGGTCAGGTCGGCGGTATTGCCCGCGCGGAACCGCAGGCTGCCGTCGGCGGGCGCCACGTAGCGCGCCTGGTAGGCCCGCCACAGATGGGCGATGCGCACCAGCGGCTCGCGCGGCTTGCCGTAGGTGGCGTCGCTTGCAGCAGGCGGGGTGCGCGCCTCGGGATCGAGCAGGATCGTGCGCAGCACGCGGCCCAGGTCGCCCCCGCTGCCGGTCCAGGCCACGGCCACGCGGCGGATGTATTCGGGACTGGGATTGCTGGTGACGAAGCGCTGGATCAGCTGGCGGCTGATGAAGGGCGCGGTGCTCGGGTGGTTGCTGAGCGCATCGAGCGCCTGTTCCAGGCCGGCGGCGCAATCGCTGCCGTTGTTGATGACGATGCCGCGGAAGATGGCCTTGGGCTGCGTGTCATGGAACGCCGGATGGCACTGCATCGGCGCGTAGGAGCGCGCATCGACGCGCCCGTAGTTGGCATCGGACTGGCCCGCAAAGGTCCAGCCGGTGAAGACGCGCGCCATCGCGGCGACCACGGCCGAGTCATAGGTGGGGACCGGTTGCCCGGCGGCGTCGAGCACCGGCGAGAAGTCCGGGTTGCGTTCCTGCAGGCCAATGCTGAAGAGCTGCATTGCCTCGCGCGCATAGTTTTCGTCCGGAACGATCTTGCCGTCCGCCGTGGCCTTGCGGTTGCCGGCATGGCTCAGGTAGACGCCCATGGCCGGGTGCAGGGTGACCGCCTTCAGCAAGCTGCGGTAACTGCCGAACGCATTGCGCGCCAGGGTGTCCTGGTAGTCGGCGACCCGCGGGATCTGGGCCTGGCCGCTCTCGAAGTCGGAGACCACGAAGATCTCGCTGAGCGCAAAGGCCATGCGCATGCGCAGCTGGTCGGGTGCGGTGGCGGCCTGCCACAACCAGGCATTGCGCCGATGCGCCTGGGACAGGTCGGCTTCGGCCAACCCGCTGGCGAGGATTTGCTGGAGGTGGGGGAGCACCAGGGTGGCCGGCGTGCGCGCCGGGTTCATCTGGTCGTCCAGCCACTGCGCGTAGCCCAGTGACTGCACCCGCGCGATCTCGGCGCGGGTGGGGCCGAAGCTGGCCTGCGCCAGGAACCGTGCGGCTTCCTGCTCGCTGATGGCCGCAGGCGCGGTGGGCGGCGTCACCGGCACGATGGGCGCCGGCCTGGCGCCACCGCCGCCACCGCCGCCGCAGGCTGCCAGCAACATGCAGCAAGCGGTGACGACAGCGCGCGGCCAGCCGGGTGGCTTCGCAGCTGCGAAGGTTCGACCAGCTGAGTTTCCCTGCATCGCCATGTTCAGGACCTCCCGAGTCCAATGCACCGGCACGTTACGCGTGCAGGTTCGCGCCGAATCGCGCCGCTGCCCTCTGCAAACGCCGGAAGACGCAGCCGGTTGACAGCCGTCGCACGGACGCCAGTCTATGCGACCCGGCGACCGCGCAGCGCAGCTGCAAGGGCGAACGGGAACCGGCACCAGATCGCCACGTGAACGAGCGCGGACACCAGCGTGCTGCGCTGGCGCGCCTCGAACTTCCGGTAGTACCGCCACAAGCCCCGATGCTTGTGCCACGCAACGAACAGCGGCCGGCTGCGCGAGGAAACCCCGCGCACATGGACAACGCGCACGTCGTTGGCCACCGCAACCGAGCCCCCGGCCGCGCGCACGCGGCGGCACAGGTCCAGGTCTTCCGCATGCAGGCGATAGGCTTCGTCGAAGCCGCCAATGCGCGCGAACAGGGCACGTGGCAACACCATCAACGCGCCTGAAACCGCATCCACCGGTTGCAGCGCTTGCGTGGTGTCCACGTCCACGCCAAGCCTGGCCCGCGAGGGATCGCGCAACATCGCCGCGAAGTCCGGGTCGTGCCGGCGCGCCGCTGAATCCCGCACGCCGTCGTCATCCACTAGGTCCGCGCCGACCAGCGCGGCATCGAACGCGGACGCATGGGCGCGCAGGCGCGCCAGTGAATCGACTTCCACCAGGCAATCCGGGTTGACGAAGGCGAGCCAGGGCGCGGAACTGCCCGCCGCGCCCTGGTTGCACGCCACCGCGAAGCCGGGATTGTCGGGATTGGCGATGAAGCGCAGGCGCGGGTCGGACAGCGCATGGCGCTGCACGATCTCCAGCGAGCCATCGTCGGAGGCGTTGTCGACGACGCGGATCTCATCGATGCCGGTGGCGGCGCGCAGGCGTTGCAGGCAGTCGTCCAGCGTCGCCGCGCTGCGATGCGAGACCACGATCGCGACGAGGCCATCGACGCTCACGCCGGGTCCCGCCGGTCGCCGAACAGGTCGCGTTGCGCGGATGCGGAATCCAGCTGCGCCAGCTCCGTCGCCAGGCGTGCGCGAAGAGCGTGCAGCGGATCTTCCATCAGGAAACCGGCAAGCCGCGCATGCCAGCCGGGCCAGCGCACCGACAGCCGCTCCATGTCGCCCTCGCCTGCGCGGCCCTCATCGGCGCGCAGCACGAAGGCGTTCGTGCACAGCAAATTGCGCCAACCGAGGCCGGCAAGCCGCAGCGACAGGTCGATCAGCGCGGCGTACCAGGACCGGTAGCTGTGCGCATCCAGCCCGCCCGCGCGCAGGCGAGCCTCACCGCGGATCAGCACCGCGTGGCTTACAGCAGACGGCAACTCCACCTGCGTCGCAGGCAAGCGCGCGCAGGCGGACGCCAGCCGAGCAGGCGGGTCCGCGATGACGCAGATCTCGCCGATGCGCGGCCATGCCGCGGCCTCCCCGGCGTTGCTCCACGGGGTGACGGTGGCTGCGAAGGGATCCCGCGCCATGCAGTCGACCAGTGCGTGCAGCCAGCCGGGCGTGGCCTGCGCGTCGCTGGCAAGGACCGCCACGTCGGCGCCGGCGCAGGCGCGCAGGGCTTCATCGAAGTGCGCGGCTTCGCCGATGCTCGTGCTGCGCCGGGTATGCGCGGCCTGCAGCCTGGTGCGCGCCAACCAGCGTTCGATGATGGCAGTGGCGCGCGGGCCTGCCTGGGCATCGTCTGCCAGCCAGACGCGCGTGCCTGCAGGCGTGTGCTGGTCCAGCGACGCGAGGCAGGCGTCGAGCGCCTGCTCGTCGGTGCCGACCGGCACCAGCACGATCGGCAGCATGGTGGCAGTCGGCCCGGACGCGCCCGGGTTCACTTCGCCCTGGGGTTGTAGATCGGCTCCAGGGCGCGGAAGCGTCGCCCGTATTCATCGGTCAGGGTGCGCGCTTCCTGCGGGTTGCGGACCACGGTCGGGGTGATCAGCACGATCAACTCTTCGCGCGTGGTGCTGGTGCCCTGCTGGCCGAACAGGCCGCCAATCACCGGCAGCCGGCTCAGGCCCGGCAGGCCGGACGAGGTACGCGAGGTGCCGTCCTTGATCAGGCCGGCCAGCATGATGGTTTCGCCGCTCGGCACCGCCGCGCTGGTGCGGATCTTGTTGGTGTCGATGCGCACGTTGCCGTTGGCATCGGCGGTACTCTCGTCCTGCGGCGCGCTGACTTCCTGCACGATGTCGAGGAACACCATGCCGTCGCGGGTGATGCGCGGGCGCACCTTGAGGATGGTGCCGGTCTCCAGGTACTGGACCTGGCTGAAGGCGCCATCGTTGGTGCCGCCGTTGGTGGGATTGAAGGTCACCGACGAGATCGGGATGCGGCTGCCCACGTTGAGCGTGGCTTCCTTGTTGTTCTGGGTGAACACCGATGGCGTCTGCAGCAGGCGCACGTCACTGACGTTGTCGAGCGCCTGGATGATCGCGGCCGCGCTGTTGCCCAGGAAGGTCCAGGTGAGCACGTTGCCGAATCCTTCCACCGGCGCGAGGCTGCTGCCGTAGCTGCCGAAGCTGTTGCGGCCGGTCGGGAACGGCAGGCCGGCCTCTTCCGACACGGCGTTGTCGAAGAACCAGCTGACGCCGTATTGCAGGGCGCCGCTCAGGGTGACGCTCACCACCTGTGCCTCGATATGCACCTGCAGCGGCATCACGTCGAGGCGCTCGATGACTTCCCGGATCGACTTCCAGGCGCCGGGGCTTGCGCGCACCAGCAGGGAGTTGGTGTCCTCCACCGCCGACACCCCCACCTCCATGCCGTCGACACGCAGCGAGACCCGGCCATTGCCATTGCCGGCGCTGGGCAGGTTGCCGCCTTCGCTGCGGCCGATCGCCGCGCTGGAGGTGCCGCTGGCGTCGTCGACCCCGGCATCGCGGATTTCGGTGGGCTCCACGCCCGGCATCAACTGGGGCTGGCCGTTGCCGCCAGCCTGCTGGTTGCCGCCGCCGAACACTTCGGCGAGCCGATCGGCAAGGTCGCGCGCCTTGATGTACTTCAGTTCATACGAGAACAGCCGACCGTCGCCGTTGCCGCCTTCGATGCGGTCGATCCACTGCTGGATGTCGTCGAGGTAATTCGGTTGCGAGGTGATCACCATCACCGCGTTGGCGGCGTCGAGCGGCATGAAGCGGAACATCCCCGCGACCGGGGTCTTGCTCTGCTCGCCGAACACGCGCTCCAGGTCCTGCACCACCGCGCTGGCGCGGCCGGACTGCAGCGGGAACACGCCCACGGACATGCTCGACATCCAGTCCACGTCGAACACCTGGATGGTGCGCAGGTAGTTCTCGAGCTCGGCGCGGGTGCCGGCGATGGTGATCAGGTTGCGCGAGCCGTCCACGCCGACGATCGCGTTTGCGCGCGCGTATGGCTTGAGGATCTTCTCCATTTCCGCCGCAGAGACATAACGCAACGGCACCACGCGCGACTCGAACCCGCGCGCCAGCGCCGCCGAGCCCGTGCGCGGCACCACGCCGCTGGCCAGGGCCTGGTCGGCCGGCACGATGTTGTAGCGACCGTCGCTGTAGACCATGCGCGCGTTGTTCTGCGCCAGCACGCCTTCCAGCAGGCTGAGGGCTCCTGCCGCGCCCACGGGTTGCTGGGTGGACATGGTGACCGTGCCCGTCACGCCGGGGGCGATGCTGTAGCTCTGGCCGAGCATGTCGCCGAGGATCGCCTTGACCACCGCGTGCAGGGATTCGCCCTCGAAATTGAAGCGCGCCTGGCCGCTACTGGTCAGCGACGGTGGCGGCGCACTGGCCGCGGCGCGGTTGATCGGCGACGCGGTGCCGCGACGGATCACCGCCTGCGGCCCGCTGCCGCCCAGCACTTCCGAGAGGCGCTCGCTACTGATGCGCTCGTCGCCTGCCTGGTTGGGCGGCTGGTTGCCCGCCTGGGTGCCGGGCAGTCGCGTGGCGCGCTGCATTTGCGGTGCGGGGATGCTGGCGCAGGCCGCCAGCAGGCTGAGCACGGCGGCGATTGCAACGGGACGGACATTCATGGGTGACTCCAGCGTCATGGCTTTGGCGGCGTGGGGGCGCCGCTGGTCTGGCTCGCGGCGCGCTGTTGCGCGCGGCGGGCTTCGATTCGTTGGCGGATCGCTTCGATCCGTGCCGCATCCGTCTGCGGAGGCGCTGCTGAGCTTGCTGCGTTGGCGGCAGCCGACGCGGCCGATGCCGCTGCTGCCGTCGCTTCGGCTGCAGCGCCTGCATCGGCGCCGACGGTGGACGTGCCGCCCAGCCGTACCGCACCCGGCGTCGCGGCAGCGCCCGCCTCGCCGAAGGTGCGAAGGTCCAGCGCGACCTCACCCCCGCCACCCTGGAAGATCGCCCGCCGCGGCTCCAGGCGCAGCAACTGCCAGCCGGCCACGCCCTCCGGCGACTTGCCCACGCGCACGCGCTGGGATGCGCCACCGCCGGTGGGTTGCAGGACGGCCAACTGCACTTGCGGGCTGATCAACACACCGGTGAGGATGAAGTCCAGGGTCTGTACCTGGACTGCACCGCCTTCGCTGCCGTCGGGGCCCGTGGCCATGAAACTGCGCGGCCTGCGATCCTCGGTGAACAGGGGCCGCGACGCCGCTTCCGAATACTGCGCGAGCGGCCCGATACGGGCCGCCTGTAACGGCGTGGGACGCGGCAGCGGCGTCGCCGCCAGCACGGGCGTGGGACGGAGCGTGCTGCCCATCCCGGCCAGGGCGGCAATCGAGACCAACAGGGCCCATCCGGCAATGGCGGCCAGCAGCCAGGTCGTCGGGCCGGCGCGCTCGAGGCGCTCGAACAGGCTGCGCTCACTCGCCACGGGTACCTCCGGGCGCCGGGCGCAGATAGCCGTAGAGGTCAAAGCTCACGTCCAGCCCGCCTTCCTGCGGCAGGTTGTTGCCGGGAATGGCGAAGTAGCGTTGCGCGGCGATATTGACCACATCCACGAACAGGTAGGGCCGCGCGGATTCCAGGGCATGCAGGATGGCCAGGGTTTCGCTATTGCCGCAGCGCAGCCGCACCTGCACGGTGACCCGGCGATAGGGCCCGGGCGGCGGTTCTGCACTGAGCGGGGCGCGGTTCGTGATGGCGCAGCCGCGGTTGCCCGGCGTCACTTCCAGCACCACCCGCTCCAGTTGCTGGATCAGGGAAGCCGTGGCGAGTTCGGAGGTCGGTTCCAGCAGGAAGCCAGCCGCGCTACCGCCGGCATCCAACGCCAGCAACCTCTGCTGGATCTCCGGCGCCTGCCGCAGCAGGGCCTGGACCCGGGCATCACGCGACTGCAGGTCGGCGATGCGCGCATCGGCGTCGCGCAGCGGTTGCGTGAACCACGGATGCACCAGCAAGAGATAGGCCACGGCCAGCGCCGCCAGCAGCAACACCAGGGCCAGCCAGCGGTCGCGGTCAGCGCGCGGCAGTTGCATTGGCCGGTTCCTCGGGAGTGCCGTCGGCGAGCTGGGCGACCAGGGTGAAGCGATCGCCGCGGGTGCGGGGATCCGGCTGCAGGGCGCCGCTGAGCGCTGGTGCGCGCCATTGCCGAGCGCCCTCGAGCTTGCCGACGAGGGCGGCAGCCTGGTTCGAAAGGCCGATCAGGGTCAACTGGCCACCTTCGATCGCAACCTTTTCGATGTAGGTCCCGTCAGGCAGGCGCCGCGCCAGCTCGTCCACCACCTCGACCACCGAGGGCCGCGCATTGCGCTGTTGCTGCAGGTAGGCGCCGCCCTCCACCGCGTCCACCAGGCGCTGCCGTTGTTCGGACACGGTGCGGGCCTGCGCGCTGCGCTGGGCGACTTCGGCGCTCAGGGCATCCGCCGCAGCCCGGCGGTTGTCCACCACCTGGGCCAGACCGAACAGCAGCGCGACGAGTGCAACCACGGCGAGCACCAAGTTCCAGATCCGCCACGGGTTGGGGCGCTGGAACCGCTGCGACACCGGCAACAGATTGATCCCCAGCGGACGACCATCGGCGTCGGCCAGGTCCACCCCGGTCAGCCAGGCCGAGGCGTCGCCAAGGCGCGCCGCGGCGGCATCGAAGCGCGCCCTGGGAACGACCACCAGTTCCACCTGCAGCTGGCCGTCGCTTCGCACATCGAGCACGCGGCCGCCGTACAGCACATCGGCACGGGCAAACGGGGTTTGCCGTTCGATCTCGAAGCCCAATACGTCCTGCAGTCGCTCGCGCGCCGCGGCAGGAAGCAGCAAGGTGCGGCGCAGCCCGCTTGCGGCGGGCAGCAGCAGCACGCGCGGCAGGTCCGCCGCGACGCGGGTCAGCACCTGGGCAAGGGGATCACCGGCGTCGCTGCGCGGCGGTGGCACCGGCATGACCGCCACGTCCTGCAATTCGCCATCGGCCTGGCGGCGCAGCTGCAGCGCATCGCCGTTGAACTGCAGGAGCAGGGCGTCGTCGCTCGCCACCAGCGCGCGTCGCCAGCGCGGCGGCAACCATGCGGCCAGGTTCGCGCCCCACCATGCCCAGAAGCCAAGCAGGCCCGCACCCGCCCGCTGCAGGCGTCCGGACAGCGGCGTCCGCGTGACCGTCGCGTTCATGGCGACCCGGCCCCGTCCTGCCAGCGCAGCGGCGTGTAAGTGGAACCCGGCAAACCGTTACTCCCTGCCCGCAAGATGACCGATAGGTGCGCGCTGCGACCATCGGGGAGTCGGGCACGGCTGTCGATACTATACGTGCCGCTGCCGCTGGCCGGCGCAGCGTTGGGCGCGGGCGGCGGGGGGTCCACGCCCATCGCGGCCAGCACCATGCCGTCAGCGAAGGCCGCGTCGGGCATTGCAGTGCCGGTGTAGACGGTGAGGTAGGGGGCGGCCTCGGCATACAAACCGGGACGCATGCCCAAGACCTGCTCGACCTCGGCAACGGTCTCGAACGGTGCGTCCTTGGCGCCCCAGGCGAGGCCCGCGGACGCGTAATCCGCGTCTTCGGCCCCGCCAGACGGCTGAGTCAGGGTGTCGTCGTCGCGCCAGTCGAGGATGGCGCCGGCCAGGCGCGTTGCCGACCCCTGCGGCTCGCCGAGGCCGCGCAGCAGCGCCGCCAGCAGGTCGGCGGACGCTGCGTTGAGGTCGATCTTGCCGGTTTCGTCGCGGACGGCGACATCGATGCTGGCACCCTCGAAACTGATCGCATTACCGCGCCCATCCGGGACCCAGCGTTGCGCCGGATCCGGGTTCCCCAAGCGCGAGACGGCGATCTCGATGCCTGCCCGGGCGACCTCGCGTGCGCCCACCGAGCGCGCCAGGCCGTTGCCCTGCAACGACTCGATGCGCGCCGACATCGCATACCCGGCCACCAGCCCGCTGAGCAGCAG
This sequence comes from Pseudomonadota bacterium, assembly GCA_040385305.1. Taxonomy (GTDB): domain Bacteria; phylum Pseudomonadota; class Gammaproteobacteria; order Xanthomonadales; family Xanthomonadaceae; genus Thermomonas. The sequence goes on from JAZKHR010000084.1 coordinate 11,255, forward strand.
GATCAGCCACATCACAAGCAACAGCGCGGCGCCACGCGCGCAGCGGGTCACTGCACCGGCTCCGGGTTGATGCCGTAACTGGCGGCCAGCGGCACGCCCACGATCAGGTCCGGCCATGCGCCCTGCGCGTCCTCGACCTGCACCCGCACCTGCGCCGGCAGCGCTTCGGGATGCTCCCAGCGTGGCTCCCAGGCCGGGACATCGTCGCCTTGCCGTGACGTGCGATAGGCAAAGCGCAGGCTGCGCAAACCGGCGGCCAGGGGCTCCGGCGGGCGGGCATCGGGATCAGCGATTGTTTGACCCGCCAGCACCATCAGGAACTCGACGCGCAGGCTCTGCGCGTCTTCGTCGCCGGCCAGCGCCAGCTGGTGCAGGTGCGGGCCGCCGCGGCCCAGGTAATCCGGCAGGTCGGCGACGAAGCGCATCGACGCCGCGTCGCCCTCGAAGCGCTTCGACGCACCGGTGGCCGGGTCGAGCGAGAACACGATGCCCTGCGCCCCGCCGATGCGCCGGCGCAGGAACTCCGACACTGCGCGGATGCGCTCGTTGCGCGCGGCCATGGCCTCGCCGCGTTGCGCGGTGGCCGCGGCCGCTCGCAGGGTGGCGAAGCCCAGGGCCAGGCCGGCCGCGAGCAGCATGGTCGCCAGCAGCACTTCGATCAGGGTGAAGCCGGCCGCGCCGGCAAGGTGGCTCCCGCGCAGTCGCGGCGCGCCGGGGTGCAGCGATGACGGCGTATGCGTCATGGCGCGCTCACGCCCGCGGGTCGCGGCATGCGCCAGCGCAAGCTCGACAGTTCGATGCGCTGGCGAGGTCCACCCTCGCCCCACGCAACCTGCAGCTGCAAGCGAAACATGCGCGCGCTGTTGAGATTGACGCCAAGCGTGTCGGCCGACAGTTGCGGGTCCTTCCATTCGGTGACGTCCAGTTGCCAGCGATACCGCCCCCCATCCAGCTCGCCACGCACGCTGCCGGGTTGCGCGACCTCGCCATGTTCGACCAGCAGCGATTGCGCGTGCAGCGCCGCGCGTCCCGCGTCGCCGGCATCGCGGACCTGGCGGGTCGCGCCGGACAGCGTGCCCAGCAGCAAGGTCAGGCCGAGGGCGAGGATCGCGAAGGCGACCACGATCTCGATCAGGGTGTAGCCGCCCTGCACGCGCCGCTTCATGGCGGCGACGGCACGCGCGAGACCCGCACTTCACCGGTGAGCCAGCCCACGTCCACATCCCAGCCGCCGCCATTGGCCAGCAGGCGCACCCGGCCACCCGTGGCGGCGCCATCGGGGAAAAAGCGCACCGCGCCCTTGCCGGTTTCGACCGGCCCCCGAGCGAACTGCTCTGCGCGCGCGCCGGTGAACACGATCTCGCCGCCCTCCGGCAGGCTTCCGCTGCGTCCCTTCGCCCCCTGCCAGCGGCGTCCCGCGGGATCGATCACCACGTCCTGCGGCTGTCCGCTGCTGATCGCCACGGCCCTTGCAAAGCGGAACTGCGCGGCAAGTTCCTTGGCCCCCGAGCGCAACTGCATGCCCCGCATGCCGCCCCCAAACGCGGAGACCGCCAACAGCGTGGCAGCCGCGATCAGCACCATCACCAGCATCATTTCCAGCAGCGAAAACCCCCGGCTGGCGGAAATCCGGAGGCTCATGGCGGTGGCACGCACGGCCGCATCCGCTTACTCGTAGGCGATGTCGGCGTTGACGCTGTCGCCACCAGCCTCACCGTCGGCGCCCAGGCTGGCCAGGTCGAACGGCCGGCCTTCGCCCGGCATGGTGAACGTGTACGGGTGGTTCCAGGGATCCTTGAGTTCGGCCTCCTTCGCATACGGGCCCAGCCAGCCGCTGGCGCCGCTTGGCGCGTTCACCAGGTCGGCGAGCTCGCCCGGCAGGCCGCCGGTGTCCATCTCGTACTGCTGGACCTTTTCGGCAAGGGTCTGCACCTGCGCCTTGGCCAGGTTGACCTTGGCGCGGTCGCCGCCGCCGAGGATGCGGGTGGCCGCAAAGGCCACGATGCCGCCGATCAGCACCACGACCAGGATGATTTCGATCAGGCTGAAACCGGCGTTTGCCGATCGCTTGGGCAGGCCGTTGAAGCTGCGATTGCGCATGGAAAATCCCGTGTGGAATGCCGCGTGGAAGTCAGGTTGGATGCGGGGATTGTCGCCGAGTTCCGCGTCGTGGCGCGTTCAGCCAATCACGCTGGTCAGGTCGTAGATGGGCGACAGCACGGCCAGGATCACGATGCCGACCACCAGTGCCAGCACCAGTGTCACCGCCGGCACCAGCGCAGCCAGCAGCCGGTCCATCGCGATCGCAGTCTCCTGCTCGAAGGTGTCCGCGGTCTTCAGCAGCATCACGTCCAGCGCGCCGGACTCCTCGCCGACCTGGATCATCTGCAGGGCCAGCCGCGGGAAACGCTTGCCCTTGGCCAATGCCGCGGACAGGCCCACGCCGTTCTTGACTTCGTCGCTGGCGGCGTCCACGTCGGCGGCCAGCACCCGGTTATCCAGCACGTTGCGGGCGATGCCAAGCGCCGACAACAACGGCACGCCATTGCGCAGCAGCGTGCCAAGGGTGCGCGCCAGCCGCGCGGTATCGAGCTTGGCGACCAGGGTGCCGGCAAGCTTGCGGCGCAGCAGCCAGTCATCGAACTTCAGCATGAACGCAGGATCGCGTCGCTTGCGGTCCAGCCACAGCAGCGCCAGTACCGGGATCGCCAGCAGCACGATCCACCAGCCGCGCACGAATTCCCCGAGGCCCAGCACCAGTTGCGAGAACCACGGCAACTCCGCGTCCAGGCTGTCGTACATCGCCGAGAACTGCGGCACCACGTAGCCGAGCAGGAACAGCAGGGACAGCCCGACCATCGCCAGCAGGATCGCCGGGTACACCAGCGCATTGATCACCCGCGCACGCAGCGCGCGCGAACGTTCCAGGTAGTCGGCCAGGCGTTGCAGGGTCTCGTGCAGGCTGCCGCCGGCCTCGCCCGCGCGGACCATGTTCACGAACAGGCGGCCGAACACGCCGTGCTGGCGTTCCAGTGCCGCGGACAATGACGCGCCACCACGCACCGCATCGCGGATATCCGAAATGGTGCGGCGCGCGGCTTCGTCTTCCGGCAGTTCCAGCAGGATCGTCAGGGCGCGGTCCAGCGGCTGGCCCGCGCCGAGCAGGGTCGCCAGCTGCTGGGTGAACTGGACCAGGCGTTGGCCAGCGAACGGCTTCGGCGTGAACAGCGCGCGCCAGGCCGACTCGCCACCGCCCTCGCTGGCCAGCCGCGCCTCCACCGGCAGGTGGCCCTGTTCCTGCAGTCGCAGGGCGACGTCGGCATCGCTGGCGGCTTCCATCTGCCCATCCAGCAACTCGCCGCGTGCGTTCAGCGCCTTGTAGCGATACAGCGCCATCGGCTCAGGCGTCCTCGGTCACGCGCAGGACTTCCTCGATGGTGGTCAGGCCCGCCAGCGCCTTGCCGATGCCATCCTCGTACATCGTGCGCATGCCGGCGTCGCGGGCCAGCTGTTCCAGCTCGCCCATACCGGCGTGGCGCATCACCGCCCGGCGCAGCTCATCGTCCATCACCAGGAACTCCATGATGGTGGTGCGGCCGAGGTAACCGGTCGGTGCAATCGCGGAGGGGCGCGGCCGATACAGCATCACCTCGCCGGTGGGCTGCCAGCGACGCAGGCCGAATTTCTCGATTTCCTCCGGCGAGGCCGGGTATTGCTCGGCATGCGTTGGCTCCAGTCGCCGCACCAGGCGCTGGGCCAGGATGCCGTTGACGGTGGAGGTCAGCAGGTAGTCCTCCACCCCCATGTCCAGCAGGCGGGTGATGCCGCCGGCGGCATTGTTGGTATGCAGCGTGCTGAGCACAAGGTGGCCCGTGAGTGCGGACTGGATGGCGATGCGCGCGGTTTCCAGGTCGCGCATTTCGCCGATCATGATGATGTCCGGGTCCTGGCGCACGATGCTGCGCAGCGCGTGGGCGAAGTCCAGTCCGATCTGCGGCTTCGCCTGGATCTGGTTGATGCCCTCGATCTGGTATTCGACCGGGTCCTCGACGGTGATGATCTTGACGTCGCTGGTGTTGAGCTGGCTCAGCGCGGTGTACAGGGTGGTGGTCTTGCCGGAGCCGGTGGGCCCGGTCACCAGCAGGATCCCGTGCGGCTGCTCCAGCACCTGCCGGAACTGCGGCAAGAAGGCGTCGGTGAAGCCAAGCCGGTGGAAGTCCAGGACCACGGTCTCGCGGTCCAGCAGGCGCATCACCACCGACTCGCCATGCGCGGTGGGCATGGTGCTGACGCGCAGGTCGAGCTCCTTGCCCTGCACCCGCAGCATGATCCGCCCGTCCTGCGGCAGCCGGCGTTCGGCGATGTTGAGCTTGGCCATGATCTTGATGCGGCTGATGATCGCGGCGGTGAGGTTCTGCGGCGGGCTCTCGCCTTCCTCCAGCACGCCGTCGATGCGGTAGCGCACCTTCAGCCGGGTTTCGAACGGCTCGATGTGGATGTCGGATGCGCGCAATTCCACTGCGCGCTGGATCACCAGGTTCACCAGGCGGATCACCGGCGCTTCCGATGCGAGGTCGCGCAGGTGCTCGACATCGTCGAAGCCGTCCTCGCCCTCCGCGTTCTCGACAATGCCTTCCATCGTGCTGCGGCCCTGGCCATGCCAGCGCTCGATCAGCTCGTCGATCTCCGAACGCAATGCCACCGCCGGGCGCGGCTCGCGCCCGCTGGCCAGCCGCACCGCGTCCAGCACATACGGATCCTGCGGATCGGCCAGCAGCACGTCGATGCCCTCGGCATCCACCGACACCGGCACCACGTGGAACTGCTTCATGAACTTCAGGCCCAGTCCGCCATCCTCCGGCGGCAGCTCCGGCACGTCGCGCGCACTGCGCAGCGGCAGGCCCAGCTCGGTGGCGCAGGCCTCGGCGTGGTCGCGCTCCGACACCAGCCCCAGGCGACCCAGCAACGACAACAACCCATCGCCGCTGTCCTCCTGAAGGCGGCGGGCGCGGGCGAGATCGGCGTCCTTGAGCTTGGCGCGCTCCAGCAGCAACACCGCGATGCGCTCGTCGGGGCTGGTGGCACTTTGATCTGACAGGACAGCGCTCATGCGGACTTGATTCGGTGGGATTGGGAGGGAGCGTATCAGGCGATGCCGGCCCCGTCTGTGCGCCCGGCTGATGGGCTACGGCGGCACGGCCGTCCCATCACCGCGCATGGCAGCGTTGCAGTAGCAGCCGGCAGACCCCTGACTGAACCTGCGCGTGGGTGGCCGACTTCCGGACTCCATTGCGTTGGTAGAAGACATGCAGTGACCTTGGGTCACGCATCGCTCTGCCAGTCGGGGACGAACCAATCATCACTACAGGGGATTTCCATGAATACGCGTTTCGCAACTACGGCGCTGGCAGCTCTTGGCGCCATCGCCTTGCTCTCCATGCCATCGGTCAGCCGCGCAGGGAATATCGGGGTCCATGGATCCTGCTTCGGCGGATCGAAGAATTCCGCCATTACCACGGCGGGCCATACCCCCGTCGCAGTCGCCACGCTCGATGCGGCGTCCCTTGCCAGCTTGAGCGGCCTGATCATCGAGAACTGCAATGGTGAATCGCTGTCGTCGAAGGTGAATTCCGACGTGCAGTCCGCGGTCTCCAACGGGATGCAACTGGTTATCAATGACTGGAATCCCGGCGCCGCAACCCAGTCCGCCTTGCCGGGTACGCCCGCGATGGCTTGGCAATATTCGGGTGGTAGCCAGCTCGACCTGGTCGCTGGGATGCCCTTCATCACGGGCCCTGGAGGCACGCTCACCGATGCCAGCCTGGATGGAGGCAACTCTTCCCATCACGGATTGACGACCAGCGTCGCGCCAGAGGGCGTCACCCGTTTGTTGACGACGCCCGATCCATCCCAGACCGTTGGTATCTCGTATTCGTTTGGCTCTGGCCAAGTGGTATACAACGCAATCCCGATGGATGCCTACCTCCCGGGCGGTGCCCTGGCGAGCAACCCGGTTGGTCCGGGCATGCAGACTTATCTCACCAACATCCTGGCCAACGTGTCGAGCTTCACCTCATGCGCCGACGAAGGCTTCACCGGCATCAAGCTGACCCTTTGCCGGCAGATCTGCGAGGTACCGCAGAGCTCCGCCAGGCTCTCCGCGCTGATCAGGGCCTACTTCACCGCGTACCGCGAAAACCCGCCGTGCGCTCTCTGAAGCGTTAGCCAGCAACACGTGGACCACGAGGGCGCCGGCATTCGCCGGCGCCCTTTTCAATCAGGGACCCGCCAAGGCCCTCGCAACCAGCTCGGTGCAGGGCTGGCCATGCCTTTCACCCCAGCCACACCCGTGCGTTGCGGAACATCCGCAGCCAAGGCGAATCGGTTGGCCAGTCGCGCGGCGCCCAGCTGAAGTTGGCGCTGCGCAGGGTGCGTTCGGGGTGCGGCATCAGGATGGTCGAGCGGCCGTCTCGGCTGGCCAGCCCGGCGATACCGTCCGGGGAGCCGTTGGGATTGGCCGGATAGCGGTCCGCGATGCTGCCATCGCCGGCCACGTAGCGCAGGCTGACGTTGACCGCGGACTGGTCGATGCCATTGGCGAACACCGCGCGGCCCTCGCCGTGCGCGACTGCCACCGGAATGCGCGAGCCGGCCATCCCGCGCAGGAACAGCGAAGGCGACTCGACCACCTCCAGCAAGGCGAGGCGCGCTTCGTACTGCTCGCTGCGGTTGCGCTGGAAGGTGGGCCAGTGCTCCGCGCCCGGGATGATCTCGCGCAGCTGCGCCATCATCTGGCAGCCGTTGCAGATCCCCAGCGAGAACGTGCCTTCGCGGGCGAAGAACCCTTCGAACATGTCGCGCAGAACGCTGCGCTCCAGGATGCTGGTGGCCCAGCCGCGCCCGGCGCCGAGCACGTCGCCGTAGCTGAAGCCGCCGCATGCGACGAAGCCGTGGAAATCGGCGAGGTCGAAGCGACCGGCGACCAGGTCGCTCATGTGCACGTCGAACGCGTCGAAGCCCGCGCGGTCGAACGCGACCGCGGTCTCCACCTGGCTGTTGACGCCCTGTTCGCGAAGGATGGCGACCCGGGGCCGGGCGCCGGTTGCAATGTAAGATCCGGCGACGTCATCGGCAGGATCGAAGGTGAGCACCGGCTGCAGGCCGGGCGCCTCGAATTGGTGCACGCTGTCGCGCTCGCTGTCGGCGCAGTCCGGGTTGTCGCGCAGGCGCTGCATGGCGTGGGTGACCGACCACCAGGCATCGAACAATTCGTCCCAGCGCCACTCGACCAGCACGTCGTCCTCGTTGCTGACCCGCACCATCGGCACCGTCGTGGGACGCGCGATGCGCTGCGCGCATTCCACCAGGCCGTGCTGGGCGACCAGGTCGGCGAACGCGGCGCGTTCGTCCAGCGGAACCTGCACGATGGCGCCAAGCTCCTCGTTGAACAGGGTGCGGAACACGTCTTCGGCACGGCCCTCGCCCCAGCCATCGAGGCGGATGTCCAGGCCCAGCCGCGAGGCGAATGCCATCTCGCACAGCGCAGCGAAGGCGCCGCCGTCGGAGCGGTCGTGGTACGCCAGCAGCAGCCCGTCCTCGCGCGCATCGCGTATCAGCTCGAACAGGGAGCGCAGGCGCTGCGGATCGTCCAGGTCCGGCACTTCGCCGCCGAACGCAGGCAGCTCGCCCTCGGACTGCGGATGGCACTGGGAGAGGATCGAACCGCCCATGCGCCGCTTGCCGGCGCCGAGCCCGATCAGCCACAACTCTGAGTCCACGTCGCGCCGCAGCAGCGGTGTGAGCTGACCGCGCACGTCGACCACCGGCGCAAACGCCGTCACTACCAGCGACACCGGCGACACCGAGCGCTGGGCCACGCCATCAGTCGTCCATTGCGCCTGCATCGACAGCGAATCCTTGCCGACCGGGATGCTGAGGTCGAGCGCCGGGCACAGTTCCATACCGACCGCCTTGACCGCATCGAACAGGCGCGCGTCTTCGCCGGGATGGCCGGCGGCGGCCATCCAGTTGGCGGACAGCTTGATCCGGTCCAGGGTTTCCACCGGCGCGGCGATCAGGTTGGTGATCGCTTCGCCCACTGCCATGCGCGCGGACGCGGCGGCATCCAGCAACGCCAGCGGGGTGCGCTCGCCGATGGCCATGGCCTCGCCGGTGAACCCATCGAATCCCGACAGGGTGATGGCGCAGTCCGCCACCGGCAGCTGCCATGGCCCGACCATCTGGTCGCGCGCGGTCAGGCCGCCGACGGTGCGGTCGCCGATGGTGACCAGGAAGGATTTCGCGGCAACGGTGGGATGTGCCAGCACGCGCAGGCCGGCCTCGCGCAGGTCGAGCGCGTCCGTATCGGTTTCGGGCCAGCGCGGCGGCGCGGGATGCACGGTGTCGCGGTGCATCTGTGGTGCCTTGCCGAACAGCACGTCCATCGGCAGGTCGATGGCGGAGTCAGCGGGGATTGCGCCGACGCGCGCGCCATGGCCCACGATCAGCCGCTCTTCGGCCGTCGCGGTGCCGACCACCGCGAACGGGCAACGCTCGCGCGCGCATAGGGCGGCGAATTCGGCGACACGCGACGGCTCCAGGCCGAGCACGTAGCGCTCCTGCGATTCGTTGCACCACAGCTGCATCGGCGACAGCGCCGGGTCGTCGCTGGGTACCGCGGACAGGTCGATCACGCCGCCGACGCCGGAGTCGTGCAGGAGTTCCGGGATGGCGTTGGACAGGCCGCCGGCGCCGACGTCGTGGATCGAGCGGATCGGGTTGCCCTCCCCCAGGGCCACGCAGGCGTCGATCACTTCCTGCGCGCGCCGCTCCATTTCCGGGTTGTCTCGCTGCACCGAGGCGAAATCGAGGTCCTCGCTGCTGCTGCCGCCGGCCACCGAACTCGCCGCGCCGCCACCGAGGCCGATCAGCATGGCCGGCCCCCCGAGCACGATCACCGCATCGCCCGGCAACAGGGGCTGCTTGGCCACCATCGCGCGATCCATGGCGCCAATGCCGCCGGCCAGCATGATCGGCTTGTCGTAGGCGCGGGTCAGCGTTGCGCCATCGGCGGCGCTGCCCTCGCCCAGCTCGAAGCTGCGGAAATAGCCGAGCAGGTTGGGCCGGCCGAACTCGTTGTTGAACGCGGCCGCGCCGAGCGGGCCATCGAGCATGATCTCCAGCGCGGGCGCCATCCGTGGATTGAGCTCGCGGGCGACTTCCCACGCCTGCGGCAACGCGGGGATGCGCAGGTGCGACACGCTGAAGCCGCAGAGCCCCGCCTTGGGGCGCCCGCCCCGGCCGGTGGCGCCTTCGTCGCGGATCTCGCCGCCGGCTCCGGTTGACGCACCAGGGAACGGCGCGATGGCGGTCGGGTGGTTATGGGTTTCCACCTTGATGCAGAACGCGCCATCGGCGGCGGGCTCGACGCGGTACTGCCGCGTCGCGGGGTCCGGGCGGAAGCGCGCGGTCTCGAAGCCTTCCACCACCGCGGCGTTGTCGCTGTAGGCCGAGAGCGTGTGCTCCGGCGTACGCGCGTGGGTGTGCTTGATCATCTTGAACAGCGAGACCGGTGCGCCATTCGCCTGCATCTCGCGGCCGTCGATGGTCCAGCTGGCGTTGAAGATCTTGTGCCGGCAATGCTCGGAATTGGCCTGCGCGAACATCATCAGTTCGACGTCGTGCGGATCGCGCCCAAGCTCGCCGTAGCGCTCGCGCAGATAGTCGATCTCGTCTTCGGCCAGGGCCAGGCCCAGGCGCGCGTTGGCGGCATCCAGGTCGGCCAGGGCGATGGTTTCCAGCGGCGCGGCGGGATGTGCCTCGAACAGCTCCGCGCCAGCCTCGCGCGAGACCAGCAGCGACTGGGTCATCGGGTCGTGCAGCAGCTTGGCGACGGCGGCCTGGCGCGGCGCATCGTCCGGCCAGCCGAGCAGGTCGATGCGCATGCCCCGTTCGACCCGCTGTACCGGCAAACCAGCGCCGCGCAGGAGTTCAGTGGCCTTGCTGGCCCACGGCGACAGCGTGCCCAGCCGCGGGCTGGTGAAGCGCGACAGCGTGCCCGGCTCGGCATCGGCGAACTCGCCGCTGGCCTGCAGGATGCGTTCCAGGGTGGCGCGCGCCGGCGTGCTGCCGGTTTCGGCATGCACCCAGTAGCAGTGCCAGGCGCCGGCGATGCGCAGGCCGGGGACCACTGCATCGAGCCGGGATTGCAGGTGTTCGCGCCGGAACGGAGACAGGGCTGGCGCGCCCTCGAGGACAAGCATGTCCGGTAACACCATGTCCGCGGGAACCGTGGGAACGGGCCCGCGATTGTAGCCGAGGCCGGCGGGGCCGGCCCCCAGCGCCGCTATCCGTTATCCAGCGTCGCGCGCTGCGTCCAGCTGGTCCAGCCGCTGCTGCAGGGCATCCGGCGCCAGGTAGCCGCCGACGAACTCGCCTTGCGGAGTCAGGATCATCGGGGTGCCGGTCAGGCCCATGCGCATGCCTGCCGCGTGCTGCATGTCGACCGGGGTGGTGCAGGTCTTGCTGGGGACGGGGCGATCGCTCTTGGCATCGGTCAGCGCCTTCTTGCGGTCGGCTGCGCACCACACCGATACCATCTTGCGATAGTCGGGGCTGCCGATGCCGGCGCGCGGGAAGGCCAGGTATTCGACCTGGATGCCGCGCTTGGTGTGCTCGGCGATTTCCTGGTGGAACTTGCGGCAGTAGCCGCATTCGACGTCTGTCAGCACCACCACGGTGTGCTTGGGCGTGCCGGCGGGCGAATACACGATGCGGTCGCTCGTCGGCAGGGTCTTGAGCACGTCGGCGCGGACGGTGGCCAGCGCGGCCTCGGAGAGGTCCTTGCGCTTGGCGATGTCGAGCAGGCTACCCTGCATCAGGTATTTGCCGTCGTCGCTGACGTACACCACCTGGCCGCTGGCAACCACCTCGCGAAAGCCGGCGATGGGCGCGGTGCCGACGTGGTCCACCTTGATGTTCGGGTTCAACGACTTCAGCGCGGCGCGCACGCGCGCCTCGGCGCTGCCGGCGGGATACACCGGCTCCGCCACGGCGGCCTGCTTGGGCGCTTCCACAGCAATCTTTGCGCCCGCAGCTTGCGGCGCGGCCGGCTGGGCACAGGCGGTCATGCTGAAGACGCTGAACAATGCAGTGAGGGCGATGCGTTTCATCGGAAATCCTGGAAGGTGGCGCGCGTTCGACCCTGCAGGCCGGGCGCGGTTCCCGGGATTGTCGCATGCACCGACCGGCGGCCCGCGACACCGGACCGGGGGTCCGGCCGCCGCTCAGGCGCGCGGGTGGTGTTTGGCGTGCAGGCTGCGCAGGTGTTCCCGCGCCACCAGCGTGTAGATCTGCGTGGTGGACAGCGAGCCGTGGCCCAGCAGCATTTGCAGCGCGCGCAGGTCCGCGCCGTGGTTGAGCAGGTGGGTGGCGAAACTGTGGCGCAGCCCGTGCGGGCTGATCCGCGCGGGGTCGATCCCGGCCACCGCGGCGCAGCGCTTGACCAGCAGCCAGAACGCCTGGCGGCTGAGCGGCAGGCCCTTGGCATCGACGAACAGCGCCGCGCGCGCAGTGTCCGCCAGCTGGTGCAACAGGCGCGGGCGTGCCTCGCCGAGGTAACGCTGCAGCCAGTGCCGGGACTCGTCGCCCAGCGGCACGAGGCGTTCCTTGCCACCCTTGCCAGTGACCCGCAGCGCGCCTTGGCGCAGATTCAGGGCAGTGGCCGGCAGCTCCACCAGCTCGCTGACACGCAATCCGCAGCCGTACATCAGCTCCAGCATGGCGCGGTCGCGCAGGCCGCTGGCGCTGGTGACATCGGGGCTGGCCAGCAAGGCCTCGACCTGCGCCTCCGACAACGCCTTGGGCAGCAGCCGCGGCAGGTTCGGCGACTGCAGCAGGGCGGTGGGATCATCCTCGCGTTCGCCGCGTCGTAGGGCATGGGCGAAGTACGCGCGCAACGAGGACAGCAACCGCGCATTGCTGCGGGCGGTGTAGCCAGCCCGGGTGCGCATGGCCAGGTAATCGAACAGGGCCGCGCGGTCGATGCTGGCCAGGCTGCCGCGCCAACGCGCCAGGCCCTGCAGGTCGCGGCGGTAGGCGGCCAGGGTCGCCGGCGACAGGCCACGCTCGGCCCAGATCGCGTCGATGAAGCGCTCGATCAGGAATTCGTCGGCGTCCGCCAGCGGCGGCTGCGCGTGGGCGTGCTGGCGGCGGTCGGCGATGGTCGGCATCGCCGCAAGGGTAAGCCCCCTGTGCGGTATCGGCACCCTCTCTGCCGGGATCGCACAGGCCCGCCCCACGTATCCTGTGCCGATGGAACGCGAACGAACCCCCGCCCTGATCGGCTGGCGCCTGCTGGCCCTGGCCTATGACCTGTTCCCCGTGCTGGCCCTGTGGTTCGCGATCGCGGGCGTGTTCACCCTTGCCCACGGCGATTCGATCCGGGGCGGTTGGCTGGGCCTGCTCGAGTTCGTGGCGCTGTGGCTCGCAGCCGGCCTGTACGCGGTGGTCAGTTGGCGGCGCGGTGGCCAGACGTTGGGCATGCGGCCTTGGCGGCTTGAGCTGGTTGCGGCCGATGACGGACCGGCGACTGCACGCGCCCTCTGGCTGCGCTACGCGGTGGGCGGTGCTTCCCTGCTGCTGGCCGGACTGGGCTTCTGGTGGGCGTGGATCGACCGCGCCGGCCTCACTTGGCATGACCGCGCCAGCGGGACGCGATTGGTACGTCGGGAACGGCGCTAACCGCTGCGCCGCTTGAACAGCAGGTACGAGACCAGCAGCATGATGGCCGGCGGCAATGCGTAGGCGATGCGGAAATCGAAGCGGAAGATGCCGGCCAGTTCGGTCGCCATGAGTTGCAGCACCCAGAACCCGAGCGCGAACACGATGCCCAGGAACAGGCGCTTGCCGTAACCACCGCTGCGGAGGGAACCGAAGGCGAACGGAATGGCCGCCAGGCACAACGCCAGCACGTTGAGCGGATAGAACCAACGGCCCCAGTAGATTTCCTCGAAGTCGCCCGCATCCAGCCGGTTGCGCTTGCGATAGTCGATGCTGCTGCGCAATTCACCGCTGCCCATGTTGCGTGGCTTGGTCATGTTGGCGGCCAGGGCGGCCTCGTCCAGCTTGGACTCCCAGCGCTCTTCGGCAACCTTGACGCGACTGACCGAGGTCGGGCTGAACGTGGTGCGTTCCACGTCGCGCAGGATCCAGCCACCGGTACGGTGTTCGGCGAGGCCGACGTTCGCGATGGACTGCAGGCGGCCGTCCTGGTCGAACTCGAACAGGCGCACCCCGCGCAGTTCCAGCCAGCGGTCGCCATCGCGGGTCTTCTGCTCGCCGGTGCGCGCATTGAGGAACATATCGCCCTCGCGCGCCCACAGTCCGCTGTACTGGGCCATCACCATGTTGCTGCTGCGCACCGACTTCAATCCTTGCGCGCGCTCCTCGCCCCACGGCGCCAGGGTCTCCCCGTTGACCACCATCAGCAAGGTCAGCAGCGCCAGGGAAAACCCCACCGAAACGCTCAGGCGCCGCCGCGACAGGCCCAGTGCGCGCAACGCAGTCAGTTCCGAAGAGGCTGCCAGCTGGCCCAGCCCCAGCAGCGAGCCGATCACCGCCGAGGTCGGGAACAGGTTGTAGGCCCGCCAGGGGATGGTCAGGCCGGTCGCGGCGATCGCATGGTTCATGGTGTAACCGCCCTTGCCGATATCGCCCACCTCGCCGGCCATCGCCATCACCAGGTCCAGGCCCAGCAGCACGCCCCACGCCGCCAGCACGCTGACGGTGACGGTGCGGGCCACGTAGTGGTCGTGCAGGCGCGGGCGCAGGCTCATCGTCGCCTCCACGGCCTGGTCACCTGGCCATCGCGCAGGTACAGCCAGAGCGACAGCGCCAGCAGCGGCAGCAGCAGCCACCAAAGCCCGAGCAGCGGGGGGATGCGGCCTTCGGTCAACCACTGGGTGCCGAGCATCATCAGGAAGATGCTGACCAGGTAAGCCAGGAAGGCAAGCAGCATCGATCCGTAACGGGCCTGCCGCGGCGAACTGCGCGACAGCGGCACCGCGAGCAGCACGAAAGCCAGCGCCAGCAACGGCGGCGCGATCCGCCAGTGCAGCTGCGCGGCGGCCGCAGGCGACGGGTCACGCAGCAGGTCCAAGGTGGGCTTGAAGGCCGGGTCGTCGCTGGCGCGCTCGTCGTCCGCGCTGGGTAGCTGCATTTCATTGCGGGCGTAGCGCATCAGGCGGAAATCGAGGCCGGCGCCGGTAGCGGGGCCCTCTACCCGGAACCCGTCCAGCAACGCTAGCACACGCGCACCTTCGTCGCGATACAGCTCGCCGCTGCGAGCCGTGGCCACGTCGATGCGCTCCCCGTTCTCCCGGTACACGAAGACCCGGCCCAGGCGCGTACCGTCGCTGGACATCTCGCCGGCATAGGCCACGCCACCGTTCGACATCGGGGTGAAGCGGCCGGGCTCCAGCCCCGCCACCAGCAGGTTCTTGTTGGCCTCGGCGACCATGGCCCGGGCCAGGCGGTCCGCCCAGGGGCCCATCCACATCGAACTGACGGCGATCGCCACCAGCGCCGGCATCGCCACCATCAGCACCGGCCGCAGCAGGCGGCGCGGGCCCACGCCGGCGGCGGCCAGCACGTGCATCTCGGAGTCACGGTACAGGCGACCCAGCGCCATCAGATACCCCAGCAGCAATGCCAGCGGCAAGATCAGCGGCAAGTAGCGGACCAGGCGCAGGCCCAGCTGGGACAGCAGCAGCGGTGGCGGTACCTTGCCGCGGGCCATCTCGCCCAGCAGGTCCGCGAACACGCCGCCCAGGCTGACCATGCCCAGCACCACCAGCGCCGCGAACACGGACCGTGCGATCTCGGCGCTGAGGTAACGGTCCAGCTTCGGCATCGGGCCCTGCTTGAATCGGAACTTGCATTAGAATCGAGGGGTGGACTGCACCTGCGTGCAGCGCCGCATGCCGCGGGTTCCCGCGGCCGCGCATTGTAAGCAATGACGCAAATCGTGCCGCGCGGCTGCCGCGTGGACGCCTCTTCCTTCCCCCGGAACTGTGGTCGATGAGCCTCGAATTCAGCCTGAACCAAACCTCTCCCGAAGCCGTCATGGTCGATTGCGTGGTCGTCGGCGCCTTCGCCGATGGCGCGCTCACGCCCGCTGCGGCCGTGCTGGACGCTGCCTGCGGCGGCAAGCTCAAGGCGCTGGCCAGCCGCGGCGACCTGTCCGGCAAGACCGGCAAGACCACCCTGCTGCACGACCTCGACGGCGTGGCCGCGCCGCGCGTGCTGGTGGTCGGCCTGGGCGAGGCCGCCAAGTTCGGCGTGCCGCAGTACATCAAGGCGGTGGGCGACGCCGCGCGCGCGTTGAAGACCGGTGTGGTCACGTCGGCGCTGTTCACCCTCAGCGAAATCGCGGTGACCGGCCGCGACGCCGCGTGGAACATCCGCACCGCGGCCATCGCCGCCGACCACGCCTGCTATCGCTACACCGCCACCCTCGGCGCCGCCAACAAGAAGCGCGAGGAGACAGGTCTTGCGCAGTTCGCCATCGCCGGTGACGACACTGCAGCGCTGGGCCACGGCATCGCCATCGCCGCCGGCGTCGCCTTCGCCCGCGAGCTCGGCAACCTCCCGCCCAACGTCTGCAACCCGGCCTACCTGGGTGAGCAGGCCCAGGCCTTTGCCGCGCGCAGCGACAACACCGAATGCGAAGTGCTTGACACCGCGGCGATGGAAATGCTCGGCATGGGCTCGCTGCTCGCGGTGGCCCGCGGCTCGGCCAACCGCCCGCGCCTGGTCGTGCTCAAGTACAACAACGGCGGCGACACCAAGCCGTACGTGCTGGTCGGCAAGGGCATCACCTTCGATACCGGCGGCATCAACCTCAAGACCCAGGGCGGGATCGAGGAGATGAAGTACGACATGTGCGGCGCGGCCAGCGTGCTTGGCACCTTCGTCGCCGCGGTCGGCATGCAATTGCCGATCAACCTGGTCTGCATCGCCGCCGCGGTCGAGAACATGCCCGATGCCGACGCCTACCGCCCGTCCGACGTGATCACCAGCATGTCCGGCAAGACCATCGAGGTTGGCAACACCGACGCTGAGGGCCGCCTGGTCCTGTGCGACGCGCTGACCTATGCACAGCGCTTCGAGCCTGCGGCGTTGCTGGACGTGGCCACGCTCACCGGCGCGATGGTGGTGGCCCTCGGCAAGTTCGCCACCGGCGTCATGACCAAGAAGGACGACGACCTGGCCCGCGAGCTGATCGCTGCCGGCGAAACCGCGTTCGACCGCGCCTGGCAACTGCCGCTGTGGGACGAATACCAGGGCCAGCTGGATTCCGCCTTCGCCGACGTTTACAACATCGGCGGGCGCTGGGCAGGCGCAATCACCGCCGGCTGCTTCCTGTCGCGCTTCACCGAGGGCCAGCGCTGGGCGCACCTGGACATTGCCGGCGTCTCCAACGGTGACGGCAAGATGGGCATGGCGACCGGGCGGCCGGTCGGCCTGCTCAGCCAATGGCTGCTGGATCGCTGCGCGGCCTGACCCGCGTGCCCCGCGCCGACTTCTACCTGATCGACAAAGCCCGCTTCCGCGAGCAGCCGCTGTTGCTGGTCTGCGAGCTGGCCAAGCGCGGCTACGCGGCCAACCTGCCGATCCTAGTCTTGGCGCGCGATGCCGCGCAGGCGGAAGAACTGGATGACCTGCTGTGGTCGTTCGATCCCGACGAGTACCTGCCGCACCAGATCGCCGGCACCGACGAAGGCGATGACGAAACGCCGATCCTGATCGCCACGCCCGACGCCGACACCGCGTCGCGCCCGCTCCTCATCAACCTGCGCGATGCAGCGCCCTCGGGCACCTACGAGCGCGTGCTCGAAGTCGTGCCCGCCGACCCCGCCGCGCGCGCGCCGCTGCGCGAACGCTGGAAGCATTACCAGGCGCTCGGCTTCGACGTGAACAAGCACGACATGTGATTTTCGATCGCGCCCCGTTGGGCGCGACCACCCGAGACGGACCATGACCACCCTAGCCCCCGGCTACGACCCCACCACCTTCGAATCCCGCCTGTACGCGCAGTGGGAAGCCAGCGGCGCATTCGCACCGCAGGGCGGCGGCCCTGCCTACACCATCCTGCTGCCGCCGCCGAACGTCACCGGCACCCTGCACATGGGCCATGCCTTCCAGCACACCCTGCAGGATGCGCTGGTCCGCTACCACCGCATGCGCGGCTACCGGACCCTGTGGCAGATGGGCACCGACCACGCCGGGATCGCCACCGAGATGGTGGTGTCGCGCAACCTCGCCATCGAAGGCAAGGGCGAAACCCGCGACTCGCTGGGCCGCGAGAAATTCATCGGGAAAGTGTGGGAGTGGAAGCAACACTCCGGCGACACCATCGAACGCCAGATGCGCCGCCTCGGCGCCAGCGGCGACTGGTCGCGCAGCATGTTCACCATGGATCCGATGGCCTCCACCGCCATTACCGAAGCCTTCGTGCGCCTGCATGAGCAAGGCCTGATCTACCGCGGCCAACGCCTGGTCAACTGGGATCCGGTGCTGAAGACGGCGATCTCCGATCTCGAAGTCGCCAGCGAGGAAGAGAACGGCCACATGTGGGCCATCCGCTATCCGCTGGCGGACGGCGCGAGCTATGAACATGTCGAAGTCGACGCCGACGGCGTTGAGACCCTGCGCGAAATGCGGCACTACATCGTCGTCGCCACCACCCGCCCGGAGACCATGCTCGGTGATACCGCGGCGATGGTGCATCCGGAAGATGTGCGCTACCTCCCGATCCACGGCAAGTTCGTGGAGCTCCCGCTGACTGGCCGCCGCATCCCGGTGATCACCGACGACTACGTGGATCGCGACTTCGGCACCGGCGTGGTCAAGGTGACGCCCGCGCATGACTTCAACGACTACGCGGTGGGCCAGCGCCATGCGTTGCCGATGATCAACATCTTCACCGACCAGGCGAAGGTGGTCGACGAACGCGATGACATCCCCGCCGCCTATCGCGGATTGGATCGCTTCGATGCGCGCAAGCAGATCATCGCCGACCTCGACGCCGCGGGCCTGCTGGTCGAGGTCAAGCCGCACCGGCTGCAGGTGCCGCGCGGCGACCGCAGCGGCCAGGTGATCGAGCCGTTCCTGACCGACCAGTGGTTCGTGAAAATGGACACGCTGGCGCAGCGCGGCCTCGAGCTCGTCGAATCGGGACAGGTGCGGTTCGTGCCGCCGAACTGGATCAACACCTATCGCCACTGGCTCGGGAACATCCAGGACTGGACCATCTCGCGCCAGCTGTGGTGGGGCCATCGCATCCCGGCGTGGTTCGATGATGCCGGCAACATCTACGTCGGCCGCGACGAAGCCGAAGTGCGTGCAACGCATGGCCTGGGCGATGCGTCGCTGCGGCAGGACCCGGACGTGCTGGAGACCTGGTTCTCCTCTGCGATGTTCCCGTTCTCCACGCAGGGCTGGCCGAACCAGGACCAGATGGGCAAGCTCGACTTCGACGTCGCCCTGCCGACCAGCGTGTTGGTCACCGGCTTCGACATCATCTTCTTCTGGGTGGCGCGGATGATCATGATGACCGACCAGCTGGTCGAACGCGTGCCGTTCCGCGACGTCTACATCACCGGCCTGGTCCGCGACAAGGACGGCCAGAAGATGTCGAAGTCGAAGGGCAACATCCTCGACCCGCTGGACATCATCGACGGCATCGACATCGATACCCTGGTCGCCAAGCGCACCACCGGGCTGATGAAGCCCACCGATGCGCCGAAGATCGAGAAGGCCACGCGCAAGGAATTCCCCGACGGCATCCCCGCCTTCGGCGCCGATGCACTGCGCTTCACCATGGCGGCGCTGGCCGGCCCGGGCCGCGACATCAAGTTCGACCTGCAGCGCGCGGAGGGCTACAAGAATTTCTGCAACAAACTGTGGAACGCGACGCGCTTCGTGCTGATGAACACCGATGGCTTCAGCGCGAGCGGCGCGCCAACGCCGGTGACGCCTGCGGAGCACTGGATCCTGCGCGACCTGGAACGGCTGTGCGAGGAGATGCCGGGGTACTTCGAGTTCTCCGGTGAGGCGGCGCTGACCGAGGACGCGTACCGGTTCGACCTGGCCACCCAATCGCTGTACGAGTTCGCCTGGAACCGTTACTGCGACTGGTTCGTCGAAATGGCGAAGCCGGCCCTGCAGGGCGATGACCAGGCCGCGGCCGATTCAACGCGGCACACGCTGTTGTTCGTGCTGGAGGCGATGCTCCGGATGCTGCACCCGGTCATTCCGTTCGTGACCGAGGAATTGTGGCGGCACGTCGCCCCGAAACTCCAGATTCCGGGCGACACCATTTCCCTGCAGCCCTACCCGCGGATCATCGGTCTGTCGGATCGACACCAGGCCAGCGATTTCGCCTGGGTGCAGCAGGCGGTGAGCCAGATCCGTGCGGTGCGCGGGCAGATGGGCATCAAGCCGGCGCTGCTGGTGCCGCTGCTGGTTGAAGGTCCGCTCGAGGATCCGGGGCAGCTGCAACGCCATGCGGCAGCGATCAGGTCGATGGCGCGGATCGAAAGCGTCACCCACATCGCCGAGGGCACCGCGCCGCCGTCGATGTCGATCCCGTTTGGCCGGCTGAACCTGCATATCCCGCTGGAAGGCCTGGTCGACCTCGATGCCGAGCGCGTGCGGCTGGACAAGGAGCTCGCCCGGGTCTCGAGCGAAAAGGACAAGAGCGAAGCGAAATTGGCCAAGTTCGGCGGCAACGTGCCTGCAGCGGTGGTCGAGCAGGAGCGCGCGCGCCTGGTCGACTGGACAGCCAAGCTCCACGCCCTCGCCGCGCAACGCAGGCGCCTGGCCTAGGCTGGCTTGAAGCCGCGGTGGCGCCGACTCGGCGATGGATGCGCAGGGGGTGTTGCCGGTCCTACAACGGCGGCATCCTGGCGACGTCGTCGGGCAACAATTCCATCGCCATCACCAGCGCATCTTCCCGGCCGTTGTTCGCCGCGGGGTAGTAGCGCGGGCGGCGTCCGATCTCGTTGAATCCGGTGGCATCGTAGAGCGCGATGGCACGCGTGTTCGAAGGCCGCACTTCCAGGAACACCCGCCGTGCGCCGCCGACGCGGGCGAGCCGCAACAGCGCGTGCAGCATGTGCCGGCCCAGACCGCGGCCCTCCGCCTTCGCCGCCGTGCACAGGTTGAGCACGTGCGCTTCGTCGAGGGCAACGCTGAGCACGCCGTAGCCGATGATGGCGCCGTCCACTTCCTGTACCCACATCGGATAGTCGGCGCGCATGCAGTCGCGGAAGATGCCGCGCGTCCACGGGAATGGATACGCGGCTTCCTCGATACGCATGACCGCATCGAGGTCGGCTTCCCGCATGGGACGCAGGCTGGCGTAGGCGAGCACGTCCTCGGTGCGGACCGCGCTCATTGCGGGCGGTTGCGCAGCGTGCGCAGCCGTGGCCACAAGGCGCGCTTGGCGGCGCCGCTTGCGCGCAGGCGGGACAGCGCTTGCGGGTCATGCCAGGCCGCGGGCAGCGCATCGACCGGCACGCCCGCTGCGCGCGCAAGGCGTGCGAGCAGGGCGGCGTCGCCGCTGGAGGCAGCGGCCGTCCCGGCGGCGATGGCCGGCGATGCATCGGCAACCGCTTCGTGGCCGGCGGTCCGGTAGACCACGTGGCCGAGCTCAGCCAGCACTTCTCGCTGGAACGGATCCCAGCTCACGCCTGGTCCTTGGACGAGGACTCCTGCGAAGCAGGCTCCTGCCCCGTCAACTTGCGCCGCCGGAACCACAGCAGCGGCCCCGACACGGCATACAACACCGCCACGGTGAGCAGCATCTTGGGCGGGTCCAGCACCAGCGCGACCAGCACCGCCAGTGCCAGCACCATGGCCGCGAAGGGCACCCGGTCCGACCTCGGCCCGCTGCCGCTGCCCTTGAAGCTGTTGTAGCGGATCCCGCTGACCATCAGCAGCGCGGCGACGATGGTCACGCCGAGCGCCGGGTAACGCAGGTCGGGACCCTGCAGGCCAAGGTCGTGGCAGACCCACACGAAGCTGGCCATCAGCGCGGCTGCGGCCGGACTGGCAAGGCCGATGAACCAGCGCTTGTCCGCATTCGCCACCTGGCTGTTGAAGCGAGCCAACCGCAAGGCTGCGCAGGCCGCGTACAGGAAGGCGGCCAGCCAACCCAGCTTTCCGGCGGTCATGCCATCCAGTTTCATCGCCGCCAGGGACCAGTGGTACATCACCAGCGCCGGCGCCATGCCGAAGCTGACCAGGTCCGCCAGCGAGTCGTACTGCACGCCGAACTCGCTCTGCGTATTGGTCAGCCGCGCCACCCGGCCATCGATGCCGTCCAGCACCCCGGCAATGAAGATGGCGAGGCACGCCGCCTCGAAGCGCCCCTGCGAGGCCGCGATGATCGCGAAGAATCCGCCGAACAGGCCGCCGGTGGTGAACAGGTTCGGCAACAGGTAAATCCCGCGACCACGCGGGCGGGGCTGCAACTGGGGGTCATGCGGGTCCATGCCTGCAGTTTACGGACTTGCGGAGGACGCGGCGCGGTGCTGCAATCGGGACCGGCCGTCCGCTGGAGTACGCCATGCCACGCACCCTCGCCTGCCTGCTCTTGCTTGTATTCGCCACCGGCGGCGCGTTCGCCCAAGCCGGAGGTGTCTACAAATGGAAGGACGCCAAGGGCGTGACCCACTACACCGACACGCCCCCGCCCGGAAGCCGCTACGCCAGCGTGCAGGCGAATGCCGCCGCGCGCCGGGCGCCGCCGGCCAAGGTCGATCCACGCTGCGCCGTCGCGCGCAGCAACGTCGAACGACTCAACAGCGGCAACGCCGATATCGGCCTGGATGCCAACCGCGACGGCAAGCCAGACGCCTCGCTGGCACCGGCGATGCGCGCCGACCAGCTGCGCATGGCAGAGGCCGCGCTGCGCAATTTCTGCCCGCAGCCAACGCCATGAAGCCAGTGGGCATGCTGCTGCTCGCAGTGGCGCTCACCGCCGCAGCCTGGTGGTGGTTCACCACCGAGATGCCCCGCCGCGAACGCGAACGCGAGCGCGCCGCCGAAGTCGCAATGGCCCAGGCCGAACAGGCCAGTTCCCTGTACCGCTGGCGCGACGCCAATGGCGTGCTGCACATCACCGAAGACCCGCCGAAGGGCCGCAAGTACGAACGCATCGGCCGCGAGCCCCG
>JAZKHR010000084.1:33595-42573 GCA_040385305.1 Pseudomonadota bacterium
TGGCGCCGTCGGCAACGCAGCCGCGCATGCCAAAATGCCCATTCCACCTGTTACGAAGCCCCCGCATGCGCCTGTCGCAGTTCCACCTCCGCACCGAAAAGGAAACCCCCGCCGACGCCGAAGTCATCAGCCACAAGCTGATGCTCAAGGCAGGCATGGTCCGCAAGCTCGGCGCAGGCCTGTACACCTGGTCGCCGCTGGGCCTGCGCGTGCTGCGCAAGGTCGAGGCCATCGTCCGCGAGGAAATGAACCGCGCCGGCGCGATCGAACTGCTGATGCCGTCCATCCAGCCGCGCGAACTGTGGGAAGAAACCGGGCGCTGGGAGAAGTTCGGCGGACAGCTGCTCAAGATCCGCGACCGCAAGGACGCCGAATACTGCTACGGCCCCACCCACGAAGAAGTCATCACCGACTTCGCCCGCAACGAACTGGCCAGCTACAAGCAGCTGCCGGTGAATTTCTACCAGGTCCAGACCAAGTTCCGCGACGAGATCCGCCCGCGCTTCGGGGTCATGCGCGCGCGCGAATTCCTGATGAAGGATGCCTACTCCTTCCACATCGACGACGCCTCGCTCGCCGAGGGCTACCAGTCGATGTTCGATGCCTACACCCGCATCTTCACCCGCCTCGGGCTGAAATTCCGTGCGGTATTCGCGGACACCGGCGCGATCGGCGGCAGTGCTTCGCACGAGTTCCACGTGCTGGCCGACTCCGGCGAAGACGCCATCGCCTGGTCGGACGGCTCCCACTATGCGGCGAACGTCGAGCTCGCCGAAGCCATCGCGCCCGGCGCGCGGCCCCCAGCCGCCGAAGCACTGCGCGACATCGAAACCCCCACCCAGAAGACCTGCGAAGACGTGGCTTCGCTCATGGGCATTCCCCTGCAGCGCACCGCGAAATCCGTGGCGCTGATGGGCGCGAATGCCGAGGGCGCGCCGCAGTTCGTGCTGGCGCTGGTGCGGGGCGACCACGTGGTCAACGAAATCAAGCTGGCAAAGCTGCCGGGCCTTGCCGACTACCGGCTGGCGACCGAAGCGGAGATCCTCGAACACCTTGGCAGCGAGCCGGGTTTCCTCGGCCCCCTGGACGCGCGCAAGCCAATCCGGATCATCGCCGACCGCAGCGTGGCGGCGATGGCGGATTTCGTGGTGGGCGCCAACAAGCCCGGTTTCCACCTCGCTGGCGTCAACTGGGGCCGTGATCTGCCGGAGCCCGAAACCGCCGACATCCGCAACGCGGTCGCCGGTGATCCGTCGCCGGATGGCAAGGGCACGCTCGGCATCGCGCGCGGGATCGAGGTCGGCCACGTGTTCGCGCTGGGTCGCAAGTATTCGGAAGCGATGGGATGCACGGTGCTCGACGCCAACGGCAAGGCGGTGCATCCGGCAATGGGCTGCTACGGCATCGGCGTGAGCCGGATCGTGGCCGCCGCGATCGAGCAGAACCATGACGCCAACGGCATCCTGTGGCCTGCGGCGATGGCGCCGTGGCAGGTCGCGGTGTGCGTGATCAATCCCAAGCACGACCCGGCGGTGGCCGAGGCCGGGCAGCGCCTGTACGAGGAATTGAATGCCCGCGGTATCGAGAGCGCGCTCGACGACCGCGGCCTGCGCGCGGGCTCGATGTTCGCCGACATCGAGCTGATCGGCATTCCGCATCGGGTGGTGGTGTCCGGGCGCGGGCTGGAAGCGGGAACCTTCGAATACCGTGCGCGCGATGCGGCGGATGCCGAACAGCTGGATCGCGAGGCGCTGCTGGGGAAACTCGCCGGTTGATCCGGATATTCCGGCATTTGCCCCGGACTTAATGCGGGATTAGTATCCGCATAATCCCGTCGGGATTGCATCCCGCCCCCAAAGGAAAACCCGATCAATGAGCGTGAACATTGAAACCCTGAGTACCAAGGAATTGTCCGACCTGATCGTCAAGGCCAACCAGCGCAAGAAGGTGTTGGCCAAGCGCAAGCCCGCAAACCAGGTCAAGGCCGCGGTAGCCAAGTTCCTGAAGAGCGTCGGCTGGAGCTTCGAGGAACTCTACGGCAAGCCCTCCGGCGCCAGGCCTGCCCCGGCAGCTGCCACCGCCGCCGCTCCCAAGGCCGCGCGCAAGTCGACCAAGGGCCGCGTGCTCGGCAAGGTCGCGCCGAAATACCGCAACCCGGCCAACGCCAAGGAAACCTGGGCCGGACGCGGCAAGCAGCCACGCTGGCTGGCGGCGGAAACCGGCAAGGGTCGCAAGCTGGAAGAGTTCCTGATCAAGTAACCCGGACGGTTTGTACCGAAAACGCCGGCATTCGCCGGCGTTCTTCGTTTGCGGACCTGCGAACGCCTGACGTCGTGGCGGCAGTGGTGGGGATTCGCGCAGCGACATCGCGCCGCGCGGAGCCAGTCCCCCTCCCGCCGCAACAGGCAAACCGACCGACCCGACCATCCCGCCCTGGGTTGCCTGAGCGAATCCGAGCTAGAGATTGCGCCGTGTCGGCACCAGCAGGTTGCCGAACATCAATCCCGCCAACAGCGCCATCAACGTATTCAACGCCGCCATTGCCGCGTCCTGTCCGGCCCCGATGTCCTGCGCCTGCACGAGCGAAATCACCCCGCGCAGCGCAGTGCTGCCCGGCACCAGCATGATGATGCCGGGCAGCCGCACCAGGGCGCCGGGACGGTTGCACCAGCGTGCGTAGACATTGCCGGCAGCGGTCATGGCCAATGCCGCCAGGAATACCCCCGCCGGTGCACCGAACGCCTCGCCGCCGAAGCGCGAGATCGCATAGCCCGCCGCGGCGGCGGCCATCACCAGGGGGTAATCGCGACGGTGGGCGCGGAACAGCACCGCGAATGCATACGCGCCGATCGCCAGCGCGCACCACACCATCCATTCCGGCTGCGGGCGCAGGGCGCGCACGGCCGGCTCCAGGCCCATCAAGCGCGCCAGGCTCAGCGCGATCGCGGTGCCGATGGTGAGTTTGAGGATCGTGGTCATGGCCCCGGCGAAGCGCGCCGTGCCGGACACCAGGTGTCGGCTGGTCAGCTCGTTCATGGCATTGGTGAGGGCCATGCCGGGCAACAGCACGATCAGCGAGGCGATGATCACCGTGTTGAGGTTGAGCGGCCCCACCAGGCTCGCCACCAGAATCGCGACCGAGCCCGCCACCAGACCCGCGACCGCATCCGAGGCCTCCTGCAGGCGCGGGCGCGACTGCGCGGCAAGGTCGAGCAGGCCAAGCAGCAGTCCGATGAGGCCGGCGCTGCCGATATCCAGCCAGGGCAGGCGCAGCAACCCGGCCACCGCCGCCGAAGCCAGGCCAAACCCGAACACCTGCATCGCCTGCCATCGCCGCGAAGGCGGCAGCGCGAGTACGCGCAGGGCGGCGCGCCCTGCCGCCACGTCGAGTTCGCCTGCCATCACCCGTTCGGCGATGCGATCCGCTTCGCACAACTTGTGCAGGTCGGTATCACCGAGTCCGACCCGGATCACCCGGGTGGTGTCGGAGCTCCCGGCGGCCAGGCTCGGGTCACTGAAGGACAGGATCATCCCGGTCGGGTTGACCCATGGCTCGCATTCCAGCCGAAGCCGCTTGGCCACCGCCTCGATCGCGCCCTCCAGGCGCTGCGCGGTGGTGCCGTAGCCGTGCAGGTGCTCGGCCAGCTCGACCACGAACGCGATCCGTTCGGCGTAACCGGCTTCCACACTGGCGGTGCTGGGGGGCATCGGCAAAGCATGGCATGCGGCTCCCGGATTCACACCCGTTAAGCCGAGTTGCGTAAGCTTGGCCCGTCTCGAAACAAGGCACGCATGAGCGTCGTCGCCACCAACCACCAGCCGCCTTCCGTTGACGCCGATCCGAAGGATGCGGCGACCCTGCGCCTGTCCGGGCGATGGACGCTGCGCTATGCCGACCAGATCGGGGAAGCCTTGCGCAAGGCGCCGGACACCGTCGCCAAGGTCGATGCCACCGGCGTGGACCGCCTGGATACGCTGGGCGTGCTGCAACTGCTGCGTTACGCGGACCGCCGCGACATCGACTTCTCCGGCTTCACGTTCCGCGAGGACCACAAGACGCTGATCTCGGCGATCGAGGATGTCCATGACGACCGTCCGAAGCGCAAGCGCGAATACGGCGTGGTCGCGGCGCTGGGTCGCCTCGGCTTCGCGGTGGTGGACAACATCAAGGAAGTCGCAGCGCTGGTCGCCTTCCTCGGCGAGGTGATGGTCAAGGTGCTGCGCCTGTTCAAGGACCCGCGCCGGTTCCGCCTGACCGCCACCGTGCACCACATGGAACAGGTCGGCCTGGACGCGGTGCCGCTGGTATCGCTGCTCTCGTTCATGGTGGGCGCGGTGATCGCGTTCCTCGGCGCCACCGTGCTCAGCGAATTCGGCGCCACCATCTTCGTAGTGGAACTGGTGAACACCGCCTTCCTGCGTGAGTTCGGCGTGCTGTTGACGTCGATCCTGCTCGCCGGCCGCACTGCCAGCGCCTTCACCGCGCAGATCGGCATGATGGTCAACCGCGAGGAGGTCGACGCCATCCGCGTGCTCGGACTGGACCCGGTCGATCTGCTGGTGATCCCCCGCGTGCTGGCGCTGCTGGTGATGCTGCCGCTGTTGACCTTCATCGCGATGGGCGCCGGCCTGCTGGGCGGCATGGCGGTGGGTGCGTTCATGCTCGACATCCCCGCTGTGGCGTACCTCGCGCGCATGCAGGAAACCATGAACGTGGACCATTTCGTGGTCGGCATGGTCAAGGCGCCGATCTTCGCGCTGGTGATCGCCCTGATCGGCTGCCTGGAAGGCCTGCAGACCGAAGGCACGGCGCAGTCGTTGGGTGAGCGCACCACCTCCAGCGTGGTGCAGTCGATTGCGATGGTGATCGTGCTGGACGCGTTCGCCGCGCTCTGGTTCATGCAGATGGATTACTGATGGAACGCCAGGAAGCCAACCCCGGGCAGGCTCCCAGCGACGCCGATGCGCCGATCATCCGCGTGCGCGGCGTGGTCAACCGCTTCGGCGAGCAGCTGGTGCACGACGGTATCGACCTGGACGTGCGCCGCGGCGAGATCCTCGGCGTGGTCGGCGGTTCCGGCACGGGCAAGTCGGTGCTGATGCGCTCGATCCTGGCGCTGCGCAAGCCGGACGAGGGCAGGATCGACGTGCTGGGCGTGGATGCGAGCTCGGAAGACGCCTCCGACCGCCGCCACATCGAACGCAACACCGGCGTGCTGTTCCAGGACGGGGCGTTGTTCTCGTCGCTGACCGTGGGCGAAAACGTGCAGGTGCCGCTCAAGGAGTACTACCCGGACTTGCCGGATTCGCTGCGCTACGAATTGGCCCTGCTCAAGATCAAGCTGGCCGGCCTGCCCGCGGAAGCCCTGGACAAGCTGCCCTCGCAACTGTCCGGGGGCATGCGCAAGCGCGCCGGGCTGGCCCGCGCCCTGGCGCTGGATCCGCCGCTGCTGTTCCTGGACGAACCCACCGCCGGGCTGGACCCGGTCGGCGCGGCTGCATTCGACGCGCTGATCCGCACCCTGCAACAGGCCCTGGGCCTGACCGTCTTCCTCATCACCCACGATCTCGACACCCTTTACGCTATCTGCGACCGGGTGGCGGTACTCGCCGACCACAAGCTGCTCGCCGTGGCGCCGGTGAAGGAACTGGAAGCGTTGGACCATCCCTGGGTCCAGGAATACTTCAATGGCCCGAGGGGCCGCGCGGCTCGCGACGCAACGACCGAACACCAGGAAGTCTGAATCATGGAAACCCGTGCCAACTACGTGCTCATCGGCGCTTTCACCCTTCTGGCGACGGTGTGCCTGCTGCTGTTCGCGCTGTGGGCCGCCAAGTTCAGCTCTGACCGCAACTGGCGCCAGTACGAGGTCGTCTTCACCGAACCCGTGACCGGCCTCACCGAAGGCGGCGGCGTGCAGTACAACGGCATCGCCGTGGGCACGGTGGACAAGCTGAGCCTGGCGCCGGACGACGCCCGCAAGGTGATTGCGCGGCTCAAGCTGAAGGCAGACGCACCGGTCAAAGTGGACACCAAGGCCAAGCTGTCGCAGCAGGGCATCACCGGCGTCCCGTTCATCCAGCTCACCGGCGGCAGCCCCGGCGCGGCCCGGCTGGAGCCGAGCGACAACGGCGACATCCCGGTGATCACCACCGAGCCGTCGGCGTTGCAGAACATCGCCGATACCGCCAGCAGGCTGGTCTCGCGCATGGACGAGGTGCTCAGCGAGGCGAACATCAAGCGCATGACCGCGACCATCGAGCACATCGAAAAGGCCACGGGCAGCGTCGCCGGCCAGAGCGAGGACATTGCCGCGCTGATCGTCAACGCGCGCCAGGCGACCGAAACCTTGCAGGCGACCCTGGTCACGGCGAATGGTTCCATCGAGCGCATCGACCGCGACGTGGTGCGCCAGCTGCCCGCACTGATGGACCAGCTC
The DNA here is from genome assembly GCA_040385305.1 of Pseudomonadota bacterium. Classification (GTDB taxonomy): domain Bacteria; phylum Pseudomonadota; class Gammaproteobacteria; order Xanthomonadales; family Xanthomonadaceae; genus Thermomonas. The sequence goes on from JAZKHR010000084.1 coordinate 40,036, forward strand.
GAAAGCACCGTCGCCAACCTCGATTCGGTGGCCGGCAACGCCAACGCAATGATCTCCGAAAACCGCCCGGCGCTGCAGAGCTTCGCCAACGATGGCCTGGCACAACTCGGCCCGACCCTGGCCGAACTGCGTGGCCTGATCCGCGACCTGCGCCGGGTCACCGACCGCCTGGATGGTGGCCCTGCCCGCTACATCCTGGGCCGCGATACCCCCAAGGAGTTCGAACCCAAATGACTGCCAGCAAGCGCCTTCCGGTTTCCCTGGCCGCCATCCTGCTCCCGCTCGCGCTGGGCGCTTGCGGGATCCTGGGCGGCACCAAGGAGTCCCCGACCATCTACGCCCCGGACCCGGCGATCCGCGCCGATCCGGCGTGGCCTTCCGTGACATGGCAGCTCAGCACCACCCGCCCCACCGCACCGCGGATGCTGGATAGCAGCCGCATCGCGGTGAGTCCGGTGCCGGGCGAACTGCAGGTCTACAAGGGTGCGCTGTGGGCGCGAATCCCGACCGAGATGATTGAAGACACACTGCTGCGCACCCTGGAGGATTCCGGCAAGATCCCGGCGGTCGCCCGCCAGGGCAGCGGCATCAGTGCCGACTACAGGGTGGTGATGGACCTGCGTCATTTCGAGGCCGACTATGCAGCGGGCACTCCGTCGGCGGTGGTCGAGGTCAACGCCAAGCTGCTGCACGCGCCCGACCAGGCCATTGTCGGCAGCCGCAGCTTCCGCCAGGTGCAGCCCGCCAGCGGCAGCGATATCTCCCTGGTGGCGGATGCGTTCAACCGCGCCCTGGAAGCAACCACCTACGAGATGGCGGGCTGGGTCCTGACGACTGGCCACGCCCACGAACGCCAGCATCCCCGCAAGAGCCCCTGAGTCGACGCGTACTCCCATTTGCCGCGCCCGCGGAAACCCCGGAAAATCGCGGGGTTGGCAGGATTGCCGTGCGGGGATCGACTTTGGAAAGCCAGATGAACGATGCCGGACAGGCTGACGTCGAACGCGACGTAATGGAATACGACGTCGTCACTGTCGGCGCCGGACCGGCCGGCCTTGCCTTCGCGATCCGGCTCAAGCAACTGGACTCGTCGATCTCGGTGTGCGTGATCGAGAAGGCGAGCACCATCGGCGCGCACATCCTGTCCGGCGCGGTGATCGAGACCGGTCCGCTGGACGCGTTGCTGCCCGACTGGCGCAAGGCGCCACCGCCGATCTGCGTGGACGCCACTGACGACGAATTCTGGCTGCTGAGCAAGACCGGCGGCCGAAGGCTGCCGGTTCCACCCGGCATGCACAACCGCGGCAACGTGATCGTCAGCCTGGGCGCAATGTGCGCGTGGCTGGCCCCGCAGGCGGAAGCTCTCGGGGTCGAGATCTATCCCGGCTTCTCCGCCGCGGAAACCCTGCACGATGCCGATGGCACGGTGCTGGGCGTGCGCATCGGCGACATGGGCATCGCCAAGGATGGATCGCACAAGCCCGGCTATACCGCCGGCATAGACATCCGCGCCAAGGTCACCGTGCTCGCCGAAGGCGCGCGGGGGCACCTGACCAAACGGCTGATCAAGCAGTTTCAGCTGGACGCAGCCAGCGATCCGCAGGGCTATTCGATCGGCATCAAGGAACTCTGGCAGGTGCCGGAAGACCGCGTGCAGCCGGGCAAGATCGTGCACAGCTTCGGCTGGCCGGCCGACAACAACACCTATGGCGGCAGCTTCCTGTATCACCTCGACAAGGGCCGCATCGCCCTCGGTTACGTCAGCGGGCTGGATTACAGCGATCCGGAATACAAGCCGTGGGAGGCCTTCCAGCAATGGAAGAACCACCCGATGATCGCGCCGCTGCTCGATGGCGGCACCATTCTCTCCGCGGGTGCGCGCGCCATCGTCACCGGCGGCTACCAGTCGCTGCCGAAGACCGACATGCCGGGCGCCCTGCTGATCGGCGACACCGCCGGCCTGCTCAACGTGCCCAAGGTCAAGGGCACCCACCAGGCGATCCGCAGCGGCATGCTCGCCGCCGAACACCTGATTGCCTCGCGGCTTGCGCCGGAAGGGTTCGACGCGAAACTGCGCGGATCGGACGTGATGGTGGAACTGCGCCAGGTGCGCAACATCAAGCCGGGATTCAAGCGTGGCCTGTGGTTCGGCATGCTCAACGCGGCGTGGGAGACGGTGACCCGCGGCCTGTCGCCGTGGACGCTGAAGAACAAACCGGACTGGTCGTCACTGGACAAGCTCGGCGCGAACGAGCAGCCCAAGCGCGACTACCTGGACCGCAGCCTTGCGCCGCGCGACCGCCTGGCCGGCGTCTACTACGCCGCCACCGAACACGACGAAGACCAGCCGGTCCACCTCAAGGTCGCCGACACCGACATCTGCGCCACCCGCTGCGTGGAGGAATACGACAATCCCTGCACCCGCTTCTGCCCCGCCGCGGTCTACGAAATGGTCCCGGATGCGGCTGCCCCGCACGGCAAGCGCCTGCAGATCAACGCCGCCAACTGCGTGCACTGCAAGACCTGCGACATCAAGGA
>JAZKHR010000085.1:0-18923 GCA_040385305.1 Pseudomonadota bacterium
AATGGACGCACTGGGCCTGCGAATGGAAAGGCAGGCAACGCTTGCCGACGCGCAGGTGCGCCAGCTAATCGACGAAGTACTGCGTGGCGGAAGCGCGCTAGGTGCGCCCACCATGCGCTGGATACAGGTTAAGCGCAGGTGCCTGCCGCGACCTCCCGACAGGCACCCGCATTCGCTCGCTAAGAACTGGACACGGCGCCGCTTATGCCGCTTGTGGTTGGCGCAGGGTGCGTTCGAACAGATCCAGGGTGCGCGCCCACGCCTCGCGAGCAGCGGCCTCGTCGTAACGCGGGGTGGTGTCGTTGTGGAAGCCGTGCTGGGTGCCTGGCGGCTGCAGCAACGCATGGCGCACGCCCGCCTTTTCAAGCTCCTCCTTGTAAGGTGGCCAGCCTGCGTTGACGCGTTCGTCGTTGCCGGCCAGCACCACCAGCACTTCCGCCTTGATGTTGGGCACGTCTTCCACCGGCGGCGCACTGCCATAGAACGGCGCTGCCGCCTTCAGCTCCGACAACTGGGTGGCGAGGAAATTCGAGATCGCACCGCCGTAGCAGAAACCGACAACGCCCAACTGGCGGTTGCCGCCCGCCATGCCGTGCAACAGGCGCGCCGCGGCCAGGAAGTCCTGGCGGGTCTTGGTCTGGTCGAGCTTGGTGAACACCGAGCGCGCCTTGTCCTCGTCGCCGGGGTAACCGCCGAGCGGGAACAGCGCATCCGGCGCGAACACCAGGAAGTTTTCCAGCGCCAGGCGCCGGGCGACGTCTTCGATGTGCGGGTTGAGGCCGCGGTTCTCGTGCACCACCAGCACCGTCGGCAGGGGACCCGTGGGGTTGGCTGGCCGCACCAGGTAACCCTGGCCGGTGCCGTACCCCTGCGGCGACGCGAACTGCAGATAGCTGGCGCGCAGCCGCGCATCGTCGGGCTTGACCTGCTGGGCCATCGCGAACTGCGGGCTCAATGCCGCGAGCAGGCCGGCGGCGGTGGTGGCGCCTACCGCGAAACGCGCCGCGCCGGAGAGAAACCCGCGGCGGTCGATCTGGCCATGCACGTACTGGTCGAACAGGCGGAGCACATCGGGATCGAAATCGGCGGCGGTCTTGCGCGGCGGCGTAGCCATGGGCTTCTCGATGGGGACGGGTGACCGGCTGACATTAACGCATGGCCGGTCGACGCGGAATCACCCCTGCTCGACGTGCAACGCTGGGCGCAATGGCGACATTCAGGACCGGTGCGGGCGCCGTACCTTCCGTCGCTGCAGGACAGGCATCTTGCCCCGCCCATCACCGCCAGGCGTCTAGAAAGGGCGCTCCCCACCCTTGGAGCCTGTCCATGTCGACCGACAAGAAAGACCTCGAAACCCGATTCTGGAAAACCATCGACAGCGAGCGCACGGTGATGCTGGGCGCCGCCGGCATCTATCCTCGCCCGATGTCCGCGATCGCCGAAGATTCCCGCGGCCCGCTGTGGTTCTTCACCGCCAGCGACACCGATTTCGGCAAGGCACTGGAGCGGGGGCGCAGCCTGCAGGCGCTGGCGATGGTCGCCAGCAAGGACCACGAACTGTTTGCAACCGTAGGCGGCGCCATCGTGCGCGATCGCGACCCCGCCAACATCGAACGCCTGTGGAATCCATGGGTCGGGGCGTGGTTCCCCGGCGGCATGGAGGATCCGAAGGTGCGCCTGCTGCGCATGGACACCAGCGGCGCCGAGATCTGGTTGAACGAGAACAGCCTGTTCGCAGGCATGAAGATGCTGCTGGGGATCGACCCGAAGAAGGCCTATCGCGATTCCGCGGCCACGGTCAGGCTGAAGGGCGGCAAGCGAGGCTGAGCCCTGCTTGCCCGGCTACGGCGAGCCGCCGGCTGCAGCCGCAGGCGGCGTGAGCTTGCGGTGCAGTTCCGGCAACAACATGGTGGCGGCGGACCCGTACCACGCGTGGTACTCCGCCACCATTTCGCCGTTGACGATCACCGGATCGGTCGCGGTCAGCGCCCTGGCTTCCTCGATATCGGTCACGGCGAACACGTACAGGCCGCGCCACCCGTCCGGGTCCTTGCCGAACGGGCCAGCCAGGACCAGCTTGCCGGCGTTGGAGAGGCGTTCGATATTGGCGAAGTGACCGGAGAACATGGCAGTGCGGGCCTCCCCGTCCGGGACCCGTGTAGGCCCGGTCTTGAGGATCACCAGCACGTACTGGCGCATGCCCCGTTGATCGGCGCCGGTGCGCTTCGCCAGTTCCGGATCGAATCCGGTTGTGCCCGGAAGCGCGGGACCGACCTGGGCCGAGGCGGCCGTTGCGGCGGCGAACAGCGTGGACAGCAACACGGCATGGGTCAGGCGTTGCACGGGACGCTCCTCCAAGCGGGGAGTGGCCATCATGCAGCAGTTCCACGCCGCCGCGCGCGGCAGTCAGGTCAGCGATGCGCGAGCACGTAGTCGATGCCCGCACGCACCGCCGCCACCTGCGCGGCATTGCATGACTCGGCCGTGGCGCGCGGGCTGTCCGGATACACCTCGGTGGTGGTCTTGTAGCGCGCATCGGTCATGCCGGCGCACAGGCCAAGCTGCCGCAGTGGATAGCGGATCACGCCGGGCGCCACCACCTGCGAGCCAATGATGGTGCCGTCCGGATCCGCCGGCGCGATATGGGTCACCTGGGCCACCGCATCGATCATCGCTTGCTGGAAGGCGGGCTGCGGGGCGACGGTGTCGTCCACCAGGTAGAAGCCGTCGGGGATGGTGCCCGGCTCGAAGGGCTTGCCGTCGCGCGCAGCCAGGGCGGGACGGAATTCCGTTTCGTCGCTGTCGGTGGTTTCGTGCAGGTCGATGTGGACCAGCACTGGCTCCCGCAACTCTGCAACCAGCTCCATCAATGCTGCCGACTCGCCAGCGGGGCTTTGCGGCCTGAAGGCGCGGTTGGGATCTATCGCGTGCGCGTTCCAGCGGTTGATGCGTTCGTATGCCCATGGGCTGATGCAGGGCGCCACCAGCAGGTTCACCCGACCGGCATAGTCGGCCGCATGCCGATCGACGAACTGCAGCGCGCCATGCACGCCGCTGGACTCGTATCCGTGCACGCCGCCGGTGACCAGCGCCACAGGCACGCCTTCTTGCCAGTCGCGGTTACGGATGGCGAACAACGGATAGCTGCCGTCGGGCGCGTAGTCGAGTTCGCCGTAACGGACCACGTCGAAACGGTCGCGCAGGCGGTCGATGACGGAGATCACGTCATCCGCATAGCCACGCATCTTCCGCTGGCGTGCGCGCCATGCGGCGGTTTCAACAGGGCCCCAGGCAACGCCGGGGGTTCCGATCGGGTAGGACGGCGATGGATTCATGCGACTACGGTAACAAACGTCATTGCACAGGTCATCGCTTGCTGCATGCACGACCGATGCGGCTTCTCAGGCCAATGCTGGGTGACACTAGCGCCCGATCATCATGGGAATCCCCACGCGTGCCGCAGTATTCCGGCCCACTGCTCACCCGCCCGCTTGCCGAGGGCCTGCTCGCCGCACGCGATGCTGGTACCGAGGCATGGACAGGCTCGCTCGACCTCGGCCGCTCCACCGGCACTGCGCGTTTGCAGGCGGATAGCTGGCTCTGGCAAGGCCAGCACTATCCGTACCCAACCAGGCTGAAAGACCGGACCATCTATCACTGGGATGGCGACGACTTCGCCGTGGTGTCGCGCTACGCCGGCTCGCTGATCAAGCTGGTGCCAACCGAATGGGGCGCGCCCACCTTCGAGATTGACGGCATCAAGATGTTGCCGACGTCGAAGGAATCGCCGATCGACGATGCGCGGCGCAAGGTCGCGCTGGTGGTGCCGGCCGGCAAGGTGGTACTGGATACCTGCGGCGGGCTGGGCTACTTCGCTGCATGTTGCCTGGATGCGGGCGTGGCGCGCATCGATTCGTTCGAGAAGAATCCCGACGTGCTGTGGCTGCGCACGCTCAACCCGTGGTCGCCGGATCCTGGATTGCCAGCAGTCGCTGGCCGCCTGCACCTTGTCGAGGGCGACATCACCCAGGCGATCATCGGCGTCGCCGACGGCGCGGTGGACGCAGTGCTGCACGACCCGCCCCGCTTCGGCATCGCCGGGGAGCTGTATTCCCTGGCGTTCTACCAGCAGCTGGCGCGGGTGCTGCGGCGCGGCGGGCGGCTGTTCCACTACACCGGCAGCCCCAACAAGCTGACCAGTGGCCGGGACGTGCCGCGCGAGGTTCAGAGGAGGCTGGAAACCGCCGGCTTCCAGGCGCAACTCGCCCTGGACGGCGTGCTGGCAACGCGGCGCTGAGCCCAGTCAGTCGTCCTGTTCCGCCGCCTCGCGTCCCTGCTGGCGGATCAGCGCTTCCTCGCGCGCATCGTTGATGGCATGGCGAACGCCGTCGAGGTCGATGGAAGATTCGTCGTGCATGAACACACCGCTGAGTTCGCTGTCGGGCCGCAGCTCACCGGCTTCGAACAGCGCCCACATCTCCTCGCCGTACCAGGTGTCCAGCAGGTCCGGCGCCCAGAACCCGAGGCTGGCGGTGAGGTTGTTGACGTCGCGCAGGAGCATGCTGCGTGCCGCGTTGTTGCCGGCGGCGCTGACCACCTGCGGCAAATCGATGATCACCGGGCCATCCGGCCCGACCAGTACGTTGTACTCCGACAGGTCGCCGTGGATCAGGCCCACGCACAGCATCTTCACCACCTGTCGCACCAGGAAGCGGTGGAACCCGCGCGCCTGCTCGGCCGACAGCTCGACCTCACCCAGGCGTGGCGCGGAGTGCCCATCGGCGTCCACCACCAGTTCCATCACCAGCACGCCATGGAAGTACCCGTAGGGCTCCGGCACGCGCACGCCCGCGTCCCGCAGCTGGTACAGCGCTTCCACCTCGGTGTTCTTCCAGGCGGTTTCCTGCTGCTTGCGGCCGTACTTGCTGGCCTTGCCGATCGCGCGCGACTCGCGGCTGCCGCGCACCTTGCGGCCTTCCTGGTACTGCACGCGTTGCTGGAAGCTGCGCTGCGCCATGTCCTTGTAGACCTTGGCGCAACGGATTTCATCGCCGGCGCGCACCACGTAGACGGCGGCTTCCTTGCCGCTCTTGAGCGGCCGCATCACGGCATCGATGACGCCGTCATCGATCAGCGGCTGCAGGCCCGAAGGGGTTTTCATGGCACTCCGACACTGGTGGGTAACCCGGCCGTGGGCAGATAACGCCCGCGCGGCGGAATTCGGGGCGACAGAGTGCCTGATCTATACACTGGATGTCCCGTTTTCCCGGCACTGACCAATGTCCGAACCCGTCCGCCTGTCCAAACGCGTGGCCGATGTCGCCCATTGCTCGCGACTGGAGGCAGAGCAGTACATCAAGGGCGGCTGGGTGTCCGTGGACGGCAAGGTGGTTGAAATCCCGCACCTGTTGGTCACCGATGAAAGCATCGCGATCGACCCACATGCGCGCCTGGAAGCGGTGGAACCCGCCACTATCCTGCTGCACAAGCCCGAGGGGTTCGACACCATCAGCGGGGTGAACCCTGCGGCCGCGTTGATCTCGCCCGGGACGCGCTGGCCCGAGGATCCCTCCGGCATGCGTGAGCTGGAACGCCACTTCCAGCGGTTGACCCCGCTGGTGCCGCTGGACCGTGAAGCGAGCGGCCTGATGGTGCTGAGCCAGGACGGACGGGTGTGGAAGCGGCTGACCGAGGACCAGGACCTGATCGAGCAGGAGTTCGTGGTGGAGGTCAGGGGCGACATTGCGCCTTACGGATTGCGCAGGCTCAACCATGGCCTCCGCTACAACGGCCGAGCGCTCCCGCCCTGCAAGGTCAGCTGGCAGAACGAGGTCCGCCTGCGCTTCGCCTTGAAGGGCGTGCAGGGCGGGCAGTTGCGCGACATGTGCGCACAGGTCGGACTGGACGTAGTGGCGATCCGCCGCCTGCGCATCGGCAAGGTCTCGCTGGCGAAAATGCCGGTCGGAGCGTGGCGTTACCTGCCCGCCGGGGAGCGGTTCTGAGGCTTTCCCAGCATCACTTGCGCCAGGCGCGTTGATGCAGGCACCGCACGTGCAAGCGGCCCACCCGTACCCGCTGATCTGGCATCGGCATCCCACTCCTGGTGCCGGAACGCGGTTACCCTCGCGGGATCAGGCCCCATGAACGACACTCGCGCGCCCGCCATGACCCCGATCCTGCCGCCCGCCGACCAGTTGCTCGACCTGCTGCCCGACGCCGTCTGCGTGGTGGATGAGTCGGGAAAGTTCCTCTATGTCAGTCGCGCGTTCGAGCGGATCCTTGGCTACGCCCGTGGCGAAGTGGCGGGGTATCGCGCCTTCGACCTAGTCCATCCCGATGATCGGGAGGCCACGCTCGCGCAGGCGGCGCGGGTCATGGCCGGCGCACTGCAGCGGCATTTCCGCAATCGGTATCGGCACAAGGATGGCCATTGGGTGGACATCCAGTGGTCGGCGCGCTTTGACCCGGAGTTCGGCGTGCGCATCGCCATAGGGCGCGAGGTCACCGAATTGCGCGAAGCGGAGCGCGAGCTCGAGCATCTTGCCAGCCATGACCCCCTGACCGGCCTGCTCAACCGGCATCGGCTGCAGCGCGAACTGACCGTCATGGTCGAGAACGCGGAGGCGGCTGGGGAGGCCTTTGCCCTGCTCTACCTGGATCTGGATGGGTTCAAGGCCGTCAACGATCGCGGTGGCCATGAAATCGGGGACAGGCTGTTGCGCGAAGTCGGGCAGCGGCTGCGCCAGGGCGTGCGCCAGTCCGATGTGGTGGGCCGCATGGGGGGCGACGAGTTCGTGATCCTGTTGCCGCGTTGCCGCGACGAGGACGCGGCCCGCAAGGTCGGCGAATCGCTACGTGCCAAGCTGCGGCCGAGATTCTCGATGCCGGATGGCGCGATCGAACTCGATGCAAGCGTCGGCGTTGCCTGCTTCCCACGACACGGCCGCGACCCTGATGCTCTGCTCGCCTACGCAGATCGTGCCATGTATGCCATCAAGCGAACCCGCGCTGCGTCCGGTGAGGCCGGGAGATACCCACCCGCCGCCGCGAACGCCTGAATCCACCAGGGCTTGGATCAATCGTGGGTTGCGCGCGCGCTGCCCCTGCCCCGCCGACGCGCCAGCCAGTACAAAGCCGACCCGATGACCAGGAAAGACGCCGTCAACACGGCGGACTTCTGGCTGACCTGCAGCATCAGCCACGCGCAGGCGACGATGCCCAGCAGCGGCAGCAGATGTCCGAGCGGCAGCACGAAGCCACCACTGTCCCGGTAGCGCGGGCGCAGCAGCGGCACCGCGGCGCAGGTCAGCGTATACAGCAGCAGGCGCGAGACCACGCTAGACGCCGCCAGCCATACGAACGATCCAAACACGGCCATCACGAACGAAATCGCCCCGTAGGCCAGGATTGAGTTGGCCGGGGTCAGGAATGTCGGATGCACGCGACCGAACCAGCCCGGCAGGCTGCCATCGAGTGCCAGCGAGTAGGAAACGCGTGGCGTGGCGAACGTGGTGCCCACGAGGTTGGCGCCAACGGAAGCCACCACGCCCAGCATCAGCAGGCCGGCCCCGACCGGGCCCAGCAAGACCGCCGCCACATCCAGCAGCGGCGTGCTTGAAGTACCGATGCCCGGCACCGCGGCCAAGCTCACTACCTGCACCATCACGTACAGCACCGCCACCGCCAGCAGGCCCAGCAGCAGACCGCGCGGCATGTCACGCTGGGGATTCCGGGCTTCGCCCGCCGGCACCACCGCGGACTCGAAACCCACGAAGGCATAGATCAGCAGCAGGATCGCGGCGCCAAGGTCGATGCCCGCAGGCGGCACCAGGCTGACCGGACGGAAAATGTCCCCACCCAGCATGGCCAGGCCCACCACCACCACGCCCACCAGCACTGCGAACTTGAGCACGGTCAGCACCGCCAGCGAGCGGATCGCGCGCACTGCGCCCACCACGTTGACCAGGGTCAGACCACCGCAAACCAGGGCCAGCAGGACGATCCGCGCGCCGCCAGTCGCAGCCGCGGGCCAGAAGTAGCCGATGCTGTCCACCAGCAACACGCTGTTCGCGGCAAACGCGATGGCTCGTGCCACGTAGAACAGCCAGCCGGCCTGGAAGCCGAGGAACGGACCGAACGCTTCGGTGGCGTAGCGGATGGGCCCGCCAGTGGAGCGGAAGTAGCTAGCGAGTTCGGCGAAGCACAGCAACACCGGCAGGATCAGCAGCGCGCACAGCACGTACACCATCGGACTGAAGGCCCCGGCGGCAGCGACCGCGCCGCTGGGCAAACCGAAGATGCCGGCCCCGATCATGCCGTTCACCACCAGCAGCCACACGCCCCACGCGCCGAGGGTTCGCGGCAACTGCTCCTGCCGGCCCTCCGCCTCGACCGTGCCCAGGTTCACTTGCCGGAAGCCAGGGGCAATGCCGGTATCGCCAGGCTGCGCTCGGGATCGCCGCTGGCGCCGGTCAACAGGTTGGGCGGCATGTGACCCACGTCGCCCACGGCGATCACCTTGAAGCTTCCGTCTGGCTGGACACGGATCTTGGTGATGCTGGCATGGCTGACCGACATCGCAAGCCAGGCATCGCCGTCCACGCCAAGTGCTCGCACCACCATCGAGCGGATCACGTTGCCGTGGCAGACGAGCAGGTCGCTGCGTTCGCTGCCCCGGGCTGGCTGGAAAAAGCGGGCGAAGGCGCGATCCAGTTGTCCCTTGCACGCCGCAAGGTCAGCGGGTTTTTCCCTGGCCATGATGGCGGCATCGCGGGTGGGCGGCGTGCATTCGGCGAGATCATCCACCACGCTGAAACGCGTGTCCTGCCTGTCGCCCGAGATGACCGCTGCGGTGTCGCGTGCGCGCTGCATGGGGCTGACGTAAAAGCCATCAAGCGAGAACGGCAAGGCGCCGATGCGCGCACCAGCCAGCTTTGCCTGGGCGACGCCGGTTGGCGACAACCCAGGGCCAACCTTTTCATCGATGCTCGCGTCCGCCGCGTAATGACCGTGGCGAACCAGATAGACAGTGCGGGCAGCGAGCGCCGAATCAGATGCTGCTGCGGGCGTTGGGGATTGCGGCTCGACGGCATGCGTTGATGCCGATACCAGCAGCGCAAGGAAAACCAAGGCGAGTCTGTTCATGCGCCGAGTATCGCGCGGAACGTTCCACCGGTGCGACCTGCGCTCGCACAGTGATTCCAGCCCCGGTGAGTCCAATGCGAGCGTGCAGCAACGCGGCGACTCGCTGCGTCCCGCCGATCACTTGATGAACGCGCGTTCCCGCAGCCAGGCCTCCATGCCGCTCCAGTAGCCATCCACCATGTGGCTCTGTTTGGCGATGTCGCGGTTGTTGCCGCTATCGGACTGCAGGAAGCTGTGGCCCGTCTTCAGGCGCACGATCCGGTAATCCGGGTGGCCGCTCCCGCGCAGCGCGGATGACAGCGCGCGCGCGCTGGCCTCGGCCGGCACGTTGTGATCCAGGTCGCCAAGGAACCACAGCACCGGCACTCGCACCTTGCGCAGGCTCGCGGTGGCGTCATAGCCGTTGTTGCGTGCGGACCACGGCTTGCCCCAGCCGTCGCGTGACCAGTTCAATGGCCACGCATGCTTCGCCCATGGCGCATCTTTTTGCGTGGCGACGAAGGCATCGATCGCTTGCCACGAAGCGCCGCGGCTGGCGAAGTCGAACATCGTGCGCGCCGCGGTCTCAGCTGCTAGCGCATCGGATTCGGAAAAGCCGGCTCGTCGGGCAGTCCAACCGACCTCGTGGACAGCGTGTCGCGCACGCTGACGCCAGATCCGGCGCGAACGATCACGAAGGCGATGTCCGCCGAGCGAGCCGCCATCAGTGGCGCAGTCGAGCCGCCCTGGCTGGAACCGTGCACGCCGATCCGCTTCGCGTCGATGTCCGCGCGTTGCTCGAGCATGGCCACCCCTGTCCGCCAGTCGCCGGCAAGATCCTCGCGCTTCACCGCTGCGCCGGTCGCATGGTTCGGCTGAAGCCGAGGCGCAAATGGGGATGCAGCGACGAACGCGTTGACACCACGTTGCAGCCCCTGCGCGCACCGTGGGGGACCGGTGTGCTTGCACATCGCAGCCCTGCCCCGACAACCCGAGGTTCCCATGACATCCATTTCAGCAACCCATCCCCGCCTGCATGTCGAAGACACCGGCGGCGACGGCCGCCCCGTGGTCCTGATCCATGGCTGGCCGTTGTCGGCCGAGTCGTGGTCAGCGCAGATCCCCGCCCTGCAGGCCGCCGGGTATCGCGTGATCGCCTATGACCGCCGCGGGTTCGGGCGCTCGGAGAAGCCCGAGACCGGTTTCGATTACGACAGCCTGACCAACGACCTGGCTCGCCTGATCAATGAGCTCGACCTTCGGGACGCCACCTTGGTCGGATTCTCGATGGGCGGTGGTGAGGTGGCTCGTTACATCCGCCAGGAAGGCGAGGGCCGGCTGCGCAGCGTGGTGTTCGCGGCCGCGGTGCCGCCGTACCTGATGAAGTCCGAGGACAACCCCGACGGCCCGCTGGAGCCGGCCAAGGCCAAGGAGAAGGAAGCCGCCCTGCGTGCCGACCGGCCGTCGTTCTTCGATGGCTTCACCAAGGCTTTCTTCAGCGCCAATGGTGAGCTCAAGGTCACCGAAGCACAGCGCCAGGAAGCGATCGCGGTTTGCCTGCAATCCGGCGAGGCTGCCGCGATAGGCTGCATGCAGGCGTTCGCCACCACAGACTTCCGCGAGGATCTCACGCACATCACCGTGCCCACCCTGATCCTGCATGGCGACAGCGATGGCACGGTGCCGTTCGAAGGCTCGGGAAAGCGCACCCATTCGGCCATCGCGGGCAGCGAACTGGTGGTGCTGAAGGATGCACCGCACGGCTGCAATGCAAGCCATGCGGATGCGTTCAACACGGCGCTGCTGGATTTCCTGCGCCGCTGAGTGCCGTCATCGGGGAATCGCCGTCATGGCAATTGACCTGCACCGGAGGGGCCCGCGCAAGCGGGCCCTTCCTGTGAACGCTGGAGGATCAGCGCCACGCCTCCATCGCCAACGCGAACGAACGTAGCCGCGCAGCGTGGTCGAACACATTCGCGGTCAGCAGAAGCTCGTCCGGCTGGTGTTGCCGCACGAACGCCTGCATGCCGGCGCGCACCGTGTCGGGCGCTCCGACAACCGCGCATTCAAGCGCGGCATCGACCCCGGCTTTTTCCTGCGGCGAGCAGAATTCGTGGATCGCCTCCGCGCTTGCCAAGGGTGGCGGCACCAGCCCGGGCTGACCGCGACGCAGCTTGACGAAGGCCTGCTGCTGGGTGGTGAAGAGGCGCGCGGCTTCCGCGTCGCTGTCGGCGGCAACCACATTGAGGGCCAGCATCACGTGCGGCCGGGCGAGTCGCGTTGAAGGCTTGAAGGTGCTTCGGTACACCGCCAGCGCCTGCTCCAGCGCGGCTGGCGCGAAATGCGAGGCGAACGCATAAGGGAGCCCCAGCGCTGCCGCCAGTTGCGCGCCGAACAGGCTGGAGCCGAGGATCCACGCCTCGATCTCGATGCCCGCGCCTGGCACGGCCTGCACCGGCTGCGCCGCCCTTGCCGGCTCGAAGTAACCCAGCAGTTCCACCACGTCAGCCGGGAAGTCGTCGGCGCCGGCGTAGTAGCGTCGCAATGCGCGTGTAGCGGCCTGGTCGGTGCCCGGCGCCCGTCCCAGGCCCAGGTCGATGCGACCCGGATGCAATGCGCCCAGCGTGCCGAACTGCTCCGCCACCTGGAGCGGCGCGTGGTTGGGCAGCATGATCCCGCCCGCCCCGACCCGGATGCTGGAGGTACCTGCTGCCACGTGGGCGATCAGCACCGCCGTCGCCGCGCTGGCGATACCGGGCATGTTGTGGTGCTCCGCCAGCCAGAAGCGGCGGTAGCCGAGCCGCTCGCCCAGTTGCGCCAGTTCCAGCGTGTTGGCGAAGGTGCGCGCAGGGGTACTGCCTTCGGTGACCGGGGCGAGGTCAAGGATCGAGAGGGGGGTCATCGGCGGCTGCCTGCAGGGGAACACCGGATATGGGGCAGCTAGCGAGCCATGAAAGGGCTTGGCGCTGACGACCTGGGTCGACATCGTTCGATGCGTGTTCCAGCTAAAGTCACGCTTTCGATCACGCGCACCCAGGCCATGGCAGACCCTCGACCGCTGCTCGCATCGCTTCCGCCCGGCGGCGTGGCCCTGGTGGTGGGCGCCGGGGGCGGCATCGGCGGCCCGCTCGCAGGGTTGCTGGCGCACAGCGGGCGGTTTGCCGAGGTCCGCGGGACGCGTCGCGAGGGCCCGCTCGCCCTCGACCTGACCGATGAAGCCAGCATCGCCGCGGCCATCGAGACAGTGGCCGCGCTTGGCGAGCTGCGACTGGTGGTGGATGCCACCGGCGTCCTGCACGGAGGCGGCTTTGCTCCGGAGAAGAGCCTGCGCGACCTGGATGCCGCACATCTCGCCCACGCCTTCGCCATCAACGCCATCGGCCCGGCGCTGCTGATGAAACACGTGCTGCCACGCCTGCCCCGCGAGGGTAAATCGGTGTTCGCGACCCTGTCGGCCCGTGTGGGCTCGATCGGTGACAACCGCCTGGGCGGCTGGCATGCCTATCGCGCGTCCAAGGCCGCGTTGAATCAGCTGGTGCGCACCGCCGCCATCGAACTGGCGCGCCGCGCGCCCCAGGCGGCCTGCGTGGCATTGCATCCCGGCACCGTGGCTACCCGGCTGTCGGCACCGTTCGCGAAAACGGGGCTAGAGGTGCACGCTCCTTCCGACGCCGCGGCACACCTGCTCGGGGTTATCGACGGATTGGGTGCGGCACAGTCAGGGGGTTTCTACGACTGGCGCGGGGACGCGATCCCGTGGTGACGCGTTTCTGTGGCCCACGGCTGACGGCCTACTCGTCTTCTGCAGCGGATGGGAGTCCAGCGCCCGGCGCAACATGCCGCGCCGCCCACATGTTGTCCACCAGGTTGGGGTAACGACGCCCGGCCGCCGCTGCGCGCGTGCGCGCCGCCCCGATCTGCTCCGCGCTTAAAGGACGCGACTTGCCCGGCGGCGGCTTCCTCTTCCATGGCGGCAGGCTGGCGGGATCGACGGGCTTGCTGGGCATGCCGCGATCCTAGCGCGGCGCGACGCGGCCGTGGTCGAGCTGATCGCGCGCAGCATGGCGGAACAGCGTGGCGGATGCCAGCCAGGGCAATGCGAACATCGCGGTGAAGGTGAGTTCCCGCGACTCGAAATGGCCCATCCACAGCCCGACCGCCACCGCCAGCAGCTGCGCCGTAGCCGCGGCGAGCATCGCGCGCGCCATGCCGCCTGGCTTGAAACCCGCCCAAAGTGCACCGGCCGCCGCAATCAAGAGCACGCCCACGAACACCAGGTTGAAGCTGCCGTCCTCGCTGCCCAGCATGCCCACCGCCAGGTTGACCCAGATCGTGAGCAGCCCTGCCAGCGTGGCCAGGCCGAAGGCCGCGCGGTATGCGAGGTTCCCGCTCAGCCACGCGCCAAGTTCGTACACCCCGCACGCCACCGCCAGCAGGATCCCCAGTGCCACGAAGTCCGCAGCCGTCCAGTTCACCCCGCTGTCCGGAAATACCTGCATTGCCAACGCCGGCAACAGCAGCAGGCAGGCCGCGCCGCCCCAGATCAGCAGACGCAGCCCGTTGCCCCGCCCGCCATGGCCGCTTGCGCGTGTGTCCGCCATTGCCATTCCCCGCCGATGAGTGAGTGCCCAGCATCCGCACCCGTGGTGAAGCGCCGATGGTGGTCGGGTGAAGCCGGGACGAAGTGCTGGCCTGGACCATCGCCACGGCGTGGGCGCCGGGTGAGTCAGCCCCCGCGCACGCGCAGGGTCAGCCCCTTGAGGAAGTTGCGCAGCAGCTGGTCTCCGCACAGGCGGAAATTCTTGTGGCCGGGCTGCCGGAACAGCGCCGAGAGTTCCGGCTTGGTGACCGGGAACCCTGCGTCGGCGAAGGCCTGGTGCATGTCCACGTCGGTGAGCTGGAACGCCACCCGCAGCTTCTTCAGCACCACGTTGTTGCTGATCCGCTTCTCCACCGGGCGCGCGGGCAGGCGCTCGTCGCGGCCCCGGTAATGGACGATGAGCCCATCCAGGAAATGCGCCATCACCCGATCCGTGCAGGGCAGGTAGCCCGGCTCCTCTTCCTTCAGCAGGAATGCGCGCACCTCGTCCCTGTCGATGGCGAAATCGGCATCGGCCAGGCGGATGACCTCGATCACCCTGTTGTCGCTCAGGTCCAGCATGTAGCGGATGCTGCGCAGGACGTCGTTGTTGATCATGGGTCCTGCATCGGCGCGGTAAGGCCCGCCAGTCTAGTCAACCGGGCACGCACGCCGCAAAGCCCGCGCCAGGCCTCCGTTTCCCTCCCGTTTCCCCGGGTTGCGTACACTGCCCTCCCCACATTTCCGAGGAGGCCCCGTGGCCAAGCCCAATTACTCGTTCGAAAAGCGCCAACGCGAACTGGCCAAGAAGAAGAAGCAGGACGAAAAGGACGCGAAGAAGCGCGCCGAACGCGAGGCTGCCAACCCGCAGCCGGCGCAGGAACCCGCAGACGCCGAGAACGCATCGGGCTGAGCCACCAGCCGGCATCCATCCCGGTTACCGCCTTGAACCCGCACAGGGCCGCCTGCGCACGATCGCCCGACCGCGGCCGCGGGTTGCCGTGCAACATGCACCGGCGCTGGACTGCTCGCCGCATCAACCCCGCAGCAGGATGACCGGCAAGGCCATCAGGCCCAGCACGAACAGGATCGCCAGCACCAGCAAGGCGACACGCGCGGGCTCGGCCCGCACCACGCTTGCGAAGGTCTCGGCAGTGCCGGCGCTCCTGGCGGCGGCGTACGCGGCGCGGGCACGCTCACCGCGCTGCTGCTGGTAGTCGGCCATCAGCCGTTTGCCATTCGCGGCATCGGCGTCTTCCGTGATCCAGATGCCGCCAGCGGAGATGCCCCAGCGGTCGGGCGTCGTCTCGTAGAACGCGATCCGATGCGCATCGAGCATCTCGCGCACATCGTCAGCCTCGTCGTCGGGCACGTTGCGCAGGTTCAGGAGCAGCTTGGCCATGGCCGGATGATAGCGTGTGGTTGAAAATCCAAAGACTGCGAAGCAACCGGCCACTTCACCCATGCGAACCTTCGTCCTGCGAGCGCGGGCGGCACCCACCGACAGCCGGAAGCTGCTGGCCTCCGTGGGCCATGACGCCCATCCCGAGATCCTGGCGCACACGCTGATGAACGCGATCTTCGTGGCCCAGTCGCATCGCGCGGACGTGGTGGTTTACCTGGTGCTGGAGAGCACCGCGGACTTCTCCCGCTGCATCCGCTTCGACGCCAACGCCATGCACGAAATCGGCGGGTTCGACGAGCAGGCGCTGCTGGGCAAGGTCGCCAAGGCGCTGGATGCCTCGCGCGGGATGGGCAAGGAGGAATCGCGGCCTGTCGAATCCGGCGTGACCGTGCGTACGGTGAGCTTCGAGCGGCTGGTGCAGGAACTGGCCGATGACCACCAGCTGCTCGTGATGGACCGCAAGGGCACGTCGATCCGCGAGCAGCCATTCGCGGGCAATCCCTGCTTCCTGCTCACCGACCACATCCCCATGCCGAAGAAGACCTTCCACAGCCTGGAACGCCTAGGCGCCAGGAAGATCACGCTGGGGAAGAAGATGCTGTTCGCGTCGCAATGCGTGGTGCTGATTCATCACGAGTTGGACCAGCGACAAGCCCCGGGATGAGCCGGGCGATGTCCGGGAGGCTTGCTGCGTTTCGGAAACGCGGTTGATCCGCGCATCGGGGCTCACCTCCCACGCCCACCGGGCCGCAAAGCGGTCCCGCGGCACGAGTTTGCCGCTCCGGCTACTATCGGCGGGTTTCCAAGGCTCGCCTGCCCATGACCCTTCACCTTCCGCTGGAAACCCCCGACACCATCAAGGCCGAGCGTGACCGCCTGAAGGAGATCCTGGCCGCGCTGGGTTCGGTCAGCGCCTCACCGGGCATGACCCAGGCGCTCATGGACGAAACCGTCGCCAGGGTCATGCAGCTGACCCGAGCCGGCGGTGCCGTGCTGGAGATCGCGGATGGCGACGAGATGGAGTACCGGGCCGCATCGGGCTCGGTGTCTGGACATGTCGGTTTGCGGCTCAAGGCCGCCACCAGCCTGTCAGGCCTGTGCGCTGCGCAGAAGCGTGCGATCTCCTGCCCAGACACCGAAGCCGACCCGCGGGTCGACCTGGACGCCTGCCGCAAGATAGGCGCGCGCTCGATGTTGGTGGTGCCGCTGCAACGCGGCGGCGAAGCGATGGGCGTGCTGATGGCAGTTTCTGCGCGCCCGGGCGCGTTCGACCAGATCGACGAGCACGCGCTGGAGTTGTTCGCCCAGTTCATCGGCGGCGTGGTGGCGCGGCAGGTGGAAATCGACCGCAGCGCGCAACTCGCGGCGGACATGCAGCGCCGCGCGCTCAGCGACGACCTTACCCGCCTCCCCAACCGCGCGGCCTGGAACGAGGCGCTGCACATGGGGATTGCCCGCGCCAGGCGGGCACGTATACCGCTGGCGGTCATGTACATCGACCTCAACGGCTTCAAGGCGATCAACGACCGGCATGGCCATGCAGCGGGCGACGCCCTGCTGAGGGCGTTTGCGTCGCAACTGCGCGGATGCGTGCGCGTGAGCGACTTCGTCGCGCGGCTGGCGGGCGACGAATTCGCGGTCCTGATCGAGGGCCTGGATGACGTGGAGCGCAGCGTCCCGATCGTGGTGAACCGGGTACTCGATGCCGTCTGCAGCGGCATCCTGTGGGAAAAATCCATCCTCGTGTGCCTGCCCAGCATGGGCGTGGCGTATCAGGACGGTCCCGACTATGACGCCACTGCCTTGATGCGCAATGCCGACGAGGCGATGTACCGCGCCAAGCACGGGCACATGACGTTTACCGTGACCGCCTGCGCTTGAGCGTCCTCCGCAAGCGCAACAGGTTCATCCCACCGCCGCGGCAACGGCCCGCAACATCGGTCGCGTTCCCGCCTTCTCCCTGCGCGGCAGGGTTGCGGTGCGGCGCGCCTGCTTGTTGCGGTACATGGCCTCGTCGGCCTGCTTGACCAGCTGGTCGAGGTCCGCGCCCGGACCATTCGCTGCAGCAACACCCACGCTCGCTCCCGCGTAGTCCACGCGCTGGTCCCGCAACTGGTAGGTGCCCCGGGTACTCGTTTCCAGACCCTCGCGAACCGCCCGACAGGCCCTCTCCATGTGATCGGCCGGGACCTCCGCCATCATTACGAACTCGTCGCCGCCGAAGCGCGCGACCAGGTCGCCGGCGCGCCGGCCGGCGACGATGCGCCTGCCGACCTCGGTCAATAGCTGATCGCCCACATCGTGGCCGAGCCGATCATTGATGGCCTTGAATCCGTCCAGGTCGATGAAGGCAACGAGCACCCCCGACCCAGCCCGCGCGGCGCGGGCCATGATCCTCGCTCCCTCGGCGAAGAATGCCCGGCGGTTGGCAAGGCCGGTGACCGCATCCGTCAGCGCGGACATGGCCAGTTCGGCATTCGTCGCCCGGAGCTGGGTCACCAGCCGATCGCGCTCGATATGCTGGGCAATCAGGGTGCCGAACATCTTGAGCACACGCTCCGCGTCGCCGCCGAGCGAAGCACGCGTCGCGCTCGCCGCGCACAGCGTTCCGTACAGTTCACCATCGCTCATGGTCACGGGCGTCGACACATAGGTGCGGATGCCGAGCGCACGCGCTGCCTCCGAATCGCCCCATATGCCCGCCACGTCATCGGTGCACGTGCGTCCTTCGTCGAGGGCGCGCTTGCACAAGGTGTCGCCCCACGGCATGGTCAAGCCTTCGGGGATCTGCATCTGCCTGGCGTTGCGGGCGTAGAGGATGCGTTGCACTTCCCCATCGAGATCGATGGCGGTCAGGTAGGTCGACTCCAGCCCGGTCACCGCTTCCAGGAGCTCGAGCAACGGGCGCGTCAGCTCCTCGAGCGTCTGCGCGCTTGAAACTGAGTCCGCAAGGTGGGTGAGTAGGCTGTCCATGGCCGCAGGATACGGACTTGCGCACCACGCAAGCCGCCCGCCCCCGCTCCGGCGGCGGGACGATGCGGGATCTGCGACGGGCGTCTCCCGGCAAGCGGGACCGGGTACCTGTCCGCCTGCCTAGCGCCCCACGGACCGCTCCACCAGGATGCGCTCCGCCAGCCATTGGTTGCTGCCCACCTGGCGCGCCTGGACCCGCACGATGTCACCCCGCTGCAGGTTCTCGGGACGGTAGCCGCGCCCTTGGTATTCCACTGTGGTGCGCGCGTCATACACCAACTGCACGGTGTTGCCGTAACCCGCGCCATCCAGGCGGATGATGCGCGAGCGCGTATCGACCAGCGCGACCGAGCCGCGCAGGTCGTTGCCGGTGCCGTATTCATCATTGCCGTAGTCATTGCTGTAGCCAGCACCGCCACCATCGCGCACGTTGCGCACGACTTCGATCGAACGCGCGTACAGCTCCCGGCCGGACTCCGTTGCGTCGAAGCGAATCACGTCGCCCCGCTCGAGGCCTTCGACCGCGCTCTCGCGGCCTTGGTAGACGAGGCGCGTGCGCTGGTCATAGCGCAGTTCAACCTGCTGCATGCGTCCGCTGCGCGGGTCATCGACGAACACGAGGATCCGTCCGTAACCGGAGTCGACGCGTTCCACGGTGCCCTGGAGCTGGCTCCCATACTGCGACGGATAGCCTTGTTGTGGCTGTCCATACCCACCGCCGGGATAGCTGCTGCCGTAACCACCAGGCAGCGTGGCGCAGCCGGCAAGCAGTACAACGCTCGTGGCCAGCGCCAGTCCGATGCCGCGGGTCGTGTTGTTCATGGCGCGCTCCCAAGGGTTGAA
>JAZKHR010000085.1:19023-28282 GCA_040385305.1 Pseudomonadota bacterium
ACGCTGAGCTGGACGGCCGCAGCGGTCGTTGCGCGCAGCGACGGCAGCGCCGCGTACCAGATCGCGTAGCCGACGCCCGATGCCAGTGCGCCGGAGGCGATCGCGCACCAGACGCCAACGCCGTCCAGGGACAGGTGACGGGAGAGCCATGGCACCAGCACCAAGGCGATGGGAAGCGTGCGCAGGAAATTGCCTGCAGTCACCCCGGTGCCGTCGCCTGCGCCTCTGCCCCGCAGGGAATACACGCCCCAGGCGATACCGGCGCCCAGCATCAGCAGCGCGCCCTCCAGCGGCGGCGCAGACAGGCCCGGCAGCAAAAGACCGACCAGGCCGGCAAATGCCAGCATGAATCCGACAACCTGCCACCCGCGCATCCGCTCGCCCCGCCACAGCCCGTGGCCCACCATCGTGACCTGCACGGCGCCGAACAGCAGCAGCGCGCCGGTGGCCGCGGGCAAGCTGGTGTAAGCGAACGAAAACCCCGCCGCATAGGCGAACAACGCCAGCGCCGACGGCCAGTCGCCCGCACCGCCGCGTGACGGCTTGCGCAAGCGCACGATCAAGCAAAGCACGGCGGCGCCCGCCAGCAGCCGGATCAGGGTGAAGCTGCCGGGATCGATGGCGGTGTGCTTCAGCGCGTAGCGGCACAGCAGCGAGTTGCCGGCGAACGCCATCATCGCAAGCCCGGTCAGGGCGGTGGTGCGTGCCTGCAGCATGCCGGGTCCCGGTCGAATCGCGGGCCAGCGTGGCATTACCCGGCAGCCGCGATCAAGCCCGGCAAACGGCTCGGCATCTCTTGCGCCGTGGCGCACGATCAAGTGTCGAACGGCGCCGTGCCCGACGCAGTGCTGCCCTTCCACATCAAGCAAGCCCACGCCGTCGCACGGCCAGCATGTTCCATGCAGACTCGGGGGTCTTCCCGCACCCACCCCTGTGCCGCGTGCTCCCTGCGCCATCGCCGGGGCGTGGTTCTGCTAGATTCGTGGGCCGCGGTGCGTCGCGCCGTCCTCCATTCCCGCCACAGGACCCGCCTGATGACCCGACTGCCCAAGTTGCCCGTTGCATCGCCCGATGCGCGGGCTCCGCGCGTGCTTCCGTCGTTCCTGCTCACCGCCCTGCTGGCCGCGCCGTGCGCCCCGGCACTGGCGCAGGTGAGCATTGTCAACCCGGGTGCACCGGGCCAGGATTCGCGCAAGCTGTCCGCCGACGAGGCGGTGAAGATCGCGGCGTCACGCCACTCGGCGGCCGACGTGCAGTTCATGCGCGACATGATTCCCCACCACCAGCAAGCGCTGGAAATGTCGGCGCTGGTGGGCACGCGCACGAATTCCCCGGGCTTGCTCGAGGCGGCGAAGCGCATCGATTCCTCGCAGCGCGACGAGATCGGCTTCATGCGCCAGTGGCTGGCTGCGCGCGGCGAACGCGTGCCGGATTCGGCGGGGCACGCAGGCATGCACGCCTCCCACGACATGCCCGGGATGGCGCCACACACGATGGCCGGCATGGCCTCCCCGGCCCAGATGGCAGCGCTGGCCAAGGCCGAGGGCACCGAGTTCGACCGCCAGTTCCTGCAATTGATGATCAGCCACCACGCCGGTGCACTGACCATGGTCGAGAAACTGCTGGCGCAGTCGGGCTCGGCCTACGATCCGACCCTGCTCGAGTTCGTCAACGACGTCAGCAACGACCAGGCGGCTGAAATCGAGCGTATGACCACGCTGCTGGCGTCGGTCAGCAGTGATCCACGCACCGGCCTGTCCGCCGGCTTCCGCGACGCCGCCACGGCCATCTCCAACCTTCGGCTGATCGCGTCGCTGCCCAAGCCAGCGGGATTCTTCGATCCGGCAAACCCGGCCGACCTGCCGCTGGAACCCGTCGCAGACAAGAAAAAAGCCGCGGACAAGGAAGAGGATCTTGCGAAGAAGACTCTCGGCCAGGCGTTCAAGCGCTTCAAGGGCGAATCCACCGGCGGCGGCCGCGGCGGCCTGCTGAGCTTCGCGAACACCGACATGGCGTTCGCGGGCGACGTGCTGGTGGTCGGCAATTACCACGGCTTCAATGCCTATCGCCTGGGCGCCGATGGCGTGCCGGCGCTGGTCAGTTCGGTGGTCTGCCCCGGCGGCCAGGGCGATGTGTCCATCGTCGGCAACCTGCTGTTGATGTCCGCGGAGGAAACCCGCGGCCGCCTGGACTGCGGCCTGCAGGGCGTCACCGAAGATGTCTCCAAGGAACGTTTCCGCGGCCTGCGCGTGTTCGACATCAGCGATCTCACCCGCCCGAAACAGGTCGGCGCCATCCAGACTTGCCGCGGCTCGCACACCCACTCTGTGGTGTCCAGCGACGACAAGCGCATCGTGGTCTACAACTCCGGCACCGGCTCGGTGCGCAGGCAGGAAGAACTGCAGCGCTGCGTCGACGAGCTTCCCGGCGATACGCGCACCGCGCTGTTCCGCATCGACGTCATCGAGATCCCGGTCGCCGATCCATCCAGGGCCCGCATCATCGACAGCCCGGCGGTGTTCGCCGATGAAATGACCGGTTCGCTCGCCGGCTTGTGGCGCGGGGGCGACCACGGCGACATGACCCAGAAAACCAGCAAGACCGACCACTGCCACGACATCACCGTGTTCCCGGAAAAGAACATCGCCGCTGGCGCGTGCTCGGGCAACGGCATCCTGTTCGACATCACCAATCCGATGAAGCCCAAGCGCATCGACACGGTCATCGACTCCGGTTTTGCCTACTGGCACTCCGCCACGTTCAACAACGATGGCACCAAGGTGATCTTCACCGACGAGTGGGGCGGCGGTGGGCGGCCCCGTTGCCGCGCCTCCGATCCGCGCAACTATGGTGCTGACGCGATCTACGACATCGTCGACGGAAAGCTGGTGTTCCGCAGCTACTTCAAGATCGCAAGCCCGCAAGCGGTGACCGAGAATTGCGTGGCGCACAACGGCGCGGTGGTCCCGGTCCCGGGCCGCGATGTATTCGTCCAGGCCTGGTACCAGGGCGGGCTGTCGCTGATCGATTTCACCGATTCCGCCAACCCGTTCGAAATCGCCTATTTCGACCGTGGCCCGATCAACAACGAAAAACTGATCACCGGCGGCTTCTGGTCCGCGTACTACTACGACGGGCGCATCTACGGCTCGGAGATCACCCGCGGGCTCGACGTGCTGGCGCTGGAGCCGAGCAAGCTCCTGTCGGCCAATGAAATCGCCGCAGCCGCGATGGCCGAGGACGCGGCGGTGTTCAATCCGCAGCAGCAGTTCGCGAGGACATGGCCGCAGGCGCCGATGGTGGCGATCGCTTACGTCGACCAGCTTGCGCGCAGTGGCGCGCTCGCCGCCGGCCAGGAGTCCGAGTTGCGCTCGGCCCTTGGCGCAGCCGAAACCGCGCTGGCCAATTCTGGTTCCACGGCCGACAACGCAGTCTTGGCCCGCCGGCTGGATGCGCTGGCCGGAAACGCGATCAGCCCGGCCGCCACCGATGCACGCACGGCCGAGACGCGGACCGCGCTTTCGGCTGCGCTGAAGGGGATCGCCACCCGGCTGCGCTAGCGCAGCGCCCTGCTGTACTCATTGCAGGCCTGTTGCATGTCCCGGGTCGGAAACGCCCCGGGATTTTCATGCCACCCTCAGAATCCGAGTGCGGTGAGCGTCCTTGCGACGCGAGCACGCGCTGTTGCCGACTGCATGGGAAAGGCGCGGAAGAAATCTTCCTGGCTCATGGCCGGATGCCGGGAGCGCACGTTCTCCACCCACGCGCGGGCCTTCGCAGGGTTGCCGGCCAGGCCGTGGGCGACCACCGCGATCATGGCGATCAGCACATGCGCACCCGGTGCGCGAGCGGCCCGCTCGGCCCAGTCGGCGGCGTCGTTATCCTCGCCCTGCATCATGTGGGTCAGGGCGCGCGTACCGACCATCGCGTAGTGCAGCGGGTCGAGCGGGCTCAGGCGCATGGCGAGGTCGACATGCTGCCGACTCTCATTGCCTCGTTCTGCCATCGACTCGGCCCAGCCGCGGGCGTACAGCCCCTGCGCGTAGTGCGGGCTGATCGTTGTGGCGCGCTCCAGCCACCCCAGGCTGCTCGCAAGGTCGCCCTCGAGCCAGAAACTGCGGCCCATCGCGAAATTGACGAAGGGGTCGAGCGGATCGAGCTCCAGGCCACGTATTGCAAAACGACGCGACCGTGCGATTTCCCCGGCGACATCGTCGGTGTGGTGCATGAAGGCATTCTGGAAGTGCACGAAGGAAAGGCCGGCATGCGCGCGCGCGAAACCGGGGTCATTCGCGATCGAGCGCTGGAACAACGCCAGCGCCGCGGCGTTGTCGGTCCGATTGAAGTGGTACACGTGCTGCAGCCCCAGGTGGTAGGCCGACCAGGCATCCAGGTTCTCGCTCACCGACAAGCGCGCAATCGCGGCTTCATGCTGCGGAATCCTGATCTCCAGGGCCGCCAGGGTCTGCGTGCGTATCTCCTGGCGCAGCTGGTGGACGTCCTCGATCGCCACCGCGAAGCGCTCGGCCCAGACGATGCCGCCATCCCGGGTGTCGACCAGCTCCACCATCACCGCCAGGCGCGATGCGACCATCTCGACGCTGCCGGTGAGGTAATAGCGCACACCGAGCAGCCGGCCGATATCGGCCGGCTGGGCTTCGGCGCCGCGCAGCCGGAACGAGGACTCCCGCGCGGTGACGAACAACCAGCGCATCCGCGCCAGCTCGGCGATCAACTCGTGCGGCAATGCATCGACGAGGGCGGGATACGGCCCCGCCACGCCCACCTGGCGAAAAGGCAGCACGGCGATCGAGGGACGCGCGCCATCACCGCCAGCTGCCGCCTCGAACTTCGAACCTTCAGCAAGTGTTGCCGATCCCGACCCGACGACGAGGGCCTCGGCCACGAAGCGAAACCCCTTGCGAGGCATGGTCCTGATGAGGCGCTGCGCCGTGCCATCGTCACCCAGCGCCTGGCGCGCCGACTTGATTCGGCTGTCGATCGCCGAGTCCGAGACCACCCGCCCATCCCAAACCTTTTCGAGGATTTCATCCCTCGAGATGACGCGCTCGCGATTGGCGACCAGCAAGGCCAGCAGTGCAAAGACCTGCGGCTCGACCCGGCGCACCTCAGCGCCCTCACGCAGCTCGAGCTTGGCGAGGTCGAGTTCGAAATCACCGAAACGGTAGATCATGGCGACAGCATAAGGCAGGGCTAATCTCCGGACGATCTCCGGCACATCTCCAGCAAACCTGCATGCATGCGGTTCTGGTGCGTGGTGAACTGTTTCCCAAGGCTGCGGCACAAGCCGGAAGCCGGTTCCCAAACCCAGAGGAGTTCGCAGATGCCCATGGTCACGATCGACGTCATCAAGGACGTGTTCACCCCGCAGCAGAAGCAGGAAATCATCAGCAAGGTCACCGAGGCCATGATCGCCGTGGAAGGCGAGAGCCTGCGTGGCGTGACCTGGGTTCGCATCAATGAATTCGAAGGCGGCCACTGGGCCATCGGTGGCCAGGCGCTGAAGGCGTCGGATGTGCATGCACTCGCCGCGGCCAAGGCTGCCTGACCGGCCCACCCGTGTTTGTCCGTGATCCACGTACCGGGCGGCACGCCGCCGCACGGCGCATCCAACGAACAGGAGCAAACCCATGGATTTTCCAGCCATGAATCGCCGTACCCCGCAGGACAAGTGGCGTTCCCCGCTGCTGGTGGCTTGCAGCCTGGCAGCGTTTGCCGCGCTTGCGCATGCTCCGACCGACGAGCCTGCGGTGACCCGTACATCGGGTGATGCGAGCCTCGAGTGGTCGCCCTGCCCCTCGTTCCTGCCCAAGGGCTGTGGCATCGCCGTGCTGCATGGCGATCCCGCCAAGGACAACGTCGACGTCTTCTTCAAGGTTCCCGCACGGTCGAACATTCCCCTGCATACCCATACCTCGGCCGAGCGCATGGTCCTGGTGGCAGGCGAACTGCATGTCACCTACGCGGGCCAGTCGACCGTCGTATTGAAGCCGGGGACGTATGCATACGGCCCCGCGCAAAAGCCGCATGAGGGCTTCTGCGCAAGCGCGGAGCCCTGCATTCTGTTCATCGCCTTCGAATCACCCCTGGATGCCATGCCGATCGAGGCCTCGAAGCGCTAGCAAAGCCCGCAGCGTAGCCGGGTCAACAAGGGGCCAATGACGCCTGCAAACAAGAAACCCCGCCGTGGCGGGGTTTCTTGTTTGCCGCGAGCCAGCTCGCCTCAGAACCTGTAACCAACCCGCGCGTAGTAGAACCCGCCGTTGAAGCCATATGGCGCATGCACCGGATACTTCGCGCCGGCGATGAAGCCCCACGGGTTCACCTCCGGCACCTTGTCGAACAGGTTCTGTGCGCCAACGTTGAAGTAGAGGCCCGAGGCGAACTTCATGCCCACGTCCGCATCCACGGTCACCGCGCTGCCGCCGTCGATCGGCAGGCCGCCATCGTCGAGGTGGTCTTCGAAGAACGAGCCGTAGTAGTTGATGCGGACGTTCGCGTTCAGCACCTCGCGCTGGTGGTTGATGCTGAAGTAACCCTTGGTGCGTGGCAGCGATTCCTCGAGCTTCTTGATGCGGATGGGCGTGATGATCCCTGGGGTGAAATCATCGACCTCGGTCCTGTTCCAGTTGCCCGCCAGCGAGTAGGTGGTCTTGGCGCCGAACAGCTCGCTCTCGTAGCTCGTCACCAGGTCCACGCCGGTGGTGGTGGTGTCGAAGTCATTGACGAAGAACTGCACCTCGGAGATCGACGCCGCCTCCGGGTTCCCGCCCGCGACCAGGCGGGCGCGGTCGGCATCGCTCACCGTGAAGAACGCGCTCAGCGCCAGCCGGTCTTCGGTCTTGATGCGATACCAGTCGCCGGTGACCAACCACTTGTCCTGGTTGAACACGAAACCGAGCGACGCGTTGCTGGATTCTTCCGGCTTCAGCGGCTCCGCGCCGTAGAACGCGGCGATCGGGTTGTTGGGCGACAGCACCGCGGTGTCCCGGAGTTGTCCGTTGATGAAGGACGTGGTGACCTGCTCGGCGTTTGACTGACCCGGCGTGGGCGCGCGGAAGCCGGTGCTCACCGCGCCGCGGATCGCGAACGCATCGGTTACGTCGTAGCGGCCGGTGAGCTTCCAATTGGTGGTGCCGCCGAAATCGCTGAAGTCCTCGTGGCGCACCGCTGCGGCCAGCAGCAGCTGCTCGCTGAAACGGGTTTCGGCATCGGCATAAATGGCCCAGTTGTGCCGTTCGAACTGGCCGGCCGTGCGCGGGTTGAACCCGTTGAAGCCGTTGGAGCCGAGCGCGAAGCCCTGGTTGGTGAGCGGCCCGATGGCGGTCGAGGGGCCGTCGCCCGCGACCACTTCGAATTCCTCGCGCCGCCATTCCGCACCCATCGCCAATCGCACCGGCTCGAAGGAGAAGCCGGTTTCGATGTCACGACCCACGTCGAAGTTGACATTGGTCTCGGTCTGCACGTTGCCGCCGGGGCTGAAGCGCAGTCCCCCCGGCTGGTTGGGGCCGAGCGAGGCATTGAGCGTGTTGACGATGTAGAAGTCGATTTCGTTGCGACCGTAGCTGGCGCTCAGGTCCCAGCTCCAGGTGCTGCCCCACAGCCCCTTGGCACCGGCAACGAACGCCGCATCCTTCATCTCGCCGCCGAATTTCGGGGTGAAGCCGCCGGGGAACTGGGAGAGGAAGGTGAAACATTCCGCTGGCAACGCAGTCACGGCGGACCGCACCGTCGTATACGGGATCAGGCTGCCATTGGCCGTGCGCAGGGCAATCGACGGACAGGTGGTGGCATTGGTCGGGTTGGTGTCGCCGATCAAAAGCGTGCTTCCCCCGTCATTGGAATACACGCCGCCGCGCGTGGTCGGGTTGCGGTAGTAGAAGCCGCCCTCCACGTCGCGCCGGGCGAAGTTGCCGAAGGCATAGAAATCCACGTTCTCGCCAGAGACACCCATGCTGGCGACGAACTTGGTGTCTTCGTGCACTTCGGGCGAGCCCCAGACCTGCGCAGGGTTGGCGACACCGGGGTAGCCGGCGGCCGCTACCGCCGCGGCATCGTCGCGTTGCACGCTGCGCGAGGTGGGATCCGCGCTGCGCCATTCGGCCGTGAAGGTGGCGAACCCGCGCTGTCCGAAGCCCGTGCCGATCTGCGCGCTGTATTGCTGGGTGAAGCCATCGCCCTCGTAGTACTGGCCGGCAAACGCCTCCACGCTGCCGCCCTTCTCCAGGCGCTTTAGGCCGAAGTTGATCACGCCCGCGATGGCATCCGAACCGTACTGCGCTGCCGCGCCGTCACGCAGCACCTCGACCTGCTCGAGGGCCAGTGACGGGAACACCGAGATGTCCGGTCCCTGCGAACCATCGGACAATCCGTGGCCGAGGAAGGTGATGACGGCTGCGCGATGCCGACGCTTGCCATTGACCAGCACCAGGGTGTTGTCCGGGGGCAGCCCGCGCAGGTTGGCCGGGCGCACCAGCGTGGCGGCGTCGTCGATGGGAATGGTGCTGACGTTGAACGAGGGCACGAGAGTGCGCAGCTTGTCCAGCACGTCGACGGCAGGCTGGTTGTGGAATTCCTCGCCATCGAGGATGTCGATCGGAACGGCCGATGACGCTTCCGTGCGCGGCTTGGTGCGTGATCCCAGTACCGACACGGTGTCGAGCGTCTTGGCCTGGTTGCTACCCTCGGTCGGTGGAACCTGCATCTGCGCAGCAGCGACCCCTGCGACCGAGAGCATGCTCGTGAACAATGCCGTCCGCACACCCATCGTCAGCGCGTGGCGCGCCGGCCGGTTGTCTCCGTTTGGATTCTTCCGCATCTGCCTTCTCCCTTCAAAGCTGGATTGAACGTGCCTTTTCACCGTGGCCGCGGACCCCCTCCTGCGGCTGGCTAACTTGTTAACAGAAAGTGAACGCGAAGCGCAAGCGGGTTTTCCCCTGTGCGGCCCGGGAGACAGTTCATGGGCACGTGAATGCGACGGCGGGCCCGCATGCCAGTCTTTCCACCTACAGGCAACGCTATCCGCCAACGAGAAGGGCCGGTCACCACGACCGGCCCTTCGTCTTTTCACCCATCCCCGACTTGCGGGATTACCAGATCCGCACGCGGTCCTGTGGCGCGATCCACAACGGGTCGCCAGCAGTCACCTTGAACGCGTCGTACCAGGCGTCGATGTTGCGCAGGGGTGCGAACGCGCGGATGTGGCCAGGCGAGTGGGTGCCGTTGACCAGTTGCTGGC
>JAZKHR010000086.1:0-10739 GCA_040385305.1 Pseudomonadota bacterium
CCGTGTTCGTCGGCGGCCTTGATCACCTCGGCATCGCGCATCGAGCCACCGGGCTGGATCACGGCCTTGATCCCGGCCTCGGCTGCGGCGTCGATGCCGTCGCGGAACGGGAAGAACGCGTCGGAAGCCATCACCGAGCCTTCGACCTGCAGGTCGGCATCCGATGCCTTGATGCCGGCGATGCGCGCGGAGTACACCCGGCTCATCTGCCCCGCGCCGACACCGATCGTGCGCAGGTCCTTCGCATACACGATGGCGTTCGACTTCACGTACTTGGCGACGCGCCAGGCGAACAGGAGATCGGCGAGTTGCGTGGCCGTGGGCGCCACCTTCGTCACCACTTCCAATTCGTCGGAGGTGACCTCGCGGATGTCGCTGGTCTGCATCAGCAGGCCGGAACCGACGCGCTTGACGTCCATGTTGTTCTTGCCATTGCCATGCGGGATGCGCAGCACGCGCACGTTGGCCTTTTTCTTCGCATATGCGAGCGCGCCGTCGTCGTAGTCCGGCGCGATCAGCACCTCGACGAACTGCCGGTCCAGGATGACTTTTGCGGTCGCCGCATCCAGCGTGGTGTTGAACGCGATGATGCCGCCGAACGCGCTGGTCGGATCAGTGGCATACGCGAGTTCGTACGCATCGCCGCATGCCGCGCCTACCGCCACGCCACACGGGTTGGCATGCTTGACGATGACGCAGGCCGGCGCGTCGAACTGGCGCACGCATTCCCACGCGGCGTCGCTGTCGGCGATGTTGTTGAAGCTGAGTTCCTTGCCCTGCAACTGGGTGAAGGTCGCCAGCGTGCCGGGCACGGGCCACAGGTCGCGGTAGAACGCGGCCTGCTGGTGGGGGTTTTCGCCGTAGCGCAGGTCCATGACCTTGACGAAGTTGCCGTTGCTCTGGCCGGCGAACAGCGCTTGGCTGCCGTCGTCCTGCAACGACGACAAATGATTGCTGATGCAGGCGTCGTAATAGGCAACGCTGTTGAACGCGGCGACGGCAAGCGCGAAGCGGCTCTTCGCCGAGATTGCGCCGGCGTTTGCGTCCAATTCCGCGACGATGCCGGCGTACTGCGCGGGGTCGGTTGCCACGGCGACGCGGGCGAAGTTCTTGGCCGCGCTGCGCAGCATCGCCGGGCCGCCGATGTCGATGTTCTCGATCACGTCCTCGAAGCTGCTGGCCGGATCCATCGCCACCTGCGCGAACGGATACAGGTTCAGCACCAGCAGGTCGATGGCATCGATGCCGTGTTCCGCCATCACTGCGTCGTCGATGCCGGTGCGGCCAAGCAGGCCGCCATGCACCTTCGGGTGCAGGGTCTTGACCCGGCCATCCATCATTTCCGGGAAACCGGTGTGGTCGCCGACATCCTTGACCACGAGGCCTGCGTCGCGCAGCGCCTTCGCGGTGCCGCCGGTGGACAGCAGCTCCACGCCATGCGCGGCGAGGGCGTTCGCAAGTTCGAGCAGGCCGGTCTTGTCGGAGACCGACAGCAGGGCGCGGCGAACGGCCACGGATGGGCCTTCGATCAAGTTGGCGGTCATTCGGAGCGCGCGCAGGGGGAAGCCGGAATTATAAGCGCGTCGTACGCGGAGCTCTTGCAAGGATCATCGGTGCGGCGCGGGGTCAGGATGCCAGCCCGTAATCCTTCAGCTTCTTGCGCAGGGTGGCGCGGTGGATGCCCAGCATCGATGCGGCCCGGCTCTGGTTGCCGTCGCAGTGCTGCAGCACTTCGGCGAAGAGCGGGATTTCCAGCTCGCGCAGGGCGATGTTGTAGAGATCGTCGGTGCCGCAGCCGTTGAGGTCGTGCAGGTAGCGTCGTACCGAGTTGGCCACGTGGTCGCGCAATGGCGCGCGCTGGGCGTCCTGGCGGTCGGCGGTCACGTTCAAGCGGCTCCCTCGATGCGAACCGCGCGAGAAAAGTCATCGGCGCGGGGGAGCGAGTCTAGCGTGATGCGACGGCGAATGGCAGCGCCGCTACGTATTCATGTGCATGCAATGTGACCGGACGATTGCGAGGCGGTTCACTCGAAGCGGAAGTCGAACGCGACCACGCCGGGCGCCGGTTCGATGATGTCGAACGAGAGCTGCGCGGCCTGGCCAGCGCCAAGCGTGCGCGCGCCTGCCGTGCTACCCAGGTACTCGCCCGGCTGGAACCGGCGCGTGCCCAGCAGGCGGCCGCTGGCATCCGACAGGCTCAAGCCCAGCACGGGCCAAGGCTGCGCCCAGCGTGCGTCATTGCGGATGCTGGCCTGCACGCGAAGCACGCCGGCGCGTTCCGGGATTGCGATCACGTCGCGCGACAACATGGTGAATGCGGCGGGCTCGCGCCAGGGCGGCAGGCGGCATCGCAGGATGTCGCAGGTCTTTTCCAGCAGGGGTCGCCAGCGCGGGTCTGCAGCCAGTCGTGCATGTTCGGCGATCAGCACCTGCGCCAGCAGGAGCACGCCAAGCGCGACCAGCACCAGCCATTCGCCACGCCGCGGGCGCCGCGGCGCCGGCTCGCGCAGGAAACTTGGCGCACGGCTCACGCGCCTTCGCCCCGGCGCAGGCCATCGATGCGGATCCAGTCGTCCTCCCGCGCAACGTGCAGCTCGTCGAACCACGCGCTGTAACGTTGCAGCAACTCATCTTCCTGCCCGGCGAGGATGCCGGACATGGCGATGCGTCCACCGGGCGCGGTGCGCGCGGCCAGGGTGTCGGCCAACGCATCCAGCGCGGTGGCGAGGATGTTGGCGACCACCACCGGATACATCATTGGCGGTTCGTCTTGCGGCATGAATACCTCGATGGTCATGCCATTGCGCTGCGCGTTGTCGTGGGTCGCGATCAGGGCCTGCGGGTCGTTGTCGACCCCGACAGCGCGCGCCGCGCCCAGCTTGAGCGCCGCCAGCGCGAGGATGCCGCTGCCGCAGCCGAAGTCGAGCACCTCGCGGCCTTGCAGTTCGCCGCGCGCGGCGAGACTGTCCAGCCACTGCAGGCACAGCGCGGTGGTGGGATGGGTGCCGGACCCGAACGCAAGGCCGGGGTCGAGGCGCACGATCACCGCATCACCAGCTTGCGCGTCAGCAGGCAGGTCGTGGTTCCACGGAACGATCCAGGTGTGCTGGCCAAACCGCATCGGCCGGTACTGGTCCAGCCAGGCGCGTTCCCAGTCCTGGTCCTCGATGGTTTCGAATCGCGCGCGGCTCCAGTCCAGCTCGGGATCGAACGCGTCGAGCGCGGCCAGCAAGGCCAGCGCGTCGGCATCGGCATCGAAAAGAGCAGTGAGTGTCATCTCCCGCCACAGCGGGATCTCGCCGACGCCGGGTTCGAAGATGGCCTGCTCGTCCACCGCATCCAGGTGCGCGTCCTGCAGGGTCACTGCCAGCGCGCCCACGTCCTCCAGCGCGCGCTCGACGCGCGGCTGCTGGTCGTCCGTACAGGGCAGGCTGAGTTGCAGGTAGGGCATGGGTCAGATCACCGACAAGGCCTTTTCCTTGCGCTCGGCCAGCTTCTTCTCGAGGTAATGGATGTTCTGTCCCCCCTGCGCAAAGCCGCCATCGGCCAGGATGCGCTGCTGCAGCGGCACGTTGGTCTTGATGCCGTCGACCACCATTTCGGAGAGGGCCACGCGCATGCGCGCGATCGCCTGCTCGCGGGTGGCGCCGTGGACGATGAGCTTGCCGATCATGGAATCGTAGTTCGGCGGCACCCGGTAGCCTTCATAGATGTGCGAATCCACCCGAACGCCCGGGCCACCCGGCGAATGGAAGTGGGTCACAAGGCCGGGCGAGGGCATGAAGGTATCGGGATCTTCCGCGTTGATGCGGCACTCGATCGCATGCCCGCTGAGCACGATGTCGCTTTGCTTGATCGACAGCTTGTGGCCCGAGGCGATCAGCAGCTGCTCGCGCACCAGGTCGATGCCGGTGACCAGTTCGGTGACCGGGTGTTCAACCTGGATACGGGTGTTCATTTCAATGAAGTAGAAACGGCCGCCCTCGAACAGGAATTCAAAGGTGCCGGCGCCGCGATAGCCGATGCGCAGGCAGGCCTCGACGCAGACCTTGCCGATCTCCGCGCGCTGGGCGTCGCTGATACCAGGCGCGGGTGCTTCCTCGACGACTTTCTGGTGGCGGCGCTGCATCGAGCAGTCGCGCTCGCCCAGGTGGATGGCGTTGCCCTGGCCGTCGGCCAGCACCTGGATCTCCACGTGGCGCGGGTTCTCCAGGAATTTCTCCATGTACACCATGTCGTTGCCGAACGCGGCCTTGGCTTCCTGCTTGGTGGTGCCGATCGCGTTGGCCAGCGCCGCCTCGGTGTGCACCACGCGCATGCCGCGACCGCCGCCGCCGCCCGCGGCCTTGACGATCACCGGATAGCCGATTTCGCGCGCGATCTTGACGTTGGTCGCCGCGTCGTCGCCGAGCGGACCGCCGCTGCCGGGCACGCATGGGACGCCCGCGGCCTTCATCGCGCGGATCGCCTCGACCTTGTCGCCCATCAGGCGGATCGTGTCCGCCTTCGGCCCGATGAAGATGAAGCCGGACTGCTCCACGCGCTCTGCGAAGTCTGCGTTTTCGCTGAGGAAGCCGTAACCGGGGTGAATGGCCTGGGCATCGGTGACCTCGGCTGCGGCGATGATCGACGCCATGTTGAGGTAACTCTCGCTGGACGGCGCCGGCCCGATGCAGACCGATTCGTCCGCCATCGCCACGTGCTTGAGGTTGCGGTCCACGGTGGAATGCACGGCCACGGTGCGGATGCCCATCGAATGGCAGGCGCGCAGGATGCGCAGCGCGATTTCCCCGCGGTTGGCGATGACGACTTTATCGAGCATGGGAATTCCGTTCGGCTGGGCGTGGCGAAGCGACGTCGAAGGACTCAGCCAATGACGAACAGGGGCTGGTCGAACTCGACCGGCTGCCCGCTCTCGCACTGGATCGCCAGCACGGTGCCGGAGACATCGGCCTCGATCGGGTTGAACATCTTCATCGCCTCGATGATGCCCAGTGTCTCGCCGGCCTTGACCGCCTGGCCGATGGCCACGAAAGACGGCTTGTCCGGCGCCGGCGAGGCATAAAAGGTGCCGACCATCGGCGCGCGCACCACATGGCCTGCGGGCAGTTCGGGGCCAAGCTGCTTGTGGCTGCCGCCGGTGGCCGCTTCCGAAGGCGAGTGCATGGGCATCACCGGGCCCGGGGGCGCCGATGCGGGGGCGGCGGCGTAGTGCACCGCCGGTGCCGGCGCCTGGGCGTAGCCAGCGCGCGGCACCCGGGCCAGGCGCACGGATTCCTCGCCTTCCTTGATCTCGATTTCGGCCAGGTTCGATTCTTCCAGCAGGTCGATCAGCTTCTTGATCTTGCGCAGGTCCATGGGAGCCTCGTGTCTGGGTCAGGCCGCGAGCCGCGCGATCGCGGCGTCGAGGGCGTAGCGGTAGGAATCGGCGCCGAACCCGCAGATCACGCCCACCGCCTTGTCGCTGAAGTAGCTGTGCTGGCGGAAGGGTTCGCGGGCGTGCGGGTTCGACAGGTGGATTTCGATGTACGGGATGGCAACCGCCGCCAGCGCGTCGCGCAGGGCCACCGAAGTGTGGGTGAAGGCGGCGGGGTTGATCAGGATGAAGGCGGTGCCGTCGTGGCGGGCGGCGTGGATGCGTTCGATCAGCACATGTTCGGCGTTGGATTGCAGGTGCTGCACGTGGTGCCCGGCAGCATCGGCGCGGGCAACCAGGTCGGCGTCGATGTCGGCCAGGGTCGCGTGGCCATAGACCTCCGGCTCGCGGGTACCGAGCAGGTCAAGGTTGGGGCCATGCAGGACCAGCAGGTGCGCCATGGGGATGCCGGCAGGACGGGCGCGCAGTGTCGCGCAGCCCGGCGATGGTGTCCAGTTCGACGAAATTCGGGCAGCTGGAGGATTTTTAAGCGCTTGTTTGAGCCTCGGCTCTAATTGAGCGCGGGACTGTGGGTTGCGTTGAGGGGTGGCAGGGATGCGCTGAGCGGGCCATGGATGGCCCGCGCCCGCGAACTCAGTCGTGGATGACTGGATGGAGCGGCAGCGCATCCCTGCCACCCCTCAGCGCAACACCCATGAATCTATGTCGTCCTTGTCGTCAAACGGCCCGATGCGCGTCTTGAGTACCCGTCCCTCGTCCGAGACCAGTACCGAATACGGCAGCACGCCAGCCGGATTGCCCAGACGCACCCCGGCATCGGCAGGACCGGGAGCGTCGATCAGGTTCTGGTAGGTGATGCCCAGCCGCGTAAGCATGGCCCTTGCTGGCTCCGCGTCATCCAGCGCGATGCCCACCACTTGCAAGCCTGTTGCCGCGTTTTCACGGGCGAACGCCTGCAATTCCGGCATTTCCTTCAGGCACGGCGCGCACCAGCTGGCCCAGAGGTTGACCAGCGTGGTCTTGCCCGCCCAGGCCTGGGGGAGGGAAACGCTTGACCCATCGATATCATCCAGGGTCATTGACGGCACGATGCCGCCCCGTTCCGCGACGATCACGCCGGCCGGCGGCGTTGGGGCCTTCGCGTCCATGAATGCGCCGAGCATCTTCTGGCCGGGCTCGGTTGCGGCCAGGCGGGTGGCGATGGTCGGTTCGAAGTACAGGCTCGCCGCCGCGCCGGCCAGCGCGGCCAGCAGCGCCACCACCAGGATTCCGCGATTCGACGGTGTGCCAGCGGCCATCAGCGCGCACTCGCCGCCTGCGCCAACGCGTCCTCGGCGATGCCCGGGGTCAGGATCACCGGAAGGATCCGGCCTTCGCCGCCATCGCCCGGGTACACCACGTACAACGGCACGCCGACCGCCTTGTGGCGCTCCAGGTAAGCGGTAATGGCGGGGTCCACATCGGTGTAGTCGCCGACCATGTACACCGCGTTGGCGGCCTGCATGGCGTCGCGGAAGCCGGCGCCGGCGAACACCGCCCTCTCGTTGGCCTTGCAGCTCACGCACCAGTCGGCGGTCATGTTGACGAAGACCACCCGGCCCTGCGCCCGCAGGTCGGCGAGCGCGCGTTCCGAGAACGCAACGCTGGCGATGCCGCTGCGGGTCGCGGCCATCGCGGCCTCCGGCTTCTGCAGCGTGTGCAGCTTCAGCAGCGGCCAGCCCACGCCCACCAGTGCGACCAGCGCCAGCGCGAGCCAGCCGCGTCCCGCGCCGCTGCGCGCACGCGTCCATGCCCATGCGGCCAGGGCGAGCGCAATGGCCGCGGCCAGCCACAGGCCGGCGGCGTCGGCGCCGCGCTGTTTCGCCAGCACCCACACCAGCCAGGCGGCGGTGGCGTACAGCGGGAACGCAAGCAATTGCTTGAGCGTGTCCATCCACGCGCCCGGCTTGGGCAACATGCGCGCCAGCGCCGGCACGAAGCCAATCAGCAGGAACGGCAGCGCCAGTCCAAGGCCCAGCATCAGGAACACCAGCATCCCGCCCGCGGTCGGTCTGGTGAACGCGTAGGCCAGCGCCGCGCCCATGAACGGCGCGGTGCAGGGCGTGGCCAGCACCACCGCCAGCACGCCGGTGAAGAAATCACCGGAGATGCCGCCGCGCTGGACCAGCGCGCTGCCGCGCTGGCCGACGCCGATGTTCGCGTACCACAGGCCGGAAAGGCTCAGGCCAAACGCGAATACCACCAGCGCCAATACCGCGACCACCAGCGGCTGCTGCAGCTGGAAGCCCCAGCCCAGCGCCAACCCCGCCTTGCGCAGCGCCAGGGCGAGCGCACCGAGCGCACCGAAACTCAGCACCACCCCGGCGGTATAGGCCAGCGCATGGCGGCGCGCGCTCTGCCGGTTTTCGCCGCTTTGCGCCAGCGACAACGCCTTCAGCGACAGCACCGGCAGCACGCAGGGCATCAGGTTGAGGATCAGGCCGCCGAGCAGGGCCAGCAGCAGCGAGACGAGCAGGCCATAAGTCTGCTGCTGCGGCGGTGGCGTGCGCGCGGTGGTGCTTCCCGCCTCGCGTTCGATGGAGTTGGCGGTGGCCTCGGCGCCAACCGCGGCAGGCGCGCCCGCTTCGGCGACCGGTGTGCCAGCAGCCGCATCGGCCGGCGGCGACGCCGGCTCGCCATCGACGCCGGGCAGGCTTGCGGCGACCGGCGTGATCGAACCCGCCGGCAGCGAGATCGCCAGCCGCCGCGTCATCGGCGGGTAGCAGATGCCGCCGTCCTGGCAGCCCTGCAGGCCGAGCACCAGGGTGCCGCGCGCCGCGCGTGCGTCAGTGCGCGTGACCGGCACCGCGATCTCGACCTGGTCGAAGTACACGGCGACGTCGCCGAAATGCTCGTCCCGGTACGGCGTCGCCTTCGGTAGCCTGGCGGGCGGCGGCAACGCTGCAGACAGGCCGGGGCCGGCCTCCAGCCGCAGCGACAGCTTGTCGCGATAGATGTAATAGCCCTGAGCGGGCGTCAGCCGCAGCAACAGCGCGTTGCCGCCGTCGGCGATGACTTCCGTGGTGAACGCGCTGTCGACCGGCAGCGGTGCGGCGTCGGTCGCTCCCGCCGCGGCGTTGCCGAGGCCGAACAGCCCGCCCTTCCTCGCCGGGCTGAAACCCGCATCGGCCGCCTCGCCCGGCAAGGCCACGCGCAGCATGCGGGTTTGCGGCGGATAGCAGATGCCGGCGTCGGCGCAGCCCTGGTACTTCACCGTCAGGGTCACCGCATCGGCGCCCTCGGCGGCAGCGCCGGTGAACACGCCGGTCAGCGACTTCCGGTAGGTCTCGACATCGCCGAAGAATTCATCGCGATACGCCTTGCCCCTGGGCAGCGCGAGCGTGCCGTTGGGGAACGAGGCGTCGGATTTGACCGAGGTGCGGTGCCGGTAGAGGTAATACTTGTCCTTGATCGCCCAGCGCACCTCGATGCGGTCGCGCGCGGTGGCCTGCGCGGACAGCACGAATACCTCGTCGACCGGCGGCAGCTCGACGTTCTGGGCGAGCGCCGCGGACGGCATGGCCAGCGCCAGGGCGATGCCGGCCAGCCAGCGGCGAAAGTGGGTGAGTGTGCAGGGCATCGGTCGGTCCGTGGGGCAAGCCTGCATAGGGTACGGGACAAGGCGCGGGGCGGCGGCACGCAGCCTATTCGTGGGCCGACCCTTGAATGCGGCGGGCCGTCCCCCATCTACGCTGGCATCCGGGGTTGCCCCGGTTTCTTGTCCGCGGATTGGCACTCGGCGCAGCCGACTGCTAAAATCGCGGAGTTTTCTCCCCTCAATCAAGCACTTGTAGAGGTTGTCATGTCCCATCACATCAAGCCGTTGTACGACCGCGTGGTCATCAAGCGCATGGAAGAAGAGAAGCTGTCCGCCGGCGGGATCGTCATCCCCGATTCGGCCACCGAGAAGCCGATCAAGGGCGAAGTCATCGCCGTGGGCGGCGGCAAGGTGCTGGACAACGGCCAGCTGCGCGCCCCGCAGGTCAAGGTTGGCGACAAGGTCCTGTTCGGCAAGTACAGCGGCACCGAGGTGAAGCTGGACGGCGAAGACCTGCTGGTGGTCAAGGAAGACGACATCTTCGCGATCCTCTGATCGCGGCTCGCTTCGAACCACATCCGTTTTTGTAGGGGCGGCACTTTGCCGCGAACGAGACTGCGATACCGCAAGGGCAGTCGCGCCTGAGAGGCGCTCCTACGGGCTCCACACAACCGCAATCATTCGAGGATACAAACATGGCTGCCAAGGAAATCCGTTTCGGCGAGGACTCACGCGCAAAGATGCTGCGCGGCGTCAACGTGCTCGCCAATGCCGTCAAGGCAACGCTCGGCCCGAAGGGTCGCAATGTCGTGCTGCAGAAGAGCTACGGCGCACCGACCATCACCAAGGACGGCGTCTCCGTCGCCAAGGAAATCGAACTGGCCGACGCGTTCGAGAACATGGGCGCGCAGATGGTCAAGGAAGTCGCCTCCAAGACCTCCGACAACGCCGGTGACGGCACCACCACCGCC
The DNA here is from genome assembly GCA_040385305.1 of Pseudomonadota bacterium. GTDB lineage: Bacteria > Pseudomonadota > Gammaproteobacteria > Xanthomonadales > Xanthomonadaceae > Thermomonas. The sequence continues at coordinate 9,926 of JAZKHR010000086.1, forward strand.
ACCGTGCTGGCGCAGGCGCTGATCCGCGAGGGCATGAAGGCGGTCGCCGCCGGCATGAACCCGATGGACCTCAAGCGCGGCATCGACAAGGCGGTGATCGCCGCGGTCGCCGAGCTGAAGAACATCAGCCGTCCGTCCAGCACCTCCAAGGAAATCGCCCAGGTCGGCGCGATCTCCGCCAACAGCGACACCAACATCGGTGACCTGATCGCGCAGGCGATGGACAAGGTCGGCAAGGAAGGCGTGATCACCGTTGAAGAAGGCTCGGGCCTGGACAACGAACTCGACGTGGTCGAGGGCATGCAGTTCGACCGCGGCTACCTGTCGCCGTACTTCATCAACAACCAGCAGTCGATGTCGGCCGAGCTGGAAGACCCGTTCATCCTGCTCTACGACAAGAAGATCTCCAACGTGCGCGACCTGCTGCCCGTGCTGGAAGGCGTGGCCAAGGCCGGCAAGCCGCTGCTGATCGTCGCCGAGGAAGTCGAAGGCGAGGCGCTGGCGACCCTGGTGGTCAACACCATCCGCGGCATCGTCAAGGTCTGCGCAGTCAAGGCGCCGGGCTTCGGTGACCGTCGCAAGGCGATGCTGGAAGACATGGCGACCCTCACCGGCGGCGTGGTGATTTCCGAGGAAGTGGGCCTGTCGCTGGAGAAGGCCACCATCAAGGACCTTGGGCGTGCGCGCAAGGTGCAGGTCTCCAAGGAGAACACCACCATCATCGACGGCGCCGGAGAAGCGTCCGGCATCGAGTCCCGCATCAAGCAGATCAAGGCGCAGATCGAGGAGACCTCCTCCGACTACGACCGCGAGA
>JAZKHR010000087.1:0-20007 GCA_040385305.1 Pseudomonadota bacterium
TTCGACACCTTCATGGAGTCGAGCTGGTACTACGCGCGCTACACCAGCCCCGGTGCCACCGACATGGTCGACGAGCGCGCCAATTACTGGCTGCCGGTCGACCAGTACATAGGCGGCATCGAGCACGCGATCCTGCACCTGATGTATTTCCGCTTCTACCACAAGCTCCTGCGCGACGCGGGGCTGGTGGCCAGCGACGAACCGGCCACCCGGTTGCTGACCCAGGGCATGGTCATCGCGGACACGTTCTATCGCGAGGATGAGCTGGGCGCGAAGGAATGGATCAACCCCGGCGACGTCGAACTGGAGCACGACGAGCGCATGCGCGTCAGTGGCGCCAGGTCGCGGCTCGATGGCCTGCCCGTGCTGATCGGCGGCACCGAGAAGATGTCGAAGTCGAAGAACAACGGCGTCGACCCGCAGGCGATGGTGGACAAGTACGGCGCGGATACGGTGCGCCTGTTCTCGATGTTCGCCGCGCCGCCGGAACAGTCGCTGGAATGGAACGAGGCCGGCGTGGAGGGCATGGCCCGCTTCCTGCGCAGGCTGTGGCGCGACGTGCACGCGCATGTGGCGCAGCCGGACCATCCCGAGGTCGATGCCGGCGCGCTGGATGCCCCGCAGAAGACGATGCGCCGCCACCTGCACGCAGCCATCCAGAAAGTGGGTGACGACTTCGGCCGCCGCCACAGCTTCAACACCGCGATCGCGGCGTTGATGGAATTGCTGAACCACCTCGGCAAGTTCAACGACATGTCCGACCAGGGCCGCGCGGTGCGGCACGAGGCGTTCGAGGCGATCGTGCTGCTGCTCAACCCGATCACCCCGCATGTCAGCCATGCGCTTTGGCAGGTGCTCGGCCATCCGGAAACCCTGCTCGAGGACGTGGCGTTTCCGCGCGCGGATCCGGCGGCCCTGGTGCGCGATGCACTGACGCTGGCGGTGCAGGTCAACGGCAAGCTGCGCGGCACCATCGATGTCGCCCCGGATGCCGCGCGCGAGCAGATCGAGGCTGCGGCCGTGGCCGAACCAGGCGTCGCCCGCTTCCTGGATGGGCATGTGGTGCGCAAGGTGATCGTGGTGCCGGGCAAGATCGTCAACATCGTTGCCTGACCGGTGCACCGGGCTGCCGACGCCGGACCCGGGACACGATAGACTCTCGCCCATGAAATCCCGCCTCCTTGCCTTCGTCCTCGTCGCCGGCCTGCTGTCCGGCTGCGGATTCCACCTGCGCAACGCGCTCAACCTGCCGGCCAACCTCGGCCCGGTGCGCGTGGTTGCATACGATCCCTACAGCGCACTGGGCGAGGCGCTTGCCGATGGCCTGCAGCGCGCCGGCGCGCAGGCCGCGGATCCGGCCGTGACCTCCGGCGTTGCGACCTTGCAGGTGCTGTCCGAGCAGTGGGCGGACACCCCGATCAGCCATGACCAGTTCGGCCGTGCCCAGGAATTCTCGCTGCGCTATGCGGTGGTGTTCAGCATGCGCCGCGGCGATGACAGCGTGGTGGTGCCGCAGCAGGCCGTGGAACTGGCGCGCGACTACCTGGCCCCCGCGGTGGATTCGATCGGCAAGACCAGCGAGCGCGAACTGCTGGTGCGCGAGCTGCGGCGCGACATGGCCATGGCGATCCTGCGCCGTGTCGATGCCGCCTCCAAGCCCGCCATACAGTGAGCAGGAACGCGCGCCCCGCCGCGTGACGCGCGCATGGAGCTGAACCCGGCGAACGTCGCCACCCAATTGGCCGGCCAGGCCCTGCGCCCGGCCTACCTGGTGGCCGGACCGGAAACCCTGCTGGTGTTGGAAGCCGCCGACGCCATCCGCGCGGAAGCGAGAACGCAGGGCATCGACGAGCGCGAAGTGCACGACCTGGAAGGGCGATCGCCGGACTGGGATTCGGTCACCGCTTCGATCCAGGCCCCCAGCCTGTTCGCCAGTCGGCGCCTGGTCGAGCTGCGCCTGCCCACGGGCAAGCCCGGCGCCGAGGGCGCCAAGTTCATCGCGGACTTCTGTGCGCAGCCGCCGCAGGACGTGGTGCTGCTGGTCATCGCCCACGAGTGGAGCCGGCAGCATGCGGGCAAGTGGAGCGAAGCCATCGGCCGGATCGGTCATAGCTGCATCGCCTGGCAGGTGAAGCCGCATGAACTCAATGGCTGGATCGAGCGCCGCCTGCGCAGCCGTGGCCTCAAGCCAACGCCGGACGCAGTGGTGCACCTGGCCCAACGCATCGAGGGCAACCTGCTGGCGGCCGCGCAGGAAATCGACAAGCTGGCGCTGCTGGTGGACCGCGCCGGCGCTTCGCAGCCGCTGGATGCGGGCATGGTCGAGGCCCTGGTGGCGGATTCGGCGCGCTTCGACGTGTTCCGCCTGATCGATGCCGCCCTCAACGGGCAGCCCGCCCAGGTCTCGCGCATGCTTGCCGGGCTGCGCGCGGAGGGCGAAGCGGTGCCCGCGCTGATGGGCATGGTGGTCAGGGAACTGCAGATCCTGGCCGCGCTGGCGCGTGCCAGCAACCTGGCCGCCGAGTTCAAGGCACAGCGCGTGTGGGACGCCAAGCAGGCGGTCTACAAACGGGCGCTGGGCAAGCACCCGCGCGAGCGCTGGCAGCGTTTGCTCGCAGAGGCCGGCCGGGTCGACCGTATCTCCAAGGGGCGGGGGCGCGCGGGCGAGGAATCGCCGGATGCGTGGCTGCAACTGGAACGCATGCTGCTCGCAGTGGCGGATCCCGCGGCGGGCCGGTTGCTGGTCGCATGACAGCGGCCGTGGCCAGTGCGCCTCGGCTGCGGGTCTACTACGGCGGCACCTTCGACCCCGTGCATCACGGCCACCTCGCCGTGGCACGCCATGCCTGCGACGCGCTGGATGCCTGCACCTGGCTGGTGCCCGCGCATGATCCGCCGCACAAGGGCGCGACCCGCGCCGATGCCCTGCAGCGCGCCGAGATGCTGGACCTCGCTGTTACCGAACAGCCGCGGATTGCGGTCGATCGGCGCGAGCTCGGTCGCGCTGGCCCGTCCTACACCGTCGATACCCTCGGTGAACTGCGCGCCGAGTTGGGCGAGGCCGCGCCCATTGCCTGGTTGATCGGGGCCGACTCGCTGCTGCAACTCGCCAGCTGGCACCGCTGGCGCGAGCTGTTCGAACGCGCCCACATCGTGGCCGTGCAACGCCCCGGCGCCGAAGTCGATGCCGCGGTGTTGCGCCTGGGGGCGCCGGAGGTGCTGGCCGAGATCGACCAGCGCTGGCTGCCGCCCGCCGCACTTGGCGACGCGGCCCATGGTGGCTTCGCCTTGCTGCCGATGCCCGCGCTTCGCCCTGAGTCCTCCACCGAGCTGCGCCGCCGCATCCACGCCGGCGAGCCATGGCAGGACTGGGTACCACCCACGGTCGCGGCCTATATCGTCCGTCACGGGCTGTACCGCTAGCCCGCCGGTATACTTTGCGCACCGTCCTCGAGCCCGCGCCCTTGACCACTACCGCCCACGTCATCAAGACCAGCCTGCCGTCCCCGCCACCTTCGGTCGAATCGCTGCTCAAGACCGTGCACGACGCGGTGCAGGAACTGAAGGCCAAGGACGTGATCGAGATCGACGTGCGCGGCAAGAGCAGCGTCTGCGATTACATGGTCATCGCCTCCGGCACCTCCAGCCGCCACGTCAAGTCGGTGGCAGATGAAGTGGTGCGCTTCGCCAAGAAGCTCGACGTCATGCCGCTGGGCGTGGAAGGCGAGCGCGAGGCCGAATGGGTATTGGTGGACCTGGGCGACGTGGTCGTCCACGTGATGCTGCCGCGGGTGCGCGAGTTCTACGCGCTGGAACGCCTGTGGACCGTTGGCGACCAGCCACCGGATTACATCGGCGAGACATCGGATGAAGACCGCCTGTAAGCCGATGCGGCGGGTCGCATGACCGCCAGCGGATGAAGGCGCGGCTGATCGCGGTGGGCGAACGCGCACCGGCCTGGGTGGCGCAGGGATTCGCCGAATACCAGAAGCGACTGTCGCACTGGCTGCCGCTGGAACTTCTCGAAGTCGAACCCGGAATGCGCGGCAAGGGCCGCGATACCGCGAAGGCAATGGTCGATGAAGGCGCGCGCGTGCTCGCTGCGTTGCCCAGGCAGGCATGCCTGGTGGCGCTGGATGGGCGCGGCAAGATGCATTCTTCGGAGCAGCTCGCGTCGCGCCTGGAGCACTGGCGCCAGCAGGGGCGGGACCTTGCGTTCGTGATCGGGGGGCCGGAAGGGCACGCGCCCGACGTCCTGGAACGCGCGGACGAGGCCTGGTCGCTCGGTCCCCTGACCCTGCCGCACATGCTGGTGCGGCTTGTGTTGGCGGAGCAGGTGTACCGGGCCGCCGCGCTGCTCGCCAACCACCCTTATCACCGGGCTTGAGACGTGACTGGGACTGCGCCCGCATCACCGATGCGGGCGCAACGCGCCTTCAGCGTTGCAGGCTGAACTGCACCGGCACCAGGCCGATGGCCTGGATCGCAACGCCGTCGCGAGTGGCAGGGCGGAAGCTCCAGCGCTTCAGCACCTGCTGGCGCGCGGCTTCGTCGAGTTCGCGGTGGCCGCTGCTCTGGACCACGTGGACCTCCAGCGGCTGCCCGTCGATGCCCACCAGCACCTGCAGGGTCACCGTGCCGGCCAGGCCGATCCGTTGCGCCCTGCGCGGATAGGCGGGAGCGGGTGCACGCGCGTATTCAAGCTGGACTGGCGCCGGCCCTGTCGCGATCGGCACGATGGATTCCATCACAGCACCCGCTTCCTCGCCGGCGTCGGAATGCGTTGCCAGTTCGGTTCCGGACTCGGCGATGACGGCGGCGGCGACAATGCTGTCGGCAACCGGCGCAAGCGAGCGCGGTCGATCCGGCGTTACAGGCGCCTGCACCGGCACTGGAGGCTGCACCGGCACGATCTCGACCACCACCGGCTCGCGCTTGATGGGCCGCATGGTCATGTCCGGCTCGGGCTGCACCCATGCCGCCGGCGCGGGAATGGCCAGCGGCATCATCAGCAGTCCCGCCGCGAGCAGGTTGACGGCGATGGTGCCGCTCATGGTCAGGATGCGGGCGGAATCCAGCTGGGGCCGGGAGGCGGGCTTCAGCAGCGCGAAGCCGGCTGGGCGATGCAGGACTTGGGCGGGTGCGCGAACCATGGTCAACCTCCTGTCTGGTGCGATGAAGGAGCGTACGAACCATGCAACGGGCGGGCAGCGGCAATGGGGTCGACGTCCGCCCGTGCACGTCTCGACGCTGCGCCGCGTGCGGCCGCAAGGCAACGCGCGGGCGATCGTCGGTCGTGCGTTGCCGACCAGTGGCGCGCGTTGCATCGGCGCAAAAAAACGCCCGGCTGGCCGGGCGTTCTTGCAGTGGGATGCGTAAAAGAAATGCGGCTCAGGCCGCCGGATCGGACTCGTGTTCCAATCCGCCATCTTCCGGGTCTGGCTTCGGCTTCGCGCCCGTGATTTGCGCCTGCTGCTTGTTCTCCGGCTTGGGTTCGGCGTAACCGGTGTTGCACCCGGCGTCCGGGTGCGCGGCGGGGATCTTGCCGGCGTCTTTCGATTGGCCCGTCATCTCAGCGCCCCAGCTCGAACACGACATCGATGCTCACCGACAGCGTGCTCTCGCCCGGAGCCACCGATGTTTCCTTCTGCATGGAATCCGCGGCCATCGCGCGCAGCATCGGCATCGGCCGCGGGAAGCTGGCGCCGCCTTCGCTGATGCTGACCATGCGCCGCACCTTCAGGCCCAACGCATCGGCATAGGTCTGCGCGCGCGCCTGCGCCTTCTTGATGGCGGCGATGCGTGCCTCGTCATAGGCCTCGTCCGGCTTGTCGACTTCGAAGTTGGGGCCGTTGACCTGGTTGGCGCCCTGGGCGACGAAGGTGTCGAGCACCTTGCCCAGCTTGGAAAGGTCGCGCACCTTGACGTTGACCGTGTTGCTGGCCTGGTAGCCGATGATGGTGGGCGGCTGGTTCTCGGCGTACTTGTAATTGGGGTTGAGGCTGATGCCGCTGGTCTGGATATCGCGTTCGCCAATGCCGGCGGCGCGGATCGCGGCCATCACCTTGTCCATCTGGGTGGCATTGGCGCGCATGGCTGCGTTGGCATCCGCGGTCTGGGTGACCACGCCGGTGGAAATGGTGGCGACGTCGGGGACGCGCTTGGCATCCGCGCTGGCCGAAACGGACAGCAAGGTGCCATCGCCGGGGATGGCGTAGCCAGCGGCGGTCTGGGGTTGGGCGCAGGCGGTCATGGGCATCCAGAAGGCGAGGGCGGCGGCAAGCAGTAACGGGCGAAGCGGCATGGTGGACTCCGGGTGGATGCTGGGGAATGGTGCGGTCGCGTGGGTTGGCGCCGGGTGAACGCCAGTGCCGGGGTGAACGCGCAATGAGCCGCAGTGGGGTTGGCGGCCGCATGGCGCCTGGACCCGATGCGGCTGCGGTTAGACTTCGGGCATGCTGCATCTCGCCTCGCGTTCGCCACGACGCGCCGAACTGCTGGGCCGCCTGGGCCTCGACTTCGGCACCATCGACCTCGATCTCCCGGAACGCCAGGGTGCCGACGAGCCTGCGGCGGATTACGTGCGCCGCGTGGCCCGGGAAAAGGCCGGCGCGGGCCTGTTGCAGGTCATGGCGGTGCCCGATGCGCTGGTGCTGGGCGCGGACACCGAAGTGATCCTGGATGGGGTGGTGTTCGGCAAGCCGGTCGATGCCGCGGATGCCGCCTCGATGCTGCGCAAGCTCGCGGGCCGCACCCACGAGGTCATGACCGCCGTGGCGGTGGTATCGGCCGGGCGCGAAGTGCAGGCGGTATCGACCTCACGGGTGACGTTTGGCGAGATGAGCGAGACCGACATCGAGGTTTACCTCGCCAGCGGCGAATGGGATGGAAAGGCGGGTGCATACGCCATCCAGGGTCGCGCGCAGGCGTACATCGCGCATCTCGCAGGCAGCTACTCCGGGGTCATGGGCCTGCCGCTGTTCGAGACCGCGCAACTGTTGCGCGAGTTCGGCCTGCACACGTGAGCGCATGCCCATGAGCGAGGAACTGCTGGTCAACGTGACCCCGCGCGAGACACGGGTGGCGGTGGTCGAGAACGGCATGCTGCAGGAGCTGCACATCGAACGCGGCAGCCAGCGCGGCGTGGTCGGCAACATCTACAAGGGCAAGGTGCAGCGGGTGATGCCTGGCATGCAGGCAGCGTTCGTCGACATCGGCCTGGACCGCGCGGCATTCCTGCACGCCAACGACATCTTCCGCAGTACCCGGCTGGATGCTGGCGAAAGCGACGATGCACCCGCGGCGCCGCCGCTCCAGGCGCAGGTGCCGATCACCGACCTGCTCCGCGATGGCGCGGAGATCGTGGTGCAGGTGGTCAAGGATCCGATCGGCAGCAAGGGCGCGCGGCTGACCACCCAGATCAGCATCCCCTCCCGTTACCTGGTGCTGTTGCCCCGTTCGAAGGTGATCGGCATCTCCGCGCGGATCGAGGACGAGGCCGAGCGCGCGCGGTTGAAGGCGCTGGTCAGCGAACGCGCGCCTGGCGATGGCATGCACGCGGCGCCGGGCCACGGCTACATCGTGCGCACCAATGCGGAGGGCCAGCCAGCGGACGCACTGGGGGAGGACATCGCCTATCTTGGCCGGGTCTGGAAGCTGATCGAGGACACCTCGCCCGCGGCCCCGGTTGGCACTTGCATCTACGAAGACCTGAGCCTGCCGCTGCGTGCGGTGCGCGACCTGATCCGCCGCGACGTGGACAAGGTCAAGGTCGATTCGCGCGAGACCTGCGACCGCCTGCGTGAATTCGCCGCGCAGTACATGCCGGAGCTGGCGGAAAAGATCGAACACTATGCTGGCGCGCGCCCGATCTTCGACCTGTACGGGGTCGAGGACGAAATCCAGCGCGCTCTGGACAAGCAGGTGCCGCTGAAATCGGGTGGTTACCTGGTGATCGACCAGACCGAGGCGATGACCACGGTGGATGTGAACACCGGCAGCTTCCTCGGCCAGCGCAACCTGGAGGAAACCGTTTACCGGACCAACCTGGAGGCTGCGCAGTCGGTGGCGCGCCAGTTGCGCCTGCGCAACCTGGGCGGGATCATCATCATCGACTTCATCGACATGGTGGATGCGGAGCACCGCCGCCAGGTGCTGCGCACGCTAGAGAAGTCGCTGGTCAAGGACCACGCCAAGACCACCGTCTACGATTTCTCTCCGCTGGGCCTCGTGGAGATGACCCGCAAGCGCACGGTGGAGTCGCTGCAGCGCCAGCTCAGCGAGCCCTGCCACGAATGCAGCGGGCGCGGCACGGTCAAGACCGTGGAGACCATCACCTATGAAGTGTTCCGCGAGATCGTGCGTGCAGTGCGCCAGTTCGACGCCCCGCGCCTGCTGGTGATCGCATCGCCCAAGGTGGTGGCGCGGATTACCGAGGAGGAATCCACCGCGGTCGCAGAGCTGGAGGAGTTCGTCGGGAAGTCCATCCGCTTCCAGGCCGACGCGCAGTACATGCAGGAGCAGTTCGATGTGGTGCTGCTCTAAAACGGTCACGGGGATGCGGGCGCCTGCCGGGGATGGCCCCGCCGCCCGGTCCAGTCGTCCAGGACTGATCCCGCGGGCGCGGGCCATCCGTGGCCCGCTCGGGGCCACACCCCGACAGGCGCCCACATGCCCGCGCCCAGCGTGCGTTTCGCGCCGATGACCACCCCCATCCGGCGCCGCTGGCGCCTGTTCCGTCGTGGCGTTTGGTACACCCTGGCAGGGCTGCTGGTGGCGCTTGCGATCACCATTGGCATCGGCAGCCAGGTCCTGCCGATGGCGGAGCGCAACCCCGAGCGCATCGCCGCGTGGCTGAGCGCGCGTGCGCAGCGGCCGGTCACGTTCGACCGCGTCGAGACCGAATGGACCCGGCGCGGACCCCTGTTGCGCCTGGACAACCTGAGGGTGGGCGACACCGCCAATCCGCTGCACCTGGGCGATGCCGAAATCCTGGTCTCGCAATACGCCGGCCTGTTGCCTGGGCGCTCGTTCACCGAGTTACGGGTGCGCGGGCTGGACCTGACCGTGTTGCGCGATCCCGCGGGCCGCTGGAGCGTGCGTGGCCTGCCGGGCCAGCAGCAGGCGCAGGGCGATCCGCTCGAAACCCTCGAGCGCTTGGGCGAACTGCAGGTCTCGGATGCACGGATGCGTGTGCTGGCGCCGGAACTGGGCATCGACCTTGCGGTGCCGCGGGTTGAACTGCGCTTGCGGGTCGACGGCAGCCGCGTGCGCGCCGGGGCCAAGGCGTGGTTGCAGGTCGACGGAACACCGCTGGCTGCCGCCCTCGATTTTGATCGCAGCACTGGCGATGGCCGCGTTTATGCAGGCACGCGCAACGCCGACCTGGCCGAGTTCTCGCACAGCTTGCGGGTCGCAGGCATCGAGCCCGTCTCCGGACACGGGCGGCTGCAGGTGTGGGCATCGCTGGATGCGCATCGGGTCGTGGGCGTGCATGCGGAATCCGCGTTGGAGGACGTGGTCTTGCGCGGCATGCCGGGGCAGCCCGGACAGGCCGCGCCGACCCAGGCGTTGGGCATCGTCAGCATGGATGCGCGCTGGTCCGGCAGCATCCGCCAGTGGCATGCGCTGGCATCGCGGTTGAGGCTTGGCGAGGGTGCGAGCGAGCAGGTGCTTGACGGCCTTGAGGTCGATGGCGGCCAGCGTTACGGCGTGCGCGCCGAACGCATCGATGCAGCGCCTTTGCTGGCGGTGGCAGCGCTGGGGAATGGCCTGCCGGCGGGCCTGCGCCGCTGGCTACTGGCGTCGAAGGCCGGGGCACGGGTGGAACAGCTGCGCGTGCGCGGCGTGCGTGGCGGCGCACTGCAGGTGGGCGCACGCCTGCGCGACTTGCAGTTCGCATCGGTGGGTCGGACGCCCGGCATGCGCGGCGTCGGTGCCACCCTGCAGGGCGATGCCAGCGCGTTGCAGCTGCGTTTCGATCCGGCGTCGAGCGCCACCTTCGATTGGCCCACCGGGTTTGGCGTCGCGCATGCGGTCACCCTGGACGGCGATGCCATCGCGTGGCGCGAAGGCAGCGCATGGAACGTGCGCACGGCAGGCCTGGCCATCGCGGGTGAGCAATTGCGTCTCAATGCGCGTGGCGGCGTGGGTTTTCCCGGCGACGGCACCCGCCCGCGGCTCGACCTTGCGGTGGACATCGGCAACGCACCGGTGCTGCTTGCGCGCCAGTTCTGGGTCCACCACGCCATGCGCAAGACCACCATCGACTGGCTCAACGCCGCCCTGCAGGGCGGCAGCCTGCGCGACGTGCATGCGGTGATTGCCGGCGACCTCGACGATTGGCCGTTCCGCGCCGAGGCAGGCAAGGCCGGTGCCGGCAAGTTCCGCGTCGACGCACGCATCGCGGACGCAACCCTGAAATTCCATCGCGAGTGGCCTGCCGCGGAAGCGGTGAATGCCGATGTGCGTTTCGAGGCCGATGGATTCTCGATCGAGGGCCGCGCGCGCATTGCGGGCGTACCGGTGCAGAGCTTCAGCGGAGGCATCGAGCATTTCCGCAAGGCCGAACTCCGTCTCGACGCGAACACCGCCGGCAACGCGGCAGACCTGCTGGCCATGCTGCGCCAGAGTCCACTGCAGAAAGTGCATGGCGAAACCCTGCGCAACCTGCAGGTCGCCGGTCCATCCCGGGCAGACTTCCACTTGTTCCTGCCGTTCCACAAGCAAGTGCCGATGCGCCTCGGCGGCGAGGTGGCGCTGGATGGGGCCAGCCTGCGCGAGCAGCGCTGGAAGCTGGCCTTCGACAACGTGCGCGGCAAGGCGACCTATGACCGCTCGGGATTCCTCGCCAACGGCCTGCAGGTAAGCCAGGACGGGGTGCCCGGGCTGCTGTCGCTGCGCGCTGGCGCGCCGCACGTGCGCGATGCGCGGCAGGCGTTCGAAGCGGAACTGCAGGCGAGCCTCGGGATCGATGAGTTGCTCGACCAGGCGGTCACGCTGGCCTGGTTGAAACCGTACATGCAGGGACGTTCGCCATGGACGGTGGCGGTGCAGGTTCCACGCGGCGCGAAAGCGCAGGCGTTGCCGACGACCCTGCAGTTGCGCTCAAGCCTGGTCGGGACCTCCATCAACCTGCCGGAACCGGTGCGCAAGCCGGCTGCGCAGGCGTTGGCGGCCAGCGTGGACCTGAGCCTGCCACTGGACCGCGGCGAGGTGGGCGTGGTGCTCGGCAACCTGTTGTCGTTGCGCAGCCGCAGCGGCGTGCAGCAGTCCGGCGTACGCATCCAGTTCGGCGGTGGCGCCGCGCAGGCGCCCCCCGCCAGCGGGTTGATGGTGGGCGGACGGGTGGAACGGCTGGATGCGCTGGACTGGATCGGGGTGGTCAAGGAAATTCGCGGCAGCGGCAGCGGCAGCGGCAGCGGCAGCGGACGTGGCATGCCCCTGGGCCGGGTCGACGTGCAGGCGCGCCAGCTGCGCCTGCTCGGCTCCAGTTTCGCCGATACCCGCCTGTTGCTGGTGCCTGCGCCGCGTGGCATCGCGTTGCAGGTGCAGGGGCCGGGCCTCGCGGGTTCACTGCTGGTGCCCGAGCAGGACGGTGCCACGGTTGCCGGGCGCTTCGAGAGGCTGCACTGGCGGATGCCGGTGCGTTCATCGGTCGCAGCGGTGGCAGCAACTGCTCACGTCACCTCGCCGGCAAACCCGGCGAATATCCCGCCGATGCTGTTCGATGTCGGCGACCTGCGCATCGGCGACGCGTCCCTCGGCACCGCACGCTTCCGCAGCACGCCGACCGCGGCCGGCCTGCGCATGGACGAGTTCGTGGCCCGCAGCGCGAAGCAGCGGCTGCTCGCGAGCGGCAGCTGGACAGGGCGCGGTGCCACCGCGCGCACCCAGGTCGCGCTCAACGTCGAGAGCGACGACGTGGGCGCGTTGCTCGCGGGCTTCGGCCTGGGCGGCCAGGTCGCGGGCGGGCGGGGTGTACTGGGCATCGACGCCGCCTGGCGCGGCGGCCCGGACGCGCTGGACCCGAACAGCATCGACGCCAGCCTTGCCCTGGATGCACGCGATGGCCGCCTGCTCGAGCTCGAGCCCGGCGCCGGCCGCGTGCTGGGCTTGCTCGGCATCGCCCAGTTGCCGCGGCGGTTGACCCTGGATTTCCGCGACTTCTTCGAGAAGGGCTTCGCCTTCGACAGCATCAAGGGCGATGTGCGCCTGGCGCGCGGAAGTGCACGCACCACCAACCTGGCGATCAAGGGACCGGCCGCTGACATCAACGTGCGCGGCAGTGCGGACCTGCGCCGCCAGGTGTTCGACCAGAGCGTGGAAGTGCTGCCGAAGTCCGGCGGCCTGCTGACGGCGGTGGGCGCGCTGGCTGGAGGCCCGGTCGGCGCGGCGGTGGGGGCGATGGCCAACGCGGTGCTGGAAAAACCGCTGCAGGGACTGGGTGCGCGCACCTACCGGGTGACCGGGCCGTGGCAGTCGCCGAAGGTGGAAGTCAGCGCCCGCGGCCCCTCCGCGCAGCGCCGGGTCCCGTCAGAGAAGCCGCCTGGATGAGCAGGATGGATTGCAATCGGGGCGTTTGCCGCCATCTGGTCGGACAGGGTTTCGCGTTCCAACCTTGCCTTCACGGCTTCGACGCTCGCCACCGCCCCCGTCGCCGCAACTCCGATCACGCCCAACCGGACACTGCCTCGCAATGACCCACCTTGCCATCGCTGAATCCCGCCTCCTGCTGCCCGCCGGACTTGATGTGGGCGCACTGGATCGTGCCTTCGGCATGTTGCTCGGCCCTGGCATCGACTTCGGCGACATTTACTTCCAGCATTCGCGGCGCGAGAGCTGGAGCATGGAGGACGGCATCGTCAAGGACGCTGCGCATTCGATCGAGCAGGGCGTGGGCGTGCGCGCGATCTCCGGCGAGAAGACCGGTTTCGCCTACTCCGATGATCTCGATGCGCCAGCACTGCTCGGTGCGGCGCAATCCGCCCGCGCGATCGCGCGCGAGGGCGGCACCCAGGGCGCGCGCGGGCTGACGCGCGGCACCGGCCATGCGTTGTATCCCGCGCTGGATCCGGTGGACAGCCTGGCCAACGAAGCCAAGGTTGCAGTGTTGCGCCGGATCGACGGCATGTTGCGCGCGCTGGATCCGCGCGTGCAGCAGGTGATGGTCAGCCTGTCCGGCGCGGTCGACACCGTTCTGGTGGCGCGCAGCGATGGCGTCCTGGCCGGCGACGTGCGCCCGCTGGTGCGGATGAACGTGCAAGTCATCGTCGAGCAGAACGGGCGTCGCGAATCCGGCTACGCGGGATTCGGCGGCCGCTACGGCTACGAACAGCTGCTTGCCGACGACAAGCCGGAGCACTTCGCCCGCGAAGCCCTGCGCCAGGCGCTGGTCAACCTCGATGCGGTCGATGCGCCGGCCGGCGTGATGCCGGTAGTGCTCGGCAACGGCTGGCCCGGCGTGTTGCTGCATGAAGCCGTTGGCCACGGACTGGAAGGCGACTTCAACCGCAAGGGCACCAGCACCTACGCCGGGCGCATGGGCCAGCGGGTGGCGGCCAAGGGCGTCACCATCGTCGACGACGGAACCCTCGAAGGTCGTCGCGGCTCGCTCAACGTCGACGACGAGGGCGAGCCGACCCGGTGCACGACCCTGATCGAGGACGGCGTGCTGGTCGGGTACATGCAGGACAGCCTCAACGCGCGCCTGATGGGCATGGCGCCGACCGGAAACGGGCGCCGCGAGTCGTTCGCGCACCTCGTCATGCCGCGCATGACCAACACCTACATGCGCGCAGGCACGCACGATCCGCAGGAGATGATCCGCTCGGTGAAGAAGGGGCTGTACGCGGTCAATTTCGGCGGTGGCCAGGTCGACATCACCAGCGGCAAGTACGTGTTCTCCGCCACCGAGGCCTACCTGATCGAGGACGGCAAGGTCACCGCGCCGGTGAAGGGAGCGACCCTGATCGGCAACGGTCCGGAAACCATGCAGCGGGTGGCGATGATCGGCCACGACATGAAGCTGGACGATGGCGTTGGCGTGTGCGGCAAGGACGGCCAGTCGGTGCCGGTGGGCGTGGGCCAACCCTCGCTGCTGATTTCCGAGATGACCGTTGGCGGCACCCGGTCGGGCTGATCAGGCGTGGTCGCCGTCGCCCTGTTCGAACGATTCATCGCCACTGTGCTGCGCGCCGTCGGCCTGTGCCTGCAGCTCGCGCAGTTCGCGGAACAGCTCGCGGAACGCATGCGGCGGTTTGTTGCGCTTGCGCTCATCGTGCGTGTTGCGCACCAGCTGGCGCAGCTTCTGCCGGTCGGCTTGCGGATGCGCGGCGATCAGCGCCGTGAGCGCGTCGTCGCCATCGTCGCCGAGCAGTTCGCCGCGCAGGACTTCCACGCGGTGCAACGACGCAGTTTCGCGGCGCGCGGCATCGCCGTCCTTGGCCAGCGCATCGCGGATCGCGTGCAGGGTGTCGTCGTCCTCGCGGCGCATGTGCTTGGCCAGGAACGCGAGCTGCCGCTTGCGCGCGCCGTGCGACGTGATCCGCTTGGTGTCCGCGATGTGCGGCAGCAGGTCCTCGGGGATCGGCAGCCGCGCCAGTTGCGCCTCGCTGAGGGCGACCAGGGTCTCGCCCAGCGCCAGTACCTCAAGCGCGTCGCGCCGTTGGGTGCTGCGGCTTTGGCCGCGGAATTCGCCGGTGTCTTCGTCGCGTCCTCGCATCCACACAGGGTAATCCATTTGAACAGCGTGCCATTGAACAGCGCGCCATTGAACAGGGCAGACCGTTGAACAGCATTGCCATCGACACACACGACGACAGCCAGGCCCGCCTGCAGCGCCTTGCCGGTACCGCCGAGCGGCTGCTGGCGCGCTGCAGGGCGCATGGCGCGACGCAAGCCGAGGTCAGCTGCAACGAGGACAGCGGGCTGGCGGTCAACGTGCGCATGGGCGAAGTGGAGACGGTGGAAGCCACCCGCGACCGCGGCATCGCGGTCACCGTCTATTTCGGCCAGCGCAAGGCCAGCGCCAGCACCGCCGACCTGCGCGAGGAGAGCCTGGACGCCACCGTGGCCCAGGCCTGCGCCATCGCCCGGCATACCGAGGACGACCCGGCTGCGGGCCTGGCCGATGCCGCGTTGATGGCCACCACCCAGCGCGAGTTCGACAGCTGGCACCCATGGGACGTGGACGCGCAACGGGCCATCGAGATCGCGCTCGCCTGCGAAGCGGCCGGCCGTGACGCGGACCCGCGCATCGGCAATTCGGACGGGGCCTCGGTCAACACCAATGCCTCGCTCAGCGTGTACGCCAATTCGCACGGTTTCCTGGGAGGCGAGCGCGGCACCTCGCACAGCATCGGCTGCGCGCTGATCGCCGGCGAGGGCGATGCCATGCAGCGCGACAGTTGGTACAGCGTAGGCCTGGCCGCGTCCGACCTGGAGCCGGCCGACGCGATCGGCCGCAAGGCCGCGCAACGCACCCTGGCGCGGATGGATGCGCGCCAGCTGGCGACCGGCAGCGTGCCGGTGTTGTTCGCCGCGGAGATGGCACGCTCATTGGTGGGCCACTACCTTGGCGCGGTATCGGGGGGTGCGCTGTACCGCAAGGCCAGTTTCCTGCTCGACAGCGCCGGCACGCAGGTCTTCCCGGACTGGTTCGACATCCAGGAACGCCCGTTCCTGCAACGCGGCTTCCGCTCCGCTGCGTTCGACGCGGAAGGCGTGGCCACGCGAGACTCGGCGCTGGTGCAGGGAGGCATCGTCCAGCGCTACGTACTGGGCAGCTATTCGGCGCGCAAGCTGGGCCTGGAAACCACGGCCAACGCGGGTGGCGTGCACAACCTGCAGGTCGCCGCGAATGCGGGCGGGCTGGAGGAGATGATGCGGTCCATGGGCCGCGGCCTGCTGGTCACCGAGCTGATGGGGCAGGGCGTCAACCCGATCACCGGTGACTATTCGCGTGGCGCGGCCGGCTTCTGGATCGAAGGTGGCGAGATCGCCCATGCGGTGGATGGCATCACCATCGCGGGCAACCTCAAGGATATGTTTTCCAGCATCGAGGCGGTGGGCAGCGACGTGGACCCACGTTCGCACATCCGCACCGGCTCCATTCTCCTGGGGCAAATGACCGTCGCCGGCACCGGCTGAGTTGCAGTGACGAGTTAGGGTGCGCACGCTCCGCATAGGCCA
This sequence comes from Pseudomonadota bacterium, assembly GCA_040385305.1. GTDB lineage: Bacteria > Pseudomonadota > Gammaproteobacteria > Xanthomonadales > Xanthomonadaceae > Thermomonas. Next base: position 16,192 of record JAZKHR010000087.1, read on the forward strand.
TTGGTTGGCTTGCGTGGGCAGCGGTTGCCCCCATCATCGCTAGTACCGGGATGTTCCCGGAGGAGCGAAGCGATGCAAGCGAGCCTGCAGTCGGTGTCCCCCAGCCTCAGCGACCGCCAGTGGGCGGCGGGCGCACATGTGCTGGCCCTTACCTTTGCCGTGCTCACGGCCTGGCTGGTCGGCATCGCGGGCGTGGTGGGCGCCGGCATCGTGTACTTCGTCAAGCGCGATGATTCGCCCTTCGCCGCTGCGCATGCCAAGGAAGCGATCAACTTCAACCTGAGCATGCTGCTGTATTCGGCGGTGGCGGCGGTGATCGCCTTCCTGCTGGTGGGCGCGACGGTGCTGACCCTGGGCCTCGGCCTCATCCTGACTGCGCCTGCGGGCCTGGTGCTGGTGCTGGCGATCTGCGCGATCGCGGTGATGTGGCTGGTGTGCAGCGTGATCGCTGCGTTCAAGGCGTGGAACGGTGAGATGTACCGCTATCCGCTGACGATCCGCCTGTTCTGACGCGATACGGGGAAGCATCGCCTGCCGGGGTTGCGCACCCTAGCGGTCGCGCTCGACTGCCATGCGGCCGAGCGCGGCCAGCTCGTGGGTACCGCGACTGATGTTTGACAGCGCGTGCTGCATCACCTCGGACAGATCGGCCAGGCGCGCGCGGCTGCCGTCGATGCCTAGAAGGGCCGGAAAGGTGGCCTTGTCCTGGGTGAGGTCCTTGCCGGCGGTCTTGCCGAGCGTGGCGCTATTGGCCTCGACGTCGAGCAGGTCGTCACGGATCTGGAACGCGAGCCCCAACGCATCCGCATAGTGGTCGAGCGCCGCGCAGCTCGACGAATCAGCACCTGCGGCGATGGCGCCCAGCCGCACCGCCGCCCGCAACAGCGCGCCGGTCTTGCGCGCGTGCAGCTGCTGCAAGTCGTCAACCGAAATGCTGCGCGAACGCCCGGTCGCGTCGATATCCAGCGCCTGTCCCCCGCACATCCCGGCCACGCCTGCGGCGCCCGCCAGCTCGGCCAGCATCGCGACGCGCCGCTCGGCCGGCTGCGGTGCGTTCGCCAGCACCGCGAACGCCAGCGACTGCAGCGCATCGCCGGCCAGGATCGCGGTGGCATCGTCGAAGGCGATATGCACCGTCGGCTGGCCGCGGCGCAGCGCGTCATCGTCCATCGCCGGCAGGTCGTCGTGGACCAGCGAATAGCAGTGGATCAGCTCCACTGCGACGGCGGCGGCATCGAGGGATTCGATCTCGGCGCCAAACGTGCTGCCGCTCGCATAGACGAGCAGGGGGCGCATGCGCTTGCCGCCGCCCAGCACGCCATGGCGCATGGCCGCCTGCAGGCGCACGGGCGCATGTGGAACAGAGGCCAGGCTGCGCTCCAGCGCCCCCTCGACGCGCAAGCGCCAGGCGGCGAAACGGGCGTCAGGCATCTGCGCCGGGGTCGAACGGGCGGGACTCTCCAGGATTGGCCGGATCGGTCAGCAGGCGCACGCGCAGCTCGGCCTGCTCCAGCGCGTCCTGGCAACGCCGGTACAGGCCGACGCCGCGCTCATAGGCGGCCAGCGAGGCTTCCAGGCTCATCTCGCCGGTCTCCATCTGTCCGACCAGGTCTTCCAGCGACTGCATCGACGCCTCGAAGTCGGCGACGGGCGATGTTTCCACTGCGGGAGTCATTGATTTGCGCGGCATTCGGCAAGTTTACGCCAGTGCAGACGGGCGCCGCGTCCATTCAGCCATGCGTCGAACCCAGCCGAGAGAATGCCGTCGCCGGCGGCTAGCAGTTCGCCGCCCGTGTCCGACAGCAGCGGCAGGCGCGCCCGCTCCCACGGCGGCACTGCGCGGGCCTGCAGGACGTGCTTGAGGGCGTGGTGATGGCTGCGGCCGGGCAGCATGATGCGTTCCCCGCCACGCCGCGCGTGGACGCGCAAGGGCGCGTCGAAGCCAGCCGCGCCCGAGAGTTCCAGCCCGTCACCAGTAGGGAGTTGCAAGGGCGCACGTCCGTCCCACCCGCACGACCAATCCTCCGACAGCGGCGCGCGCAACACATCGGCATGAAGCAGGTCGCGCCAGCGCTGCACGCATGCGCCGGCCCATTCGTACCGGGCTTCGGCACCCGCATTGGCCTGCAGCAGGTCTGACTCGATGGCATGCACGCCGCTACCCGGCAACGGCGGCAAGCCCAGTTCGGCGATCCACCGGCGCACTACACGTGCGCGTCGCGCGGCAGGAAGCGCGAGCAACCCGGCCGCGTCCAGCGTGCAGTTGTCCCGCCGGAGGCCCGCCAAGGCCTGCGCATCCTCGATTTCGAGCAGGTCCGCCGCCTGCGCGGCCAACGCGGCACTGCGGGCGAGCGCGGCATCCGCGTGCGGCCAGCGCTCCCGCAGCACCGGCATCAGGCGCGTACGCAGGAAACTGCGGTCGAAGCCCTCATCGGCGTTGGACGGGTCTTCGATCCACTGCAGTCCGTGTGCACTCGCGTATTCGCGCAGCGCGTGGCGCGGCACCCCGAGCAGGGGCCGCCACAGCCAACCCCGCCCTTGCGCGCGCCACGCGCGCATCGCGGCAAGGCCGTCGACGCCGGAGCCACGCAGCGCCCGCAGCAGGAACGTTTCCGCCTGGTCGTCGCGGTGGTGGGCGAGGGCGAGAATCTCGCCGCCGTGCAATGCATCGTTGAAGGCGCGATGGCGCGCCGCGCGTGCCGCGCCTTCCAGGCCCAGACCGCTGCCATGTTCGACAACCACATGGGCCACCGACAGCGGCACGTCGAGCGCCGTGCAAGTGCGAGCGCACTGCTCGGCCCAGGCATCGGCATCGGCATGCAGGCCGTGGTGAACGTGGATCGCGCGCAAGCCATTGGCGCGCGCGGCTGCATGACCGGCAAGCACGTGCAGGAGCACGGTCGAATCAAGCCCGCCGCTGTAGCCGACCAGGATTGGCGCACTAGGATGCGGGCAGGGTGGCAGCAGCAACATGCCGCGAGTCTAGAAGATCGCCCGCCGACCTGAAGGATCAGGCCGCCTCGTACGCCCCGTAGCCGCGCAGGCGCTCGTAGCGGCGCTGCACCAGCGCATCCGCCGGTACGTCCTGCAAGGCGGCGAGTTCGTTGAGCAGCACTGCCTTCAGGCGCTTCGCCATCTGCACCGGATTGCGATGGGCGCCGCCAACAGGCTCGCGCACGATCTTGTCGATCAGGCCATGCTCGATCAACCGCTTCGCGGTCAGGCCCAGTTGTTCGGCGGCATCCTTGGCCTTGCCTGCATCGCGCCACAGGATCGAGGCGCAGCCTTCGGGAGTGATCACCGAGTAGGTGCTGTATTCGAGCATCAGGGTGCGGTCGCCGACGCCGATCGCCAGCGCGCCGCCGCTGCCGCCTTCGCCGATCACGGTGCAGATGATCGGCACCTTGAGCTCGGCCATTTCCAGCAGGTTGCGGGCGATGGCCTCGGACTGGCCGCGTTCCTCGGCGTCGATGCCGGGCCATGCACCGGCGGTGTCGATGAAGGTCAGGATGGGAAGTCCGAAACGCTCGGCAAGCTTCATCAGGCGCAGCGCCTTGCGGTAGCCCTCGGGCTTGGGCATGCCGAAGTTGCGGCGCACCTTGGCCTTGGTGTCGCGGCCCTTTTCGTGGCCGATCACCATCACCGGGCGGCCATCGATGCGGGCCAGTCCGCCGACGATGGCGTTGTCGTCGGCGAAGGCGCGGTCGCCGGCGAGTTCCTGGAATTCGTCGCAGATCACCCGCAGGTAATCCAGGGTGTAGGGCCGCGACGGATGCCGCGCCAGTTGCGAGACCTGCCACGGGGTGAGGTCGCGGA
>JAZKHR010000088.1:0-17290 GCA_040385305.1 Pseudomonadota bacterium
TGTCGAAGAACTCCGGCGCCGCCGGCGCGTACAGCAGCGACAGGCGCTGCGCGGCGAGCTGGCAGAGGTTCTCCAGTTCCGCGGAACCCAAGGTGCCGGAGCCGTTCTTCACCAGCACCGAGATGGCGATGTAATAGCGCTCGAACGCCTGCTGCAGGGCGTGGCCGATGGCGCGCAGGCGGAACACTTCATCGGTCTGGCCGGCGCTGCGGGCGAGGATGCCGCCGTCGTCGTCGCCGACCTGCTGCAGCAGGCCCTCGCTGATGAACACCTCGATGGTGCGGTCGATGCGCTCGGCGAAGCCGTCCTCGTCCCAGGGCAGGAACAGTTCCGCCTGCAGGAACGGGTACAGGCTTCGGCCCAGGCGCTGCAGCTGCGCGCGACCCATGCGCCGGTTGTTGAGGAAGCACACCGCGATCCACGCCGGCGCGGTGAACAGGTGCAGCACGTTGTTGCGGAAATAGCTGAGCAACACCGCGTTGTCGTCGTCCACGCCCAGCACGTCGCCCAGCGGGTGGGCGGTGCGCGACAGGGTGCCGATCTCCTCCCCGTGGGCCACGATCTGCGCCGGCGTGTGCGGGGTCACGGTGACGTGGTCGGAATACGGTACGTCGACCAGCAGCTTCTGCGACAGCGCGATCTGGGCGAGCAGGTCGGCCTCGCCCATGGCGTGCTTGGGGGTGGACAGCAGGGCCATGGCCAGCAGGTTGATCGGGTTGACGTCGGCGCTGCGGTTGACCTCCACCTGGATGCGGTCGGACAGCGTGGCCACGCTCTCGGCCAGCCACGCGGGCTTCTCATCGTCGGCCAGCGGCTTGCCGTCCCAGTCCGGCGCATGCACCGCCAGCACGTCGTTGAGTGCGATGCGCTCGCCGAAGTTCACCACCACCTGGCCGTAGTTGCTGCGCAGCAGCTTGGGTATGCCGCCCAGGAACTGCCAGATCGATTCCTTTTCCTTCGGCTTGCCGCTGAGCTCATCCAGGTAGCTGCGGCCTTCCAGCAGTTTTTCGTAGCCGATGTAGACCGGCTGGAAAAGAACGGGACGGTTCGGATGTCGCACGTAACCGCGGACCGTCATGGCGATCATGCCGCCCTTGGGTGGCAGCAGGCGGCCGGTGCGCGAGCGCCCGCCTTCGATGAAATAAGCCAGCGAGTAGCCGCCCGAGATCAACTGCGCCATGTACTCCGACAGCACCGCCGAATACAGCGCGCTGCCGCGGATGCTGCGGCGGATGAAGAACGCGCCGCCCTTGCGCATGATGGTGCCGATCACCGGCAGGTTGAGGTTGATGCCGGCCACGATGTGCGGCGGCACGATGCCGTTGGTGTAGAGCACATACGGCAACAGCACGTCGTCCATGGTGCTGCGGTGGCTGGGCACGTAGACGATCTCATGGCCGGGCGCGGCAGCCTTCAGCTCGTCCAGGTGCTGGACCAGCACGCCGCGGTAGATCCGGTTCCAGACCCAGCCAAGGAGATAGCTGGCCGAGCGCACCACCGGGTGCGAATAGTCGGCGGCGATCTCGTAGGCCATCGCGTGCGCCTTGCTCCAGGCGGCCTGCGGCGTGGCCTTGTCGCGGCGGGCCTGGTCGGCGATGGCATCGCGCACCGGCTCGGCGGCCAGCACCTTGTCGATCAGCATGCGCCGGGTCGAGAGATCCGGGCCCACCACTACTTCGCGCACGCGCCGGAAGTGGGTGCGCAGCACGCGCGAAAGCTTGCGCACCGTGCGTTCCGGCGGCAGGTCCTCGGCCACGATGCCGCGCAAGGCCACCGGCGGCGCGAACTGGACCAGGGTGTCGCGGCCGTTGAGCAGGATCGCCAGCAGGCGTCGGAAGCGTCCTACCAGCGTCCAGTTCTCCGAGAACAGCACGCTGAACCAGCCGCTGCTGCGGTTGGGTGCCTGGCCGACGAAGATCGAGACCGGCACCAGCTGCACGTCGAGCGCCGGATCCGCGCGGTGGGCGTCGAGCAACCGCGCCAAGGAACCGGAATGGGTCCTGTGTTCCGGGCCAGGCAACAGCCCCAACGCATTGGCATGCCTGCGCGACAGCGCCACGTACGCGCGCTTGCGGCCCAGCGGGTCGCCGGCCATCGGTTGCAAGGGGGAAGGCAGGCCCGCCTCGCGGCAGGCCCGCTCGAGGACCAGCGCATTGGACAGGCCGTAGTCCTCCAGCACGTAGCAGACCGGCCGGCCGTCATCGAAACGCGCGGGTTGCTCCGGTTCGATATCGAGCTTCAGCCACGGGTCGATCAGCCGGCCCAGCACGCGTGCCCACAGCGGGGGCTTGGGCTTGCGCGAGACGGTCGCTGGGGCGACAGCGGCATCGCCAGACAGCGCGGCGTCGGCGAGGAAATCGGGCAATGGCAGTTGCGGGCTGTGCAGGTCGGCGGCCGCTGCAGCGTCTACGCCCGCGACATCGAGACGCAGCACCCCGGGCGACGCTGCCGCGGGGTCGGCTTCGAACAGGCTGGCCTGCGCCGGGAGGGTGGGGTCTTTCCGCATCGCGTCCATTATGGGTGACGCCCGCCGCGCGGACAAAAAAAGGCCGCCCCGAAGGGCGGCCCTGGTGCAATAACGAAAGCGTGTTGCTTAGAACTTCTGGGTGTACTTCACGTACATGAAGCGCCCGATGTCGAAGCCGCCGTAATAGTTCACGTTGGCGCTGGGCTGGGTGTACATGGTCGGCCCGATCTTCTCGAACACGTTGTTGGCGCCGACGGCGAGAGTACCCTTCCACGGCAGCGTCAGGCGCACCTGTACATCGTTGAACGTGGTCGAGCCATTGATGTTGCGACGACGGATGGCACTGGCCGGGGTGGTGGTGCCCGGGATGAAGGCGCCGGTCGGGGCGAACTGGATCTGGTTGCACTCCAGGTTCGGCTCGTTCAGGCCCGGCACGAAGTAGGTGCAGCCCTCGGCCATGGCCGAGTAGTAGCGCGCACTCCAGCTGGCGCCCCACATGCCGCGCTCCCAGTTCAGGTTGAGATTGGAGCGGATGCGGAAGGTGCTGGTCACGCCCACGCCCGAAATCGGATAGCGCGGATCGTTGGTTGCCAACAGCACGTCCCTGGCGGTGTAGGTGCTGTTCGAGTTGATCCGGAACGCACCGAGCGATGCCCAGTCCCAACGGTAGCTGACGTCAACGTCGTAGCCTTCCACTTCACGGTAACCGGCGTTGCGGCCGCCGAAGCTGACCACCGGCGTGCCATCAGGACCGCGAGTGAACAGGCCGGGGGAGCAACGGCTGGCGATGCCCTGCACGTAGCAGTCGTCGAGGATGGTGCTGGGGCTGTCCGCGACGATGGTGTTGTCGATGCGGATTTCCCACCAGTCCACGGCCAGGTTGAAGCCGGTGATGAACTCCGGGCTCCAGACGAAGCCCAGGGTCTTGCTCTTCGACGTTTCCGGCTGCAGCAGCGGGTTGGAACCGCTGGTGAAGGCGACCGGCGTCTGCGCGTTCGGCGCACCCGCGAAGCTTCCGCCCTGCGCCCGCTGGCGATAGTTGGCAGCGAGCGCGCCAAGCGCGCCGTTGCCGCCCACGCCATTGGTGCAGTTGGCCTTGGTGCCGGCATTCTGGGCAGCACTGCCGAACAGGGTGTCGCAGGGATCGGTGAAGAACGAGAACGTCTGCGACGTACCACCGAACAGGTCGGCGATGGTCGGAGCGCGGAAGCCGTCGGCCTTGGTGCCGCGCACCATCAGCTGGTCGAACGGCTTCCAGACGAAACCGAACTTGTTGTTGGTGGTGTCGCCGAAGGTGTCGTACTCGGAGTAGCGCGAGGCAGCGTTGAGGGTGAGTTCGCGGGCGAAGGGCAGGTCGCGCAGCAACGGCGCCTGCAGTTCCACGTAGACCTCCTTGACGTTGTACTCGCCACGGGTGGGGCCGGAAGAGAGGTTGGTGGTGGCGCCCGCCACGGACAACGGATCAGGCGTGAAGGAACCCTTTTCCTCACGCTGTTCCACGCCCACCGCGAAGGCCAGCTCGCCGCCCGGCAGCTCGAACAGGCCGCCGGTGAGGTTGGCCGTGAACGAGGTGGTGCTGGTGTCGCCGCGCGCCGTCTCGTTGGCGAACAGGAAGCGCTGCAGGTCAGTGTTCCCGGTCAGGCCGCCCGGGCCGGTCACGCCAAAGCTGAGGTAGGGATTGAACGGGATGCAAGTGGCGAACGAGATCGGAGCGGCGGCGGTACCGCACTGCACCTGGCCCTGCGCGTTGAGGAACGACGGACCTACCGCGGCACGCGTTGCATTGAGATTGAGGTTGCCGGTGAAGTTCTGCACCGAATCATTGGTGTTGCGCAGGAATCCGATGTCCCAGTCCCACGCACGGTCCAGGAACTCGAAGCTGCCTTCCAGAGCGGCGACAGCGCGAACCGTGGTCAGGCGCGCGGTCGACACGCGCGGCACTTCCCAGGTGCGGCGCCACCAATTGGTGATGGTCCCGCTGGTGGGGTTGAAGTAGCTCAGCGGCGACATCGGCGTTCCGAACGCGTTCGCCTGCATCGGATAACCCGCCACCGTACGCGTCGAGTTGCGGTTGCTGTAGAGCATCGAGCCGACCAGGCTGATGTTCTCGGTGATGTCGAAGCGACCATCGAAGTTGATGGCGCCGGCCTTGACCGGGGTGCGCAGGTCGGTCTGCTCCAGGGTATTGGTCTTGTGCAGGGTATTGCCCGGGATGCAGCCAGTGGTGGCCGTGGCGCCCGCACAGGTGCCGGTGTTGACGTCCTGGCGGATGTAGTCGCCCGCAACGCGCGGGTTGCCGCCCGGCTTCAGCACCACGCGGGTGCCGGTGGGGATGCCCGGGACGGGCGTTGTCGCGGTGGTGGTGAAACCGCCGACCGTGCCCACGATGGTGTAACCGTCGGTGGGGTGCAGCGGGCCGCGGGGATCGCGGGAGAATTCCCGGTCGAAGGCGGAAACGCCGTCTTCCTCGCGGAACTCGCTGGACAGCACCCAGGAACTGCGGTCGTTGCCGTAGCCCATGACCATGTCGGCCTTCTTGATCGCGCCGTCGCCTTCGTCGTACTGACCGTAGTACGCGCTGGCCTGTGCGCCCTCGAAGTTGGTACGGGTGATCACGTTGATCACGCCGCCGATGGCGTCGGAACCATAGATGGAGGACGCGCCGTCCTTCAGCACTTCGATGCGCTCGACCGCGGAGGCCGGGAGCGCGGAGATGTCGGCCAGGCCGCTGGTGGTCACGCCCAAGCGCCGGCCGTTGACCAGGACCAGGGTGCGAGCCGCGCCCAGGTTGCGCAGGCTGATGTAGGTACCGCCCGCGACTTCACCCGCGGAGAGCGGCGAGGCGCGCGAGATCGGCGGGGTGCCGGTGGAGGTGATGTTCTGCAGGATGTCGGCGACGGACTGGAAGCCCTGCTTTTCGATGTCTTCGCGGGTGATGAAGGTCACCGGCTGGGCAGTTTCCACGTCCACCTGGCGGATGCGCGAGCCGGTCACCACCACGGTGTCCAGGTCCTTCGCTTCGGCCTGCTGGGCAGCGGCAGGGGTGGCGGTCTGTGCGTGTGCGGTGCCGGCGGTTGCGCCCAGCACGAGTGCCAGCACTACCGCGTCACGCAACTTGTTCGTCTTGAGATTCATGGTCAGGTTCCGAAATTCATTGATGAGTAAATGCCAAACGCAACCGCGGATCGGTTGAAACCCAAGCCTAGCGGCGCTTGCGCCAAATGTGAAGTTTCCGCTAAGAAAATATGGCGGGAATGTGATCCTGGCGCGAATTCAGGTTTGCGACGACAGCCCAGCCTGGTTCAGATCGTTGCTCTCCAGTGAGGCCTTTGCACGCCGCACGAAATCCGCCACATACCAGTTGCCGTCGATTCGGACGGCCGGGACGATGGCGTCGATCGGAGTGCCGGCCAAGTCATAGCGCAGGCGCAGGCGGGCGTGCTCGCCCTTCTGTTCCAGCAGGCGCACGTCCAGTCCGCGCATGCTGGCGTCCAGGTCGAAGCCGTAGTCCTTGCGAAACTGCGCCAGCAGCGTGGACAGGAACGGCGCCAGCCGTTTCAGGCTGGCATCCATGCCCAGCGCGGCGTAGGCGTCGTTGCCGGCCTTGCCATCGACGCCGCTGCGCTGGGCTGCCTGGGCCAGGGCCCGGAACAGGCGGCCCGCACGATCGGTGTCGGAGAGGGGCGCCGCCACCGCCCAGCGGCTCATGGCGGCGATCGCCTGGATCACGTGGTCGCGCTCCTCCGGGCTGTAGTCCGCTGCTTTCTGCACGTACTCGCCGCCAAACAGGGCCAAGGTGCGCACCGCTTCGTCGATGTCGCGGTCTGCGCCCTTGAACTGGCGACGAAAGGTGGCCTGCAACGCCGTGTCCGCACCCTTGGCCTGCAGTGCGGCCAGCATGCCGGGCAGGCGCGTATCCAGGGGCAGCTCGTGCAGCGGCCAGCGGGTCTGGCCCGCGGCCCAGCCTTCGATCAGGCGGGCGTGGAGCTCGGGGGGAACGGCCAGGCGGGCAAAGCCAACGCCATCGCGGGCCAGCAGGCGCGCTGCCAGGACGTTCACCGCATCGACTGGCTTGGTGGCGGGTTTCGCCGGTGCCGGCGCGGCAACCCGGATGACGCCCGCATCCGCCGCGTTGTCGCGCTGGCAGGCGGGAAGCCAGCACAGCAGCAGGACCAGGGCGCAGCAGCGCAGCATTGCAGGGCGGGGCGGCATGGCGTCGAGTGTCGATGCGGGCCGGTCCTGGCGCAAGAAAAAAGGAGACCCGAAGGTCTCCTTGAAGTCCGGCAATGCCGGAGGACAGCAGTTGTGGCATGGCTCCGGCCGTGGCCGGATGGATGCAGGCTAACGCCGCGACCTACTTAATGCAACACATGAAGCTTTACGCCACAACTGATTGATTTATTTGGCGACATCCAGCGCGTCGCGTTTCATGAGGCGGCGCGCGGGGCCCGGCTGGTCCCAGGCGTTGTTGAAGGTTGCCGGCTCCCAGCTGCCGTAGGTCGGGTTGGGCAGCATCCACCAGCGCTCGCCGAACCAGTCCGCGTACTCCTCATACAGGCCGTCGCGGCCTTCCGGCGTATTGGCGAGGATTTCGGCGAAATCGCCCAACTGGTCGCCGAACTGCATCAGCACGCGGTACTGCGCGCCTGCCAGTTTGCGCCGGCAGTTCTTCTCGCTGCCGTTCTGCTCGCAGCCTTCGACGAAGGTGCCGAGGCCGAGGAAAACGCTGTCGTCCTTGACCGGCATGCCGACGGCCTTGAGGTTGGCGATGGTGGCAGCCTGCAGGTGCTCGGCGCGGTTGGACAGGTACAGGATGGTGACGCCACGCGCGCTTGCCGCCTTCGCGAAATCGACCACGCCCGGTACCGCCCTGGCCTTCTTTTCCGAAACCCACAGGTCCCAGGTGGCCTCGTCGTACTCCTTGCCGTCGCGGACCAGCCGCGCCTGGTAGGGCGAGTTGTCGAGTACGGTTTCGTCCACGTCCATGATCACCGCGGGCGGCAGGCCCGTGGCGGCATTGCCGCGCTCCCCGGGGACCAGCGCATCCCAGTTCGCCTCCTTCAACGCGGGCTCGAGGTGGTCTGCGGCGGCGCGGTACACGGTCTGCGCTACTGCGTCGTATTCGGCGGCGCGCTGCACCCACAGCACGGCGTTGAGGTTGTCGTTGGCGGGTGCTTCGGCGCGGTCTGCTGCTGCCGGCGTGGTCGCGGCCTGCTGGTCTGCGCCGGCCTTGGGTGCGGTGGAAGTCGTGGGTTTGCACGCCGCCAGCGCCAGCGCAGCGGCGAGCATGGATACGGTGGTCAAGGCAGGACGCATGCGTGGGCCTGTCGAAAAGGAGAGGCGGCGAGTGTACCCGCCCTCCGTGACCGCTTCAGTCGCCCAGCAGGGCACGAATGTTGGCCAGGCCCACACTGGCGCGTTCCGCCTTGCGCGCGGCATCGGCTTCGGGGTCTGCACCGTCGCGCTGGAGTTCGGCGGTGGGCAGTTCATCGAGGAAGCGGCTCGGCGACAGGCGCAGGCGGTCGCCCCAGCGCTGCGCCTCGCTGGCGTGCGACAGCCACAGTTGCTCCTTGGCGCGGGTGATGCCGACGTAGAACAGCCGGCGTTCCTCGTCGAGGCGGCCTTCCTCGATGCTCGCCTCGTGCGGCAGGTTGCCGTCCTCCACGCCGATGATGAACACGTAGCGGAATTCCAGGCCCTTGGCGCCATGCAGGCTCATCAGCCGCACCTGGTTGCCGGGGTCACCCTTGTCGGCATGCGACAGCAGCGCCAGCGCGGCGGCGAGTTCGCCGGGCCCGCTCGTTTTCGGTCCATCGAACCAGTCCGCCAGTTCGTCCAGATTGCGCCGGCGTGCCTGGAACTGCGCCTCGTCCTTGCACAGCGCGCGCAACGCGGCGAGCAAGCCGCTGCGTTCGTTGAGCCTGCGCACGAGCTCAGACGGCGGCAGAGTCCGCGCGTCCATGCGCAGGCCGCGCACGATATCTGCAAAACCCTGCAGCGCATTCGCCGCACGCGCCGGCAACTGCTTGCCCAGCTGCACCGATTCCGCCGCCCGCGACAACGGCAGGTGCGCCTGCGCGGCGAGCTCGGCGAGCCTGGCAAGGGTGGTGGCGCCCACGCCGCGGTTGGGCGAGGCCACCGCGCGCAGGAAGGCGGCATCGTCGTCGGGGTTGGCCAGCAGTCGCAGCCACGACAGCGCATCCTTGACTTCGCCACGGTCGAGGAACGCGGTGCCGCCGCTCAGGTGGTACGGCACCCGCAGCAGTTGCAGCGCCTTTTCCAGCGCGCGGCTCTGGTGATTGCCGCGGAACAGGATGGCGATCTCGCCCCACGGCGTGGGCTCGCGGGTGCGGGTGCGGGCGGTGCCCAGGAAATGGATCTCGGACGCGACCTTTTCCGCTTCGTGCGCCGCGTCCTTGCAGGCCCAGATGCGGATGCGCTCGCCATCGGCGGCGTCGCTCCACAGGGTTTTCGGGTGTTCGTGCGGGTTGTGGGCGATCAGCGCATTGGCGGCGCGCAGCACGCGGTTGGAGCAGCGGTAGTTCTGTTCCAGCTTGACGATTTCGAGCGCCGGGTAATCCTGGCCGAGCTGCAGCAGGTTGTCCGGGTTGGCGCCTCGCCACGCGTAGATGCTCTGGTCGTCATCGCCCACGCAGGTGAAGTTGCCGGCCGGCCCGGACAGCGCTTTCAGCAGCCGGTATTGCGCGTCGTTGGTGTCCTGGCATTCGTCGACCAGCAGGTAGCCGATGCGTTCGCGCCAGCCGGCCACGGCCTCTGCATCGGACTCGAGCAATTGCACCGGCAGGCGGATCAGGTCATCGAAATCGACCGCGTTGAAGGCGGACAGGCGTTGCTGGTAGCGCGCGTACAGCGCCGCGGCTTCGCGCTCGCGCCCGCTCTGCGCAGTCTCGGCGGCCTGGTCCGGCGAGAGCCCGCCGTTCTTGGCCCGCGACACCAGCTGCTTGATTGCCTCTATCGCATCCGGCTTGCTGCCCGCCGGTAGCAGGTCCTTGAACTGGGCCGCGCTGTCGTCCGCATCGAAAATCGAAAACCCGCGGCGCAGGCCCAGCTTGGCGTGCTCGACCTGCAGGATGCGCAGGCCCAGCGCATGGAAAGTGCTGATGGTGAGGTCCTGCGCGCTGTCTCCCTTCATGCGCCGGCCGACGCGCTCGCGCATCTCGCGCGCGGCCTTGTTGGTGAAGGTGATGGCGGCAATGCGCTTGGCCGGGTAGCGCGCGGTGGCCACCAGCTGCGCGATCTTCTCCACGATCACCCGGGTCTTGCCGCTGCCCGCCCCGGCCAGCACCAGCAGCGGCCCCTCCATGTGCAGCACGGCGGCGCGTTGCGGGGGGTTGAGTGCGTTCAGGGCTGGGTTGTGCATCAGGCCGGCATTGTCGAGCGCAAGGGCGGCGGCGGCCAGCCTTGTGCACGGGTAAAATCCGTGCATGGCCAAGCTGTATTTCTATTTCTCGGCGATGAACGCCGGCAAGACCACTACGCTCCTGCAGTCCGCGCACAACTATCAGGAGCGTGGGATGCGGGTCGCGATCCTGACCCCGCGCCTGGACCATCGCGCCGGCAGTGGCACGGTGGCGTCGCGGATCGGGCTGTCGGCAGAGGGCACGGCGTTCGCCCGCGACACCGACCTGCTGATGTTGCTGCGCACCGACATCGACCAGCACGGCCCGCTGCATTGCGTGCTGGTGGATGAAGCGCAGTTCCTGAGCAAGCCGCAGGTGTGGCAACTGGGTGAAGTCGTGGACGCGTTGCGCGTGCCAGTGCTCTGCTATGGCCTGCGCACGGATTTCCGTGGCGAGCTGTTCGAGGGCAGCCAGTACCTGCTGGCGTGGGCGGACGAGCTGCAGGAGATCAAGACGATCTGCCACAGCGGCAAGAAGGCGACCATGAACGTGCGCATCGACGGCGAAGGACGCGCGCTGCAGGACGGGCCGCAGGTGGAGATCGGCGGCAACGAGCGCTACGTGTCGGTCTCGCGCGCGGAGTTCAAGAAGATCATGTTCGATGACGGTACGCGCGGCGAAGGCGGGATCGAACCGCGACAACCGCCGCTGCCGCTCTAGCGCGCCGCGCAGCGCTCGCGGATCTGCGAGACCTCGCGGGTGAGTGCGCCGCCTTCCGGCAACGCCAGCTGCATCTGCGCGAGCACCGCATCCAGCGCCAGCGTGGCCGGTCGTGGCCGGGTGGCGCAGTCGAGACCGGCTGCGTATGCGCCTGCCAGCCACGCGGCCTTGCGCATCTCGATGTCCTCGTCGCCGGGCTGCGCGTAAGCGACCAGCCGTTGGCGTGCGTTGGCGTCGCCCAGCGCGGCCTCGAAGCGCGCCAGCGAGACCTCCGCGCGGCGGGTGTGCGAGTGCCGCTCGCCATAACCCAACCGGGTCAGGCGCACGCCGTTGCCGAAGGCGGTGCGGGCGCCGGTGGTGTCGCCCAGCGCTGCCAGGATCTCGCCGAGCAGGCGGTCGCTGTCGCCCACCAACTCGTGGTCGGACCCGAAGCGCTGGGCGCGCAGCGCGCGCGCCTCGCGGATGGGCGGCAGCGCGTCGCGGTGCTCGCCGGCGCTGTGCAGGATCATGGCCAGGTTGAAGAGGCCGGCTGCGGTCATGCCCACGTTGTGGCTGGTGCGCCAGGCGGCCACGGCTTGCCGCTGGTAGCGCTTGGCCTCGGCGATTTCGCCGCGTTCCCAGTCCACGATGGCCAGGCTGTTGTAGATGCGGGCGAGTTCGGGATGGTTGGGGTCCAGGCGCGCGCGCATCCAGGCGTAGGTGTCCAGGAACTCCGCCTGGGCTTCGCCGAATCTTCCCAGGTCGACGTACAGCGCCGCCAACTGGCGCCGCGCGTCGATGCTGGTGCGGTGGTTGCGCCCGTGCAGGTCCAGCGCCAGCGCCAGCGACTGTCGGCAATCGCGTTCCGCGGTCACCAGGTCATCGACGTTGCGCTCCAGCGCGCACAGGCTGCGTAACATGTCGATGGCCAGCGGGTGGCGCTCGCCCACCTTGTCCTGCAATTCGCCCAGGGCCGCGCGCAGGACCTTGATCGCCTGCACCGGCTTGCCGTCGTCGGCCTGCACCGAGGACAGGTCCAGCAGGTTCTCGGCCACGCCCACGTCGTCGCCGCTCTCCCGGCGCAGGCTGAGCGAGCGCGACAGGATCTGCGAGGCCAGCTGGTTGTCGCCCAGGTCGCGGCGGCAGCGCGCCAGCTCCGAATAGAACGCCGAGGCCTGGGCGGGCAGCTGTTGGTGCTCGCGCTCGGCGAGCGCCTGCAGCGGCTGCATCTGGGCCACGCAGCCGCCCGCATCGCTCAGCTGGCGACGCGCATTGCCGCGCAGGGTCACCGCTTCCAGGCGCAGGCTGGCCGGCGCATCCGGCAGTTGTCGGAGCAGGCTGGCCTGCTGATCCAGCAGCGCCGACGCCTCGCGGTAATCGCCCAGCCCAAGCCGCAATCTCGCCACCACGCCGTACAGCTCCGCGCGCGCCTGCGGTTGCCGGGCCAGGCTGCGGTCGCCGCGCACGATGCCGAGCCTGAGCAATCCGCGCAGGTCCATCGGCGCATCCATCGGCGTGCTGCTGGCACCTTCGAACAGTTCGGCGATGAAGCTCTGCATCGCCTGCGCGCGGCCAGCTTCGCGCAGGGCCTGCCGCGCCTGCCAGCTGACCACGCCAAGCGCGGCAAAAAGCACGGCGAGCACCATGGCGGCCGCGCCGATCGACCAGCGATGGCGGTTCAAGTACTTGCGTGCGCGGTAGCCAAGGGCTTCGCCGCGCGCGAGCACGGGGCGCCCGCGCAGGTAGCTCAGCAGGTCCTGCGACAGCGCCTCGGCGGAGACGTAGCGTTGGTCAGGGCGCTTGCCCAGCGCCTTGAGCACGATGTTGTCGATGTCGCCCGCCAACTCCCGGCACAGCCGCGCCGGGGTGTAGGGCCGGGCCACGTCGGCCTCGCTGCGCGCCGCGGCTTGCGATGGCCGCATCGGCTCGCCGGCCAGGATGGCTTCTTCCCACTCGGCGTCGGTTTGCCGCTTGAGGCGGTAAGGCTTGCTGCCGGTCAGCAGTTCGTACAGCACCACGCCCAGCGAATACACGTCGGTCATGGTGGTGACCGGTTCGCCGCGGATCTGTTCTGGTGCGGCGTAGTGCAAGGTGAAGGTGCGCACGCCGGTGCGGGTCTGCTCGACCGGCAACGGTTCTGCATCGAGCAGCTTGGCGATGCCGAAGTCCAGCAGCCGCACGTGCCCCGCCGGCGTCACCATGATGTTCGATGGCTTCAGGTCGCGGTGCACGATCAGGTTGGCGTGGGCGTGGCTGACTGCCTCGCAGACCTGGCGGAACAGGTCCAGCCGCGCCGGGATGCCGAGCTGGCGCGACTGGCAATAGGTGGTGATCGGCTCGCCGTCGACGTATTCCAGTGCCAGGTACGGCTGGCCGGTGCGGTCGAAGCCGGCATCGAGCAGGCGCGCGATGAACGGGTGGGCGAAGCGCGCCAGGATTTCGCGCTCGCGGTCGAAGCGCTGGCGCAGGCGCGGATCGGCCAGGCCAGGGCGCAGCAGCTTCAGCGCGACCCGGCGTTCGTACAGGCCGTCCGCCCGCATCGCCAGCCAGACCTGGCCCATGCCGCCTTCGCCGATCAACCGGTCCAGCCGGTATGGACCGATCCGCGCGCCGGGGCGTGCGCCGTTCGGCAGCTCCACCACCGGTTCCGCCAGGAAGCCGGCATCGGCTTCTTCCAGCGCGAGCAGGGCCCGCAGTTGATCGGCCAGCGCCGGATCTTCTCGGTGCAGGGCCGCCAGGTGTTCCTCGCGTTGCTGCTCGGGCAGCTCGAGCAGCGCATCGAGCAGTGGCGACAGGCGTTGCCAGCGTTCGACCTCCATCATCCCGCGCCGGCTCGCCAGACCCTTGCGGTCAGGCGACGGGCGCCTCCTTCAGCGACGCCAGCAGGAACATCCGCGCCTTCTGCCAGTCGCGGCGCACGCTGCGCTCGGAGCGGTTCATCAGGGCGGCGATCTCGAGCTCCGACAGGCCGGCGAAGTAGCGCAGCTCGACCACCTGGGTCAGGCGCGGATCGACCTGGGTCAACCGGCTCAGCGCGGTGTCCAGGCCCAGCATGTCCTCGTCCAGGCGCAGTCCGCCCTCGATGTCCTCCGGCAGGTCGGTGACCCGGTGCTGGTCGCCGCCGCGCTTCTGGGCCAGCCGCTGACGCGCGTAATCGACCACTACGCTGCGCATGGCGGAGGCGGCATAGGCGAAAAAATGTGCGCGGTCATCGAACCGGGCGGCGCCGCTGCTGCGGCCGATCAGCTTAAGGTAGGCCTCGTGGACCAGGGCGGTCGCGTCCAGGGTATGGCCGTGCTGGCCAGCCAGCTGGCGGCGCGCCATGCCATGCAGTTCCTGGTACAGGGTCGCCAGCACGCGGTCCATCGCGCTGCGGTCGCCGCTGTGCGCGGCGTCGAGCAGCACGGTGATCTCACCGGATTCGGTCATGGCACCGCGGCAGGATTCGGGGGAAGCGGCACTATAGCCGCAGCGCCGTGTTGCCGGCCAACCCGGTGGCTCAGCGTTGGCAGCGGCTGCACCAGACGCTGCTGCGCTGTCCGACCAGGGCCTGCTTCAACGCGCGTCCGCAGCGCGGACAGGGCTCGCCGCCGCGGCCATAGGCCAGCAGCTCCTGCTCGAAGTAACCGGGCAGGCCATCCGGGCTGATGAAGTCGCGCAGGGTGGTGCCGCCGCGGCGGATGGCGTGGGCCAGGATCGCCTGCACGGCATCGGCCAGTCGCTGGTAGCGCGCCATCGACACGGAACCCGCCGCGCGCAACGGCGAGATGCCGGCCAGGAACAAGGCCTCCGCCGCATAGATGTTGCCCACGCCCACCACCACCGACTGGTCCATCAGGAAGGTCTTGACCGGCGCGCTGCGGCCGCGGCTGCGCGCGAACAGGTAGCCTCCATCGAAAGCATCCCCAAGCGGCTCCGGCCCCAACCCGGCCAGCAGCGGATGCGTTTGCCCCGGCGCCTGCCACAGCAGGCAGCCGAACCGGCGCGGGTCGTTGAAGCGCAGCACCTGCCCGGAATCGAGGGCGAAGTCGACATGGTCGTGGGTTCGCACCGGGGTGTCGCCCGCAAGCACCCGCAAGCTGCCGGTCATGCCCAGGTGCAGCAGCGCGCTGCCGGCCTCGGTGTCCAGCAGCAGGTACTTGGCGCGGCGGCGGATGCTGTCGATGCGCTGGCCTGGCAGCAGGGCAGGTACCGCGTCCGGGATCGGCCAGCGCAGGTCCGGGCGGCGCAGCACCACAAAGGCCACGCGCCGCCCCTCAACATGCGGCAACAGGCCGCGGCGGGTGGTTTCGACTTCGGGCAATTCGGGCATGCGCCATTGTCGCCCGGCGCCCGGGCTGGGCGTGCGCTCAGGTTGGGCGTGGCATCATTCCGGTGCGCGCCCTGCGTTCTCCACGAGACCCCCGCAATGCCTGCTTCAATGATCGATTTCCTCGCCGGCGGCCTGCTCCAGTTCGGCTGGGTCGGCCTGCTCGCGTACTTCCTTGCGGCCACGCAGCTGACCATCTTCGCGGTGACCCTGTACCTGCACCGCAGCCAGGCCCATCGTGGCGTCGACTTCCACCCGGCGGTCGCCCACGTGTTCCGCTTCTGGACCTGGCTGACCACCTCGATGATCACGCGCGAGTGGGCGGCGATCCACCGCAAGCACCACGCCAAGTGCGAGACCGAGGAAGACCCGCACAGCCCGATGCACAAGGGCATCGGCACCGTGTTCTGGCGCGGGGTGGAGCTGTACCGCGAGGCGCGCAACGACCGTGCCAGCATCGAGCAGTACGGCAAGGGTTGCCCGGACGACTGGATCGAGCGCCATTTGTACACGCCGCACGCGACGATGGGCCCGGTGCTGTTGCTGGTGGTGAGCTTCGTGCTGTTCGGGTCCGCCGGCATTGCCATGTGGGCGTTGCAGATGGCATGGATCCCGTTCTGGGCCGCGGGCGTGATCAACGGCCTCGGCCACTGGTGGGGCTACCGCAACTTCGAGACCGCCGACACCGCCACCAACCTCACCCCGTGGGGCGTGTGGGTGGGGGGCGAGGAACTGCACAACAACCACCACGCGTTCCCGTCGTCGGCCAAGTTCTCGCTGCGCCGCTTCGAGTTCGACATTGGCTGGGCTGCGATCCGCGTGCTGCAGTCGCTGGGCCTGGCCAAGGTATTGCGGGTGGCGCCATCGCTGGACATCCGTCCGAACATCCCCATGCCCGATGCCGAAACCCTGCGCGCCCTCCTGGCCCACCGCTTCCAGGCCATGACCGACTACCAGCGCAAGGTGGTGAAGCCCGCACTGCGCGACGAAGCCGCCGCCGCCGGCGCCCGGCTGCGCGCGCTGCTGCCGCGGCAATTGCGCAAGGGCATCGCCGATGACGGCCGCTGGCTCAACCCGGAAGCGCGCGAACAGCTGCAGCAGTGGATCGACGCGCGCCCGCGCATCCGCACCCTGATGGAGCACCGCGCGCGCTTGTCGGAAGTGCTGGAGAGCCGCGGCCATGACGCCAGCGAGAAGCTCAAGCAGCTGCAGGCCTGGTGCGCCGAGGCCGAGGCCACCGGCATCCGCGCCTTGCAGGACTATTCGGCGCGGCTGAAGGGTTACGCGTTGCTGCCGGCATGACGCCACGACTCGCCTTGGCCGTGCTTGCGTGCGCGCTACCGTTCGTGGCGAGCGCGCAGATGCAACGCACCGCCGACTACCTGCTGAAGATGGACGCGGACCGCGACGGCCGCGTCGCCCTGCCTGAATACCAGGACTGGCTGAGCTACGCCTTCGACGGCATGGACCGTGACCGCGACGGTGTGCTCTCCCCTTCGGAACAACCCGGCGGCAAGGGCCAGGCCCTCAGCCGCGACCAACACCGCGCCCGCCTTGCCGAACGCTTCCGCAAGCAGGACATCAATCGGGACGGCTACCTCAGCGCGAGGGAGTTGGCGGCGCCACCGCAGTAGCGCGTGCATCATTCCGGGACCGATTGCCGGGCCAGCGGGAAGTCGCAAACGAAAACGCCGGCACCAGGCCGGCGTTTCCATGTCGCAGGGGGGAACGGATTACTTGGTGATGTCGACGTCCTTGGTCTCGCGCAGGAACAGCGTGCCGATCACGAAGGTCATCAACGCGATCACGATCGGGTACCACAGGCCGTAGTAGATGTTGCCGGTCGCCGCCACCAGGGCGAACGAGATGGTGGGCAGGAAGCCGCCGAACCAGCCATTGCCGATGTGGTACGGCAGCGACATCGAGGTGTAGCGGATCTGGGTGGGGAACAGCTCCACCAGCCACGCCGCGATCGGCCCGTAGACCATGGTCACGTACAGCACCAGGATGGTCAGGATCAGGATCACCATCGGCTTGTTGATGCGGCTTTCATCGGCCTTCTCTGGGTAGGAGGCGGCGGTCAGCGCGGCTTTCAGGGGTTCGCTGAAGGCGGTGGCGGCAGCCGTTGCGGCATCCTTGGCCAGGCCGGTGGCTTCATAGCTGTCCACCCGGGTGTCGCCGATCATCACCGCGGCCACGGTGCCCGCGGGCGCTGCCTGCACCGTGTACGGCACGCCGGCCTTGGCCAGCGCCGCGGTGGCGATGTCGCAGGAGCTGGTGAATTTCTTCTTGCCGACCGGGTCGAACTGGAAGCTGCAGGTCCCGGGATCGGCGATCACGACGGCCGGATGACTCTGCGCCGCCTCGGCAACCGCCGGATTGGCGTAGTGGGTCAGCGCCTTGAACAGCGGGAAGTAGGTCAGCGCGGCGATCAGGCAGCCGGCCATGATGATC
>JAZKHR010000089.1:0-23274 GCA_040385305.1 Pseudomonadota bacterium
ATGATCTACAAGCGCGCCATCGCCAAACTGCGGGCGCAGGAATGGTCGGCGATCGCCATCGAGCTGGCCATCGTCGTGGTCGGCGTATTCGTGGGCACCTGGGTCGCCAACTGGAACGAGGAGCGCGTCGAGCAGAAGGACATCGTCCGCCTGCTGCAACAACTCCACCCCGAGGTCGCGCGCTTCGAGGATGAGATCCAGGATGCGCGCACCTATTACGCCGTCACCGACCGTTCCGCCCATGTCGCGTTGGCCGGCTGGGCAGGCAATCCGCCCGTCAGCGACCATGACTTCGTCATCGCCGCCTATCAGGCCAGCCAGATCCGCGGCATCGGCCCCGACAGCCAGAGCTACTCGCAGCTGCTCGGCGGCGACCAGGTGCGCAAGATCGAGAATCCCGACCTGCGCGCGGCCGTCATTCGGCTTCTCAATTACGACTTCGAGCCCCTGCAGCTGCCGGTGATGCGCACCCGCTACCGCGACGACGTGCGCCAGCTCATCCCGCAGGCGATCCAGGAAAAGGTCCGCGCGCAATGCGGGGATCGCGATACCGCCACCGGACGGATCGTCCTCCCCGCCCGCTGCGACATCGCGCTGCCGGCCGAAGACGTCGACGAAGGCGCGGCCGCCCTGCGCGCCCAGCCGCAACTGGCCGGCGAGCTAAGGCAGCACCAGGCAACCGTGGCTACCTTCCTTTACAACGTCGATCGACTGGAGTTCCGGTTGCGGAAGGTCAGTGAGCTCAATCGTTGATCAAAAAAAGGGTCAGGTATATTTTCTTTCCGGATCACTTGGCGAGGCAAAACGGGGTCACGTTCACTTGCCCGTCCTGTCCCCTGAATTCGCCAACCGATGCGACGGCCGCAGGCTGGCACATCGTTTCGTCTTCGCTTGCACCATCGCGCGGCGAGAAAGGGGACGGAGGGAATTAAGCGCACGTTATTCCCTCCATCCCTTTCCATTGCTCAGCCTGATCCCCGCGCGCACAACCTTCATTGGTGGAGCACGCGCCTGGTCGTCGAGACAGTCGCCTCTGACCCGGTTTCCACGGGCGAGGCGGTTGTGCGAGGGGGAAGCCTGTAACTAGACAGGCGGCGGCGCGTCGTGATCACATCCTTGCTCCCCAGACATCGAGAAGACGCCATGACCGATTCCCCCTCCCCAGGCCGCCGCGGAGCCTTGCGCGCCATGTGCGCGTGTACCGGAGCCGCCGCCGCTGCACCGTTCCTGGGCGGCGCAAACGCGCTGCGGGGTATGGCGGCTGGCGTGGCCGCCATCGGAGGGGTCGCCGCAGCCTCCACCGCATCGGCTGCAGCCGGTGAAAAGCGCAGCAACCTGACGCCCCAGCAGGCACTGGCGCGGTTGACGGGGGGCAATGACGCATTCCTTGCCGACCGCTTGCCACCCCAGCCCACCAACCGCCAGCGTCGCCTGGCGATTGCCAAGACGCAGACGCCATTTGCAGTGCTGGTGAGCTGCTCGGACTCGCGCGTGCCGCCCGAGGCGTTGTTTGGCCAGGGACTCGGCGACATGTTCATCGTGCGCGTGGCTGGCAACAGCGTGTCCCAGGAAGGCCTGGGCAGCATCGAATATGCGGTTGCCGAGCTTGGCGTTCCGCTGGTGGTGGTGATGGGGCACGAGCGCTGCGGCGCGGTTGCCGCGGCGCTTTCGGTGGTCAAGGACGGCGCCACGTTCCCCGGCGCGATCAACGACATGGTCCAGCCCATCCTCACCGCTGCCCTTGCAACCCGCGACATGCCGGGCGATTGGCTTGACAATGCCGTACGCCGCAACGTGGTCAACGTGGTCGAAAAGCTGAAGATTTCGGGCAAGTTGATCGAGGAGCCGCTGGAGTCCGGCAAGCTAATGATCGTGGGTGCGCGCTACGACCTGGATGATGGCAAGGTCGATTTCTTCCATCGATGAATTGAATCGCGCCGCCCGCCGGCGCCGTGATTTCCCGCCCGCGACCTGATGCGTCGCGGGCGTCTTCGCCGAAGCAAAACGGGGTCAGGTTCACTTGCCCCGTCCTGTCTCCTGACTTCGCCGGCCGATGCGCCGGCCGCACGCCGCGAGAAAAGGGGACGGAGGGAATGAAACAAGGTGTCAGGAACACTTTCTGTTCCCTGAGCCCTTCGGGGTCCATTCAATGCTACTTGCGGATATCCAGCAGCTCGACCTCGAACACCAGTGACGCTCCCGGTGGAATGACCTTGCCGGCGCCGCGTGCGCCGTAACCGAGTCCCGAAGGGATCTGCAGTTCCCGCTTGCCGCCGCGCTGCATGCCCGCGATGCCGTCGTCCCAGCCGCGGATCACGCGGCCGGTGCCGAGGCGGAACACCAGCGGTTCGCCGCGGTCGCGGGAGCTGTCGAACTTCTGGCCGCGCTTGTCGGGCGCGTTCTGATCAAAGAGCCAGCCCGTATAGTGCACGCTGACTTCGTCGCCGGAGATCGCGGGAGCGCCCGTTCCCGCTTGGACGTCGATGCGCTGCAGCTCGGCCACGTCGCCGCCGGTATAGGGCGGCGGACCGCCGCAGGCGGCAAGCAGCAGGACGGTGAGGCAGGCGGCAAGGCGGAGCGCACGATGGGTCATGTCGGAAGGCGGGGTGGGCGGGTGATGAGGATACCCGTGGCCTCGGAAAAAAAGGGGCAAACCGGGGTCAGTTGCACTGACACATCGCCAGGCGCAAGGCATCCGAATCGCAGTCGGACAGGCCGCTGTCGAGCGGGGAGGTGCGCTATCGGCGCCGCGCGCCCATCGCGGTGAGAGAATGTCTCTGACCCCATTTTTCAGTGCCTTGTCACGGGAATCGAAGTTCGGCTAGAGGCCTGGCCTCGCTGAGCTGAAAGGTCTGGTCGAACGGGATACCGTCAATCGTGCCCCACACCCTGACGGAATGGACGCCCGGTTGCGTCAGCACAATGTCGAAGGTGTAGCGCCCAGGGTGCCCGTATCGGGGGCGCACGGCCATTTCGCGGCGGGACTTGCCATCGGGCGAAACGATCTCGGCCTTGAGTCCTGCTTCCAGATTGGGGATGGTTTCTTTTTCGCCCGCACGGCGGATGGCGAGATCCAGCCCATTTCGCTCATCGGTGTGGATAGGTTCGGCAATGAAGCCGACACTCATTCGATATTGCTCCCCCGCCACCAGCTTGGAGTTGTGGGCCAGGGCAGTTCCTGCAGCCAGCGCAACGACAATCCCAAGTACAAGTCCCGCGCAATAACGAGCCATAAGCCACGCCCCCTTAGTTAGTTCCATCGACTGTAGCGCAGATGCAGGCGGTGAAAAACGGCTAACAGAACGGGGTCAGGTCCGCTTACCCCGTCCTGTCTCCTCACTTTGCCGGCCGATGCGCCGGCCGCACGCTGGCAACTCGTTTCGTCTTCGCTTCTCCCATCGCACGGAAGTCGTCGCGGCCATATGCCGTTGTTGCTGCAGGTAGCCTTGTCCTGAGGGGGGCGTCGGAAGTGAACGTGACCGCGTTTCTGGCATTTAGCCCGCACTCCGCACAAAAAAAATGGGAGCCCGAGGGCTCCCGCTGTCTGCGTGCTGCAGTCCGTTATTTCCGGACCGAGGCTTCGCTGCGTGCCGAGCCGGAGGCCCGGATCGAGGCACCCCTGCGCGAGGCGCTGGCATCCGCGTCGGCGTCCGCATTGGCGCTCGCCTTGGCACGCGTGGCTTTGCGCGGCGGTGGTGCCGCCGTGTCACCACCGTCGTTGCCTTCCGCGCCGTCACCGTTGGAGGCCGGTTCTTCGGCATCGCTGCCGTTTGCCATGGCCTCGCCAAGCAGGGATCCCGCGCCGCGAAGGGAGGCGGAGCGTCCGGATGCATCGCCCTCCGAATCGCGGCTGCCCATGGCGGAACCGCGCGCCTCGGCCATGGCGTTGGATGCCGCACTCGCGGCCCCGCGTCCACCCGACATCGCTTCGCCAGTCAGCGTGCCCACCGCATCGGCGCTCAATTCAGCGGCGCTTGATGTACGTCCGGCGGCGTCATCGAATTGCTCTTCGGTGCCCCGCATCCCAGCGATTGATGCGCTGCCGGTGGCGCCGCCGTCCAACGCGCCCATTCCTTGCAGCATCTCCTGGTCTGCGCCCGCCAAAAGGCCGCCCTGGGCATTCCCTTCGGCGGCGGCCGCGCCTTCAACCGTCAGGCGGTCCAGCCGTGCCTGCTCGCGAGCGGCGCGCTTGGCTGCAAGCAGCGAAGCGCGCTGTTGCGCGGCGGCCTGGCGCACGCTGCGGGTGGTGTCGCGCAGGGTGTCTCGCACGCCCACGTTGCGCACCAGGCCGCCGGTGTCGAGGCCCCCGCCGAGTGCGCCGCTGAGTCCGCCGCCAACGCGGCCACCCCCTCCAAGCAGTGACTGCGCGTTCGCGTCCGGCGCAGCTGCCAGCAGGGCGGTGAGCAGGGCGGCGGTGAGGATCCTGTCGTTCATCGTGATCTCCATGGGCCGTGGACGATCCGCGGCTTCAGGGGGTTCTACGAACGTGGATCGCGGTTCCTTCCCGGCTGCGCAGCACGCTTCATCCTTCATTCACCGTCGCGACCACCGTGCTTGCTCGTCGGACGCCAACAAGCCGGCGCCATAGCCGGGGTCGCGGCCAGCGGGACCGGCATCCACGGCGTCGCGCGCCAGCAGCGCGGTGACCGATGCAGTGGCACCGGACGCGGGCATTCGCACCGTCGTCGCGGCACGTCGCGCCACCAGAGGAGCGGCAAATGAGGTCCCCCGCACGCGTTTGAAACCGGCCCCGTTTTCCGCCGCGTGCAGGTCCGCCCCGGGCGCGGCGAAGTCCACGTGCCTGCCCCGTGCGGCTTCGGGCAGGATGCGTCCACGCGCGTCGACCGCGGTGATGCCGATGACGCCGTCGTAGGCGGCTGGATACAGCGGTGGTGCGGCGGGACCGTCGTTGCCCACCGCGGCCACCAGCACGTGGCCGCGCTGCAGCATCGACTCGACCAGCCGCTCCAGCAATGCGTTGGGCGGTCCCACCACGCTCAGGTTGATCACCGCGACCCGCTCGCGGGAGAGCCACGCCAACGCCTGCGCCAGCCCGGTGACCGCTCCGCCGGTGGGCGCGCCGCAATAAATGTCGGCTGCAAACAGCGCGTTGCGCATTCCGCCCGGAGCCGCTGTGGCGTCTGCCGGCGCTCCGGCCAGCAAGGACGCCACGGCAGTTCCGTGCGCGTCCGGATGCGGTCCGCCGCTGCAGCCCCATTGACGCAGGTCCACGTTTCGCAGCGATGGGTGGGCCGCCTGCACGCCGCTGTCCACCAGCCCCACCCGGACGGGCGAGGACGCATGCGTGCCTGCTGTCACGGTGCCGGCCTGCCGCGCGAACGCCTGCGCCAGGTCTGTACGCGGCTCCGCGTCGGCTCCCAGGTAGACATGGTCGAATTCGTAGTGTCCTTCCGGATCCAGACGCCGCAGGCGCTGCAGCGCGGCCCGCGTGCGCATGCCGCGCGGCGCTGCCAGCACCACCAGGCGCAGCCCCAGGTCAGCCAGCGGACTGTCTGCTTCAACAATGAAACCCGCGGCACGCGCATTGGAAAGCGCCGCGGCCGAGGGGTCCAGCGCCACCACGCGTCCCCGCACCACCAGGGCGCCGTCGCGATCGGTGTCGAGTAAGCGTCGATGCTGGTGCAGCAGTCGGTCGACGCGCACCTCCCGCAGCGCGCCCAGCGTTCGATCAAGCGGTCGGGCCAAGGTTTCCACGACCGGCACCGGCAGTCGCGGAATCGCCGCGGGCAGCCCTTGGGCATTTGCGGAAGCGGCGGCCAGTAGCGTGCTGGCCAACAGTGCGGAACGCAGTGGTTTCATCCGGTTCATGACGTTTGGGCGTAGCGGTTACGTCCCCCGGGAGCGTGCGGCGCGGATGCTAGCATCCGGCCCCCGTTGCAGCCGCGTACGGTGTCAGGGAACAAACCGGGCCTGTCAGGCGTATGTCCATCAAGTCCAATACGATCGACGCGGAAATGGCGGATGCGCTATGCGAACTTCTGCCGCGCCTGCGCCGCTTCGCGCGCACCCTGGCTCGCCATCCGGCGGACGCGGACGACCTGCTGCAGGTGGCGCTGGAGCGCGCGCTGGCACGGGCCGGGCAGTGGCGCCGCGATGGCAGGCTGGACGCGTGGGTGTTCGGCATCGTCCGCAATGCGTGGATCGACGAAGTGCGGGCGCGGCAGCGTGGACAGAAGGTGTTCGCGCCCGAGGACCATGGAGCCCACGTCGGCGAGTCGCCGATCGAGGGGCGCGAGCTGGCGATGACGGTGCAGGCCGCGATGCAGCAACTACCGGAGGAACAACGGATGGCCATTGCCCTGGTGTTGATCGAGGGACTGTCCTACCGCGAGGCCGCTCAAGCGATGGCGGTGCCGGTGGGTACGCTGACCAGCCGCCTGGCGCGCGGCCGCATCGCGCTGCAGGCCCTGCTGGGCGATGCAGTGGGGGCGGGCGCATGAATATCGACCACGACACGCTGATGGCGTTTGTCGATGGCGAGCTGCCGCCTGACGATGCTGCCCGCGTGGAAACCGCCATTGCCGCCGATGCGCGCCTGGCCGAGATGGTTGCGCACCAGCGCGCGCTGCGCCAGATCCTGCAACGGGCCTACGTGCCGGTGCTGGATGAGCCGGTGCCGGACGCGCTGACGCGGCTGGTGCGCGGGCAGGCGGCGCCGCTCGCCGACGTGCTCCCGCTGGCGGCACGATCCAATCGCTCGCCCCCGGCACGCCGCTGGGGGCCACCGCAGTGGGCGGGCATGGCAGCTTCGCTCGTGCTGGGCGTTGTCATTGCGCAGTGGCTAGGGACGCCCGACGCCGCGCGCTTGCAGGTGGGAGAAGGCCCGCTCTTGGCCGGCGCCGACCTGGCAGGCGCGCTGGAACGGCAGCTCGCCAGTGCTCCGCAACCGGCTGCCGCGGTGGCCATTGGCCTCACCTTTCGCGACGCCGGCGGTCGCTACTGCCGCAGCTTTGCCATCGAAAGCCGGCAGCCGCTGGCCGGACTGGCGTGCCGCGAGAGCGACGGGCGCTGGCACGTGCCGGTGGTGATGGAGTCGGCCGCGGCTCCGGAGGCTGAACTGCGCCAGGCCGCCACGGCCCTGCCGCCTGCGGTGCTGGAGGCGATCGATGCCAGGATCAGTGGTGATCCGCTGGACGCCGCCCAGGAGCAGCAGGCGCGTGACGCTGGCTGGCGCTGAAGGCTGAGCCACAGCGCAACCCTGCACGCCGACCTGATCCAGTCGGGGTGTAATGCCCGGGCTACGGCCCAGGCAGCGCCACCACTACCGCAGGCGCAGACACGCTCTCAAGGCCCGACCGGGTGACGGACACCACCGTGTAATAGCGGGCCGCGCCCGCCGGATCTGCCAGCGAGAGTTCGGGCGCGGTCACCATGTCGGCGCCCACCTGGACGAACGGCCCGGCCGCGGCTTGCGCGCTGAACACGGTGTACCCGTCGACGCGCGGGTCGTCGACGCGGTTCCAGCGCAGAGAGAGGGTGCCGTCCAGCGCCACCCGGGCCTGCAACCCGGACGGCGCAGGCGGCGGCGCCTCGGCGGTGGTGCCGCCCGCGATGCGATCGACCATCCGCATCACCGCAGCGACCTGGCGACCCTCGCGCCACATGTAGTGCGCGTCGTCGTAGCCCCACCAGTCCCAGCAGCCATTGCCGTTGCCCTGCTGCAGCGACGCGGTGGCCTGCGGGTACAGCACGACGATGCGGTTCGCGTCGGCCCAACGGTTGTAACCCGCGTTGCGCACGAACGTCTCACCGATCCGGCTGGCGCCCTGCAGGCAGCCGTGGAAGGCCACGTGCAGCTTGCAGCGCGCGCCACTCGCACAGACATCCGGCACGTAGGCGTATCCGGTGGCGCTCATGCCGTGCGCGGTGGGTTGGGCGAGGAAGGCGGACTGGTCGAAGGCGATCACATTGCCGGTCGCAACGGTGTCCAACCGGCGCACGCGGCGCAGCAGGTGGGTGAGCATGGCGCCGGCCGCGTCGTAGTCGCAGTCGTTGATGAAGTGATCGCCCGGGTTCGCGCTGGCGCCTTTGTAGAAGCAGGGAAAGCCGAAGTCCGTGGTGGGCATGGAGTGCTCGCCGCGCACGTTGTTCACGTACGCCACGCGCAAGGGGTCCACGAATGCCAGGTAGTAGTCCAGCAGTCGATCCGACACGGGCTGCGACACCACGGTGTCGTCGGGGCTGGAGAAGATCCAGACAGGGTCCGTGGCGAGTCCGTCGACGGGGTCGATATGGCCCTGTGTGGCGAACAGCTGCGTCAGGAACGCAAGCCGCGCCGGATCGGGCTGGTCGGCCGCCGCGGGGCGCAGGCAGCGGGTGAGCGCGAGCGCGAGGGTGTCCTCGGCGCAGTAGTACGGCCCGCCGGCCACCACGCCGACGCCGGCAAACCGCGACGAGTGCGCCACATGCATCTGCACCGCCATGTAGCCGCCGCTGGAGACACCGGAGACGGTGATCGAATTGCGATCGATGTTGTAGGCGGGGAGGGTCTGCGCTGCGGCAGGAAGCGCAGCCAACGCCAAGGCAGCACCGAGGAAGGCAAGGAGGATTCGCATGGGGTCACCCGATCGGCCAGGAGACTTCCATTGGGCCACCGCGCCTGCGCCGATGCCATTGGCCATTGGGGAATCAGGGTTTTCCCCTACGCCTTTGCTGGCCTCGCTGGTTGAGGTGCCCGGAACGGGGGTCAGGAAAAAGGTGTCAAGTCCATTTTCACCTCTTTCTTCGGCCGGCCCCGCGGTCGGACGAGGGCTTCGCAATTGGCAAGTGCCAACAGGTATTGAGGGGCCACATGCGCCTGACTCGAAGGGGGTGGAACTCCTTTCTCGAATCAGTGGTGCGAGAGCATTCGGCCCTGGCCGCATGCCTCGGTCAGGGATGTACCTGACCCCATTTCTCCCGGTCGCGGACGGGGGTCGGAAGTCAACCCGACGCCGACCCCCTTTTCTTCCGCTCAGCTGTCGTGCACCAACGTGTCCTGGATGGTGCCGACCTGGATCTTGCGCGGGGTGGTCTCAGGCTTCTTGGGAATGACGATCTGCAGCACCCCGTTGCGGCCGCTCGCGGTGATGCGCTCCGGGTCGGCGCTGTCCGGGAGGGCGAAACGGCGATGGAACACGCCATGCACGCGTTCGGTGCGCGAAAAATGCGCGTTGTCGGAGCGCGCCTCCAGCACGCGCTCGCCCTTGATGGTGAGCAGGCCCTTGTCCATCTGCACGTCGATGTCCTGCGGATCGACGCCGGGGATGTCGGCCAGCAGGACGAACTGCTCGCCTTCTTCCTTGATGTCGACCAGCGGCATCCACTGGCTGGTCACGACGGACGAGTCGTCGTTGCCGGCGCCGCCTTCGGCGGCATCGAACAGGCGGGTCAGGAGCTGGCGCATCGGATCCTGGCCAGCGGTGGGGTTCCACAGCGTTTGACGGGTCATGCGGTTCATGGTTGCCTCCTATGCTGGTGCCGCGGCGGTGGCCGCTGAGGCCCAGATATGGCGCCCGTAACGGGTTTCAAGGGGTCCCCGGATCCGCAAAATCCCAACGGTTGCCTGGCGGTGGCATCGGGTTGGTCGGGCCATGGGGCCAGCCTCCGGCGGATGGCCGCCCCGGCCGGGGAGGGGTGCGTGAGAAAAGTTGTAGAAAAGGTGTCAGGGACAATTTCCGAGGAACGCTGTCTGCTGGTTTCGCGTGACACGCCACGCGACGGCCCAACGCGCTATGTTCCGCGTCAACTCCAGTGCAGGTTGAACACGTGAGGACAACAGTCGTTGGCCAGGTGACCCCGCATCTATTGCGGGTCGTCGAGATTGCGAAGCAGGCGGAGACCGGCGCCAACGTCGACTGGCACCTGCGCGATGCCGTCGGCGCCACGGTGGAAGACCTGGCCCACCAGTACAACGCGCCGGACCTGCTCGCCGCCTATGTCCACGGACTGGAGACCGCATTCCAGGGGGCAGGGCGGGCGCGCCTGCTGTATGGGACTGCGCTCAAGAGCGCGCTGGCGATGGCGAAGGCGAAGGTGGCGGAGCGTTTGCGGTAGCGGCGGCCTTGCTCGTGCCTGGCTGGAAACGCGGACCGGGCGCTTTGCGACGGCGCGTACGCCGGGTCGGCCGCCGCAACGCTCAAATGGTTCCTGGCACCTTTTCCATCACACCAGTTCCATCGGTCGGCCCAACAGGAAACCCTGCGCATACTCCACGCCCAACGCGCTGAGCGTGGTCAGTTCCGCGGCCGTCTCCACGCCCTCGGCAACGATGCGACTGCCTGTTTCTTCCGCGAAGCGCAGCAGCGCGGCCGCCAGGGAAAACCGTGCGCGGTCGCTGTCGATATTGCGGATGATGCTCACGTCCAACTTGATGATGTCGGGCGCCAGGCTGAGGATGTGCTTGAAGCTTGCGTACCCTGCGCCGGCATCGTCCACTGCAATGCGCATCCCCCGCGCACGCAAGGGCCTGACGATCCTGGCGATCTCCTGATAATGGTCGATGATGGCGTGCTCGGTCACTTCCAGCACGACGCGCTCCAGCGGCCAACCCGCGAGCACGGTCCCCAGCGTACCGTCGAGGATCGTACTGGGCGATACGTTGACGGCTACGTATGCAAGTGGCGGAAGTCGGGCCATGTCACGCAGTGCTGCACGCACCACCAAGATTTCAAGCTCGCTGCCACGTCCTACCGTGGCGGCTTCGGCGAACCATAGGTCGGGCGCCCGTTCCGGTTCGCTCTTGAAGTGCGACAGGGTCTCGAATCCGATCACGCTCTGGTCTGCCAATCTGAAAATTGGCTGGTAAAGGATCTGCAGCATTTCACCCGACAGCGCCGCTTCAATTCGTTGCTTGATCTCGATCGTGATTCCCAGGGCCCTTGCGTCAGAATCGATCTGCCTCGCGGCGATGTCTGCGAAGACACGCAGGACTTTCAGATCCCGCTTGTTCAACGAATGGTCGGGCTGAGCGCTGGTACAGCAAAGCGCACCGAAACAGCGGCCATCGTCAAGGACGATCGGGACACTCAGGTGCGACCGGATCAGGCTTTTGTGCCTGGAATTGACCAGCTTCCCCTCGGGACTGATGGCTATGTCGTGTACGAGTTCGGGCAGGGCACCCGTGGCCATCGCATAGCAATAGGCCTCGTCCAGGGGGTCAGAATCTCCCGTCTTCACTGTCGGGCTCCCGGCGCGCGCATCGACGTCGCGAAAAATGCGCCTGCCGTCGGCAAACTCCGAGATGAAGGCCAGGTCCATGTCCAGGTGGGTTCGAACCGCTTCCAGCATCGATTGAATACCGGAGCTGGATGCACCCCCGGTTTCGTCGTTCGGCGCCAACAACGACAGGGCGTCTCGCCGCGCATGGGAAAGACTCGAACCTGATGCTTCCACGTCGCACTCCAGCCTGTGATCCAGCCGACTTTGGATGACCGCGCTTCGATCACCTTGTTGAACGGCGTTTCGGCGGTGCGACGGACACGGGGTAAACCCGCCTTGCGCATATTCGCACCCAGCGGCTCCTCACCGGCCTGCATCAAGCTGCTTGAGCGGCTGCGCTGAAGGCGCGACTATCAAAACTCGTCTTGGACACATCCGCTGAGGAACTCCCATGCGTCTGCACGCCGTCGTCCTGTTCTGCTGCCTGCTGCTGGGAACAGCTCCGTGTCCTGCGAGCGAACCGGAAACGGTTGCCACCAGCGCCGTGCGCCTCGCCGTGGTGACGGACGATGGCCACACCCTCGCGCTCTGGGGCAAGGCACCGCCTGCGCCGCGGGGCACCATCCTGCTGCTGCACGGGCGCACCTGGAGCGCGTTGCCCAATTTCGACCTGCAGGTCCAGGGAAGCCCGCGTTCGGTGATGGACGCCTTCGTGTACGCCGGTTATGCAGTCTATGCGCTGGACCAGCGTGGCTACGGCGCCAGCCCGCGCGATGCCGGCGGATGGTTGACGCCCACGCGCGCCACTGCCGACGCGCTGGCCGCCGCGACGCTGGTCAGCCGGCGGCATCCCGGATTGCCGGCGCCCGTGGTGGTCGGCTATTCGATGGGGTCGCTGACCGCGCTGTTCACGGCCCAGCAGCATCCGGCGGCCTTCTCGAAGCTGGTGTTGTATGGCTTTCCGGTCGATGTGGACGCCGTGCCATCGCGGGAACCGAGTGCGGTCGAGCCGGCACGTGCGGCGACGACGGCGAAGGCGGCTGGCGAGGACTTCGTATTCCCCAACGCGGCGCCAAGGGCCGTCGTTGACGCGTATGTCGCCCGGGCCATCGCCGCCGACCCGGTGCGTGTCGATTGGCGCCGTCTGGACGAGTTCCTCTTCGATCCAGCCAAGGTGATGACACCGACCCTGCTGCTGCAGGGGGTTGCCGACGGTTACGTGAAACCCGAGGCCGTCGCCCGGTTGTTCACGCGTCTTGCCACGCCAGACCGCAGCTGGGTAGTCCTGCCCGATAGTGACCATGCTGCGCACGTCGAAAACGCGATGCCGGCCTGGGTGGATGCCATCGTGCAGATCATCGAGCGACCGCGCCCCGGCGTCGAAAACCGGGACGGCGGTCGTTGATCGCAATGGACGACCTGCCTGCCGGACGATAAACACAGGTCAGAGTGGAGTCTTGCAGGCGCAGGCAGCTTGAGGCATTGGTTCCTCCGCACGTGGGTGAGTCGGGTCGAGTCGCACTCACCACCACAGCGCAGCCGCTCCGGCCAGGCAACTGATGCTGGCCACCAGCGTCAGCCGTCCGCGCATGGGCAACCATGCCTGCAAGTGATGGCGCGCATACAGCACCCGGTCCACCGCAAAGCAGGTCCACAGCAACGCTGCGATCAGTACCAGTCCGGGCACGGGGCCCAGCAGCAATCCGGCCCAGCCCAGCAGGCTCGGCACGACGCCCCAAAGCAGCGAAGGGAGATGCTGGTCGGGCCCGTCACGCATCGACAAGCCCCAATGGATGGCGCCCAGGAAACTGCAGATGGTGGCGCCGTACCCCAGCAGTGCCATCCCGGCGATTGGTCCACCCGCTGACGGGACCAGCCAAAGCGCAAGCGCCAATGCCACGAATGGAATCAGCCCGCCATAGCCCAGGCGCCGTGCCCAGATCGAAGGCCCTGCTGGTTGGGATGTCATCAGTCTGCGTCCTTTGGTGCCGGTGCCAGGGCCGGGCGCCATGTTATCGCCGCAAACAAAACAGGGGGCAGCGTCGACTTTGCATGACCTGCGCAGCCGGCTTCCCGGGTGATGGCGTTGGTTGCTGTCGGAAAAGTCGACGCTGCACTGGGATTCGCTGGCCTCGTGCGGCCCCGGATCCCGTACCGTACTTTTGGAGCGGCACGTGCATGCGCGCTGCAGACGATTCGCCAAGGGAGTGGGGCATGGGCAAGACACCGGGAATGGCGGGGCTGGGACGCTTGGTGCAGGCGGCGCGTCACTGCGTGCGCACCGGCGAGTCCGCGGCCGAGGCGCTGGAGCAGGAGGGTCCGCGTGATGCAGGGCGGCGCAACCTGCTCGCATCGGCCGTGGTGCTGGTGCCCATGACAGGCGGGGTGGGGCAGGCATGGGCCGGCGTGGCGGGCGGCGACGTCGGGATCGTGGGCGCAGGTCTTGCCGGCCTTGCGTGCGCCGATGCACTGGCGGCCAGGGGCATCGCCGCGCACATGTACGAGGCGGCGTCGCGGGTGGGCGGGCGATGCTGGAGCCTGCGCGGGTTTTTCCCGGGGCAGGTGGCGGAGCGCGGCGGCGAATTCATCGACACCAGCCACAGCGCGATGCGCGGCTATGCCCGGGCGTTCGGGCTGCAACTGGAAGATGTGTCGAAGGGGCCGGGCGCGT
Organism: Pseudomonadota bacterium; assembly: GCA_040385305.1. GTDB lineage: Bacteria > Pseudomonadota > Gammaproteobacteria > Xanthomonadales > Xanthomonadaceae > Thermomonas. The sequence goes on from JAZKHR010000089.1 coordinate 13,832, forward strand.
TGTTCTACAACTTCGACGGCCGCAACGTGCCGGAAGCGCAGGTAGTGGACGAGTTCCGCGCGTTCGTCGATGCCATCCGGCCCGATGTGAGCAAGCTGGGTTATCCCGCCGCGGACAGCTTCAGCGATTTCGACCGCAGCCTGGACCTGATGCCGCTGGACCAGTACCTGGCCTCGCGCGGGGCAGGCGCCTTGCTGCGGCAGGTCATCGAGGTGGCCTACACCATCGAGTACGGGCTAAGGGCCAGCCAATTGAGCGCCATCGCGTTCCTGCGCTTCATCCATGCCGACAAGCGCAGCAAGTTCACGCCGTTCGGCGTGTTCAGCGATGAACGCTTCCACGTGGTGGAGGGCAACGACCGGATCAGCAGCGGTATCGCCGCGCGGCTGCCGCGCCAGCCGCAACTCGCAGCCCGCCTCGTGGCCGTGGCCAAACGGTCGAGCGGGCGCATCGTGCTGACCTTCGACACGCCCGGCGGCACCTTGCAGCGGGAGCACGACGCGGTCGTGCTGACCTTGCCCTTCACGGTCCTGCGCGAGGTGGACCTGCACGCCAGCCTGGGCCTGCCGACCTGGAAGCTGCGTGCCATCCGTGAGTCTGTGCAGGGCGACAACTCCAAGCTGATGGTGGGCTTCACCGAGCCCTACTGGTACACCCGCCTGTCGGGCAATGGCGGCGGCTACAGCGACCGCGCCCATCTGCAAAGCACGTGGGAAACCAATCCGTTGGCCGCGGATGAAACGCGCGCGGTACTGACCGACTACGCCGGTGATACGCTGGCGCGTTCGCTCGATCCGCGCCGGCCCGCGGCCGACGCGGCGCGGTTCCTGGGTGACCTGGAACACGCGTTGCCGGGCGCCAACGCCTACGCCCGGCGCGATGCCAGTGGCCATCCCCTGGCGTTCTGCGAAAACTGGACGATCAACCCGTTGCATCGTGGCGCCTATACCGCGAACCGACCGGGTTACTTCACCACCATCTGCGACAACGAGGCCAAGCCGGTCGACACGCTGTTCTTCGCCGGCGAACACACCAGCAGCTTCTACGAATGGCAGGGATTCATGGAAGGCGCGGTGCTCAGCGGGCAGCGTGCGGCAGTCGAGGTGGTGCGGCGCCTGCGCTGAGCAGGCCCGCTCCAGGGCGGGGTCGGCAATACCGGGTAGCAACCGCTTTTTCTACCGCCGTATCGCCGCACTCTTTTCGCGGATCTCCTTGAACTCCGAACCGTCCTTCCATGTCGGCCAGCGATCAGACGTTGCCAGATCCCACCCGATGTCATGCATCACCGCGACGTCCTGCACCGCGCCGGCCAGGTTCCACTCGGCGGACACCGCGTCGCAGGCCTGGTGGTAGCACTTGCCGGTATAGGCATCGACCCACGCCTGGCCCGCCTTGGTGCCGCCATCGAGCAGGTCGCTCGCGCCGGCAATACCCATCATCAGCAGGACCGGCACGCCGCGTTTGGCCAGGGAGAAATGATCGGCGCGGTAGAACAGGCCGCGCTCGGGCAGGCTCTCGGGGATCACGGTGCGGCCCTGACGGGCGGCGTAACTGGCCAGGTCGTCCTCGAGGGTGCCTTGCCCCACGCCAACCAGGATCACGTCCCTGGCCTTGCCCGCGGTCTGCAGGATGTCGATGGTGAGGTTGGCGACGGTTTTCTCAAGCGGATAGATCGGCGCGTTGGCGTAGGTTTCCGAACCCAGGAGCCCGCGTTCCTCGGCGCTCCAGGCGGCAAAGACGACGCTGCGTGCGGGCGGTGCACCTGCCTTCATCAGTCGCGCGATCTCCATCATGGCCGCGATGCCCAGCGCGTCGTCGTTCGCGCCCGCGCGATAGATCTTGCCGTTTTCGTCGGCTGGACCCTTGCCATACGCGTCCCAGTGCGCCCCGTACATGACGACTTCATCGGGGCGGGTGGTACCCGGAATCCTGGCGAGTACGTTCTGGCTCTGGACGACTTCCTGTGTCACCGGGAACCTTGCGGTCATGGTCGCGTCCAGCGCCACCGGCTTGAAGCGGGCCGAGCGTGCCTGGTCGCGCAAGCGGGCCAGGTCCAGTCCGGCATCGGCGAAGAGGTTCTGCGCAGCCTTGCCCGAAATCCAGCCCTGCACGACGAGGCTGGTCACCTTGTCCGGTTTGCGCACGATGTCGTAATTTTCCCCGCCGGGGCTCTCGACCACGTTCCAGCCATAGCCGGCCCCCTCGGTGTCGTGCACGATCAGCGCGCCGACCGCGCCGCGTCGCGCCGCCTCTTCGAACTTGTAGGTCCAGCGGCCGTAATAGGTCATGGTGCGGCCCTTGAACTTGCCCGCGACCGGCTCGCTTGGCCGGGCCGCGAAATCGGGATCGTTGACCAGGAAGACAGCGACCTTGCCCTTCAGGTCCTGGTCCTTGAAGTCGTCCCAGTCGCGTTCGGGTGCGTCGACGCCATAGCCGACGAACACCACCGGTGCGCCGTCGATTCGGGCGACGTCCCTGGGCTGCAACGTGGACACATAGGCGTCGGTCGGATAATTCCAGTCGGTGGTCTTGCCGCGCACGGTCACGGCAAACGTGTCGGGCTTGCCGAGCCGGGTACGCAGCAGCGGCACCGGCTGCACCCAGCTGCCGTCGACGCCACCGGGCTCGAGCCCCAGCGCCTGGAAGCGGCCGATGAGGTAGCCGATCGTCTTGTCCTCGCCTGGCGTACCGGGCGCGCGGCCTTCGAACTGGTCGGAGGCGAGCGTGGCGGTGATGGCGGTGAGGTTGTCGGCGCTGATCGCGTCCGGATTCACCACGGCGACCTGGGCGAAGGCGGGCGCGGCCAGGGTGCACAGGACGGCAAGGGCTAGCTGCGGGGCTTTCATTGGGGCTCCGGTGGATGATCGCGGTCTGGACAACGCGATCCTAAGGTCAATCCGCCCGGCTTGGCCAACGCCCGGGCATCTCAAGGTCGATCTCGAATGGTCCAGCGGGAAGGCGCGGCAATCGGGCACAACCAGGAAAGTAGGGGTGAGAGTCGAATTTTTTTAGACACCCGACGCGACCGGGTTAACGGGGGGGTTTACCAGGCGGACCATTGCTATGCTTCGCGGCAACGGGCCCCCGATCGGGGTTTTGCAGTGGGCTGACGGCGCCCTGAAGATGCGTAGCGACCCATCCATCGACGATTTGCTGTCCGAGGTTCGTCGACTGGAACACGACGGCGAGCTCTTCCGCGCCTACGACGTGTGCCTGCAGGGACTGGAGCGCTTTCCCGGCGATCCGCTGCTGGCGCACCGGGCCGTGCTCAACCTGTGCAATGCCGGAGCCGTGCCGCAGGCGCGGCGCAAGTTCGTGGAATACGGCCTGGTCGCGGTCCAGTCGATCGAAACACTTGCGCTGGAGGGCCGCCTGCTCAAGAGCGAAGCGTTCCGGCTGGATGGCCAGGACCGGGCATCGCTGCTGCGCGCGGCCGCTGGGTGCTATGCGCGCGCCCATGCGCTGGCAATTTCTTGTGCACATCCGGATGCCTACTTTCCCGGGATCAACCTGGCCACGTTGCAACTATTGCTGGGCGAAACGGCGCAGGCGCACCGGGCCGCACGGGATGTGCTCGACCAGATCGAGCCGCTGTTTGCCGCCGGCGAGCTCGCGCGTCGGCACGATGCGTATTGGCTGCTGGCGACCGCCATGGAGGCCTGGCTGGTGCTTGGCGATCTTCCCCGCGCCCACGCGCTGGTCGCGCCCGCACTGCTTGCCAACGACCGTCGCCATTCGGACCTGGCCAGCAGCGTGCGCCAGTTACGGCGGGTGCTCGCCGCGCAGGGACTGCCCGAATCCGCGCTGGGCGGCTTCGCGCCGCCCGCAGTCGCGCACTACACCGGGCACATGATGGCGCGCGGCGTGCAGGACCACCGCATCCAGCCGGAGGACGAGCCGGTGCTGGCGGCCGCCATTGAACAGGCGATCGATGACCATGGCATCGGCAGCGCCTATGGTGCGCTGGCCGCAGGTGCCGACCTGTTGTTTGCCGAGGCGCTGCTGCGCCGTGGCGCCGGCTTGAACGTGGTGCTGCCGTTCGCGGTGGAAGACTTCATCGAGCGCTCGGTGCGACCCTTCGGCGTCGACTGGATCCCGCGCTTCCAGCACTGCCTGGCGGGCGCGAACACGCTGCGGATTGCCACCGAAGGGACCCATCCCGGCGATGACGCCCTGATGGCCTACGCCAGCCAGCTGGCCATGGGCCTGGCGGTGCTGGGCGGCCGCAACCTGTGCGCGCCGGTGCGCCAGCTGGTGGTCTGGGATGGACAGCCGGAACGCGGCGACGCCGGCACCGCAGTGGACGTGGCGCGATGGGCGCGCACCGGCCTGCCGCAAACCATCATTCCCTGCGGCGCATCAGCCCGGCCCGCGCCCCGGCCCGTAGCCGCTCCCCCTATGTATGCGGCACCGCCCGCGCGGGGCCCGCGCGCAATCCGCGCCATGCTGTTCGGCGACATCAAGGGCTTCAGCAAGCTGGGCGATGACCAGTTACCGGCCTTCGTGGACTGCGTGCTGGGCGCGATCGGCGAGGTGCTGGATCGCGCAGGGCAGCGCATGGCGTTTGCCAACAGTTGGGGCGATGCGTTTTTCGCGGTGTTCGACGACGCGCGCACCGCTGCGGGTTGCGCGCTGGACATGCAGGACGCCATCTCCCGCATCGACTTCGCCGCCGCCGGCCTGCCCGAAGCGATGGCCCTGCGCATCGGCGGCCATCTGGGTCCGGTGCACCGGGTCGAAGACCCGATCCTGCATCGGTCGGCCTACATGGGTGCGCATGTGGTCCGGGCCGCGCGCATCGAACCCATCACGCCCGAAGGCAGCGTGTATGTCACCGAAAGTTTCGCGGCGCTGCTGGCGCTGGAAGACGAGGCGGCGTTCGCCTGCGAATACGTCGGCGTGACCAAAGCCGCCAAGCAATACGGAGAGATGCGCATGTTCCTGCTGCATCGCAGGAAGAAGGGGCCGGAGTCGAGTTCCCAAGAAAACGGGGTCAGGTTCACTTAGTCTGTTCAAGGATCTTCCCGCCTCCCCCCCGAGCCAATGAGCATGACCACCCCACAAGACGCCAAGCTCGACCGCATCGTTGCCGAGGCGCGGCGCAACGCCGAGCAGCGCGACCAGGGGTATCGCGAGCGTGCGCTGAAGATGTACCCATGGGTCTGCGGCCGCTGCGCGCGTGAGTTCACCCGCGCCAACCTGCGCGAGCTGACGGTCCACCACCGCAACCACAACCATGCCGACAATCCGCCGGACGGCAGCAACTGGGAGCTGTTGTGCGTGTACTGCCATGACAACGAGCACTCACGCCAGGCCGACTACACCGGCGTCAGCGCGCAGGACGCCGAGGACAAGCCGCCCGCCGCCACGTCCAACCCGTTCGCCGACCTGAAGTCACTGATCGGGAAGCGCCCGCCGAAGGACGCCTAGCGCCGGCCCCACGCATCACCCTTTTTTGCGGCTCCCGATGCAACGAGCCCAGCGGCCGCTCGATGGATCCAACAACCAAGAGGGGTACGTGCGCGGTTCTCGGAAAGGGTCCATCAAGCTATCGGTTCGCAGGGTGCAAGGCCCGGGCAAGCAACCAGGCAACCGAGCCTGACCCGGGTATTGTCCTGAGCCCGTTGTTGTTCCTGCTGGCTCCTGTACGCTCCGCCGGAGCTTGAATGCATGGGGTGACGGGATGGACAAACGTTCGCGTGTGATGGGGATGTGGCTGGCCATCCTGATCGGCCAGTGCGCGGTGATCACCCCCGTGCTGGCGCAAGGTGAGCAGAGCGAGGCGGACAAGGTGTTCGCGTCGCGCACCCAGCCGATCGAGCTCTACGCAAGCGGCCTCGGGACACTCGAGAAGCCGATCTCGACCAGTCACCCGCAAGCCCAGGCCTACTTCAACCAGGGCGTCCGCTTGATGTATTCCTTCGCGCTGCCGCAGGCGGCGCGATCGTTTCGCGAGGCGTGGAAACGGGACCCCAAGTGCGCCATCTGCTACTGGGGCGAGGCGTGGGCCTGGGGTCCGTACCTCAACGAACCCATGGGCACCGAAGCAGCCCCGCATGCCTACGCTGCCATCCAGAAAGCGCGGGCGTTGGCGAATCACGCCACACCGAAGGAACGGGCGCTGATCGACGCGATGAGTGTCCGCTATCCGCGCACGTTCGACCCCGCCCAACGCATGCAGCTGGACACTGCGTACTCCAGGGCGATGCAGCGTGTGGCAGCAACGTATCCCGACGACCTGGAGATCGCGACGCTCTATGGCGAATCGTTGTTCCTGCTCATTCCCCGGCGGGGGCACCGCGATGTGGCGCGGCCAGAGGTGCAACAGCTGCTCACCGTGCTGGAAGGCATCCTCGCCCGGGATGTGAAGCATCCTGGCGGTTGCCACCTGTATGTGCATGCCACGGAGTCCACCGTGGTCCCCGGGCGCGCCGTTGCGTGCGCTGAGTTCCTTGGCGCCTCGGTACCCCTTGCCAGCCATATCAACCACATGCCGTCGCATACCTGGAACGAAGTGGGACGTTGGGGCGACTCGGTGCGCGCCAACCTGGAGGCCTGGCATTCCGACCTCAAGGCCGCGACCGGCGTCGGCATTTCGGTCTATCCGGCGCACAACCTGCACATGCTCCTGTACGCGGCGTCCTACGACGGCCAGGGCGCGATCGCGATGCGGGCGGCGAAGGATTACGCCAAGTTGGCGGACACGTCCTATCAGGTACTGACGCTGCTGCGCTTCGGCCGTTTCGACGAGATCCTGGAGGTGAGCGACAGGCCAGGGAGCGAGATCGGTGGTGCGGTCTGGGATTTCGCCCGCGGCTACGCCCATTTGCGGCAGGGCGAACCCGATTTCGCCAAGGTGTACCTGGCGCGGGTCAAGAATCGCGCAGACACGTCGACGGCGATGTTCCGCACCCACACCGCCAAAACGCTGCTGGGCACCCTGGCGGCGATCCTGGAGGGCGAAATCACTCGTGCAGCCGGCGATCTTCCGGGTGCCATCCATGCCTTCGAACGCGCCGTCGCCCTCGAGGACGCGATGGGTTACGACGAACCGGAGCCGCTACCGTTCTCTGCGCGGCACTGGTTGGGCGCCGCCCTGCTCGATGCAAAGCGGTATGCGGACGCCGAACGCGTCTACCGCGATGAACTCAAGGATCATCCACGCAACGGCTGGTCGCTGCGCGGCTTGCACCTGGCGCTAGCGGGTCTTGGCGTCAGCTCGCCGGAGGTCGATGCCGACCTGGAGAAAAGCTGGTCGCGCTCCGACACATGGATCACCACCTCGCGCTTTTGAGTCGATCGCAAAAAATAATCGCGATACACGTGGTGGGTCATCAGCCCACAGGCGTTGCGCCTGCCGGGATGACCCCATTCCCCCTATCCTCACGACCCCATTACGAGGTGGCTGAAACCCTCGCCGCGAGGCAACAGGGTAGCCGCTCCGTGGCTGTCCTTCGTCTGTCATGCGGGCATTCCGCCCGCATCTACCGGAGAACTTCGATGCTCAACAAACACACCCTGCTGCTTGCCGTGCTCATCCCCGGATTGGCGGGGTTGGCCGCATGCAGTCGTGACGATGCGGATGATGTCGCCGCCCCGGTCACCACCCCCGCGCCCGCCGCTGCCGACACCATGCCGGCCCAGCCGATGCCAGCCGACCCCAGTCCGCCCACGGGGACCAGCGAATTGTCTTTCGCCGAAATGGACAAGAACAGCGACGGCGGCGTCACCCATGACGAAATGTCCGATGCCGACATGCTGCATCAGCATTTTTCGGTGGCGGACGCCGATGGCGACAACAAGCTTTCCGAAGCCGAGATCATGAAGCACCGCGCCGACATGGCGGCCGCTCCGGCCAACTGACGCAATGCAAGGAAAGTGGAGGCGAGGGAATCAAGCACGCTTGGTTCCCTCTCCTGCAATCCTGGGCTACGTCCCCATGTCTCCCTGCGCGGGTGATTCTCCATCCCGTCGAAAACGTGCGCTGACACGCGGTTCTACTGGACGCGCAGAGAACATCATGGTCACAGCACGAGCCCCTCAGTAGACTTCGACACTAACGCTCGGCCAGCGACCTGTAACCATGCTGCGCTTTTTCCTGCTGACGGCTTTGTACGTGCTGGCGACGTGGTACTCCGACGCGTTCATCGCCGGCAATTCGAAGGTGACGCTGTTCTGGCCCGCCGCCGGGCTGGCGTACGGCGCGATGCTTCGCTATGGCTGGCGCTCGTCTCTTTTCATTCCCGTGGGCGTGATCATTTCGCACGCGACGTTCACCTCGGTTCCGTGGAGCTTCGTGCCGTTCTCGGCGGTCAGCAACCTGGTGGGTTCGCTGGCCGGCGGCTACGTGGCCCATGCGCTCTCCAACGGCGTCAAGCCCCAGCTCAGCGTGGCGAGCGGCATGGCGATGGTGCGCGGCGCCATCGTGATGGTGCTGGTGTCCGCCGTCATTGGCACCGCGGGCCTGGTGTTCTCGGGAATGTTGCCCACGTCGGCGGTCTGGCCGGCATTGATGAAATGGAGCATGGGGGATCTGCTCGGCATCGCCTGTATTACCCCGACCATGCTGGTGCTGACCCGTCGCCCAGGCCGTCACCCCGAGCTGCTCACGGCGAGTGACTATTCCGCGCCCAGCGAAAAGGTGACCTGGTTGGTGATGTTGCTGGTGGCCTTCGGCCTGGTCTACTGGGGCGGCATGCTGAGCAGCGCCTATGCACTCGGCATGGTCGCGCTGCCGTTGACGCTGCTGCTGTGGAGCGCGACGCGTTTCGAGCCGATCTGGACCACGGTCGGTACGAGTATCGCCGTGTTCTTCCTGACTTCGTTGACGGGGTTGGGCCTGGCAGGCTTCCAGGTGCCGACGGTGTCGTTCGATACGGCCGCGCTGCTGGCCTTGATGACGATGGTGGCGTCCATTCCCCTCATGCTGCTCGCATCGGTCACGCAACAACGTGTCGATGCGCGAAAAGCGCTGCGGCAGACCACCGCAGCTGCCGAGTCGCAACGCCTGCAACTGGAACGACAGGTCGCCGAGCGCACGCTGGAACTGGAGGAAGCCAACCAGAAGCTGGAGACCGCCAGCCAGACCGACCTGCTCACCGGCCTGCGCAATCGCCGCTACCTGACCAACCAGATCCCCGCGGATCTGTCCTTCTACGACCGCGAACACCTGCGCACCGGCCAGACCGACCACGCCCTGCTGTTCGCCCTGGTCGATATCGACCATTTCAAGCGGATCAACGACACCTACGGGCACAGGGCCGGCGATGCCGTGCTGCAACAGTTCGCCCAGGTCATGTCGAAGCTGGTGCGGGTTGGCGATTACGTGGTGCGCTGGGGCGGCGAGGAGTTCCTGCTGATTTTCAGGCCGATGCCTCGCGACTTCGTTCCGGTGCTGGGAGATCGCATCCGGAGGTGCGTGGCGGAACACGCGTTCGAGGTCA
>JAZKHR010000090.1:0-4443 GCA_040385305.1 Pseudomonadota bacterium
GCTTCTTGGCGCCGCCACGGGTAAGGCGAATCTTGACCATTGCAGTTTCTCGGTGGTGCCCAGCGGCCGGAGTGGCCGGGTAAGCCGGCAAGTATAACGTGTTGAATAGATTCGTGAAACCTAGCCCCTAAGTTAGGGGCGATTCGCGCCTACGGCGCGAATGGGGTGTGGAAGCAACTTCCGGGGCCCAAAGTTTGCGCAGCGAACTTTGGGGGTAGTTGAAGGTTGCACCCTTCAACTACCTCATCGGCATCCCGCCGCGGCCGCCCATCATGCCGCTGAGCCCGCGCATCATGCCTTTCATGCCGCCGCGGCCCAGCTTGCCCATCATCTTTTCCATCTGCTGGTACTGCTTCAGCACCTTGTTGACGTCGGCCGGCGTCAGCCCGGAACCGCGGGCCACGCGGGCACGGCGCGAGCCGTTCAGGAGGTCCGGGTTGCGGCGCTCCTTCTTGGTCATCGAGTTGATGACCGCGATCATGCGCGGCACTTCCTTCCCGGTAACCTGCTGCTTGACCGCCTCCGGCAGCGCGCCCACGCCCGGCAGCTTGTCCATCAGGCCGGACAGCCCCCCCATGTTCTGCATCTGCTCGAGCTGGTCGCGCATGTCGTTGAGGTCGAACTTCTTGCCCTTGGCGACCTTCTCCGCCAGCTTCCTGGCCTTGTCCTGGTCGACCTGCTGCTCGACCTGCTCGACCAGCGACAGCACGTCGCCCATATCCAGGATGCGGCTGGCCACGCGGTCCGGGTGGAACACGTCGAGGCCGTCCGGCTTCTCGCCCACGCCGATGAACTTGATCGGCTTGCCGGTGATGTAGCGCACGCTCAGCGCCGCGCCGCCGCGCGCATCGCCATCGGTCTTGGTCAGGATCACGCCGGTCAGCGGCAATGCCTCGCCGAAGTGCTTGGCGGTGACCGCGGCATCCTGGCCGGTCATCGAGTCGACCACGAACAGGGTCTCGACCGGCGACACCGCCGCGTGCAGCGCCTTGATCTCCGCCATCATGGCGTCGTCGATGCTGGTGCGGCCGGCGGTGTCGACGATCAGCACATCCGCAAAGGTCTTGCGCGCCTCGGCGATGGCCGCCTTGACGATGGCCTCCGGTTTCTGCGAGGCGTCCGACGGGAAGAACAGCGCGCCCACCTGACCGGCCAGCGTCTGCAGCTGCTCGATCGCGGCCGGGCGATAGACGTCGGCGCTGACCACCATCACCTTCTTCTTGCGGCGCTCCTTGAGGTGTTTCGCAAGCTTGGCCACGGTGGTGGTCTTGCCCGCGCCCTGCAGGCCGGCCATCAGGATCACCGCCGGCGCCGGCACGTTGAGGTTGAGGTCCGAGGACTGCGAGCCCATCACCGCGGTCAGCTCGTCGCGGACGATGCGCACCAGCACCTGGCCCGGGGTCAGCGAGCGCATCACTTCCTGGCCAACCGCGCGAACCTTGATCCGCTGGACCAGGGCCTGCACCACTGGCAGCGCGACGTCCGCCTCCAGCAGCGCGATGCGCACCTCGCGCACGGCCTCGCTGATGTTGGATTCGGTCAGGCGGCCGCGTCCACGCAGGCGCTCGACGGTGCCGGACAGGCGCTGGGTCAGGGATTCGAACATGGGCAAAAAGGTCGCGATGCGGGGCGCGGAGTATAGCGTGCGGCCTTTGTGCGACACTTCCGCGATGACAATCGTTCTCATCGCGCTCGCGCTGTATCTCGCTGCAACGGCGTGGCTGGTGACTGGCGTGCAGCGCAGCGATGCGCCGGCATCGCGCGGCTGGCTGTGGCCGGCCGGCCTGGCCGTACTGCTGCATGCCGGCGCACATGTCATGGCCTGGCGCGCCAGCGGCATGACCGACCTGCATTTCTTCGCCGCGCTGTCGCTGGTGGGACTGGGCATGGCTGCACTGACGGGAGCGGTGGGCGCTTGGGGACGCATGCGCGCGCTTGGAGTGCTGGTGTTTCCACTGGCCGCGCTGGTCCTGCTCGGCTACGGCCTCTACGGCCATTCGACGAAACCCGAACCACTCCACTGGCGCCTGTTGCTCCACGCGTGGCTAGCCCTGCTGGCCTACGCGACGCTGGCCATCGCCGCGCTCCTGGCCATCTTCCTGTTGCTGCAGGAGCGCGCGCTGCGCCTGCGCGAATTCCATGCCTGGCTGCGCCCGCTGCCGCCATTGACCGATCTGGACACCCTGTTGTTCCGCACAATCGGCGTTGGTTTCGTCCTGCTGGGCGGTGCCCTGCTCACCGGGGTGCTGTTCGTGGATGACCTGCTGGCCCAGCACCTGGTCCACAAGACCGTGCTCAGCGTGTTGTCGTGGCTTGCTTTCGGCGCACTGCTGCTGGGGCGCTGGCGACAGGGCTGGCGCGGCGCCACCGCCGCGCGCTGGACCCTGGTGGCGATGGTGCTGCTGGCGCTGGCGTTCTTCGGCAGCAAGTTCGTGCTGGAACTCGTGCTGCACCGGCGCTGATGCGGCAACCTCCGCGCCTGATCCTCAGGCATGCTCCAGCGCGTCTGCCAGCCGTTCCACGCCGATGACTTCCATCCCCTTGTAGGCGCCCGCCTTCGGCGCGTTGGCCTTGGCCACGATGGCGCGCTTGAAGCCATGGGTGGCTGCTTCGCGCAGGCGCTCCTCGCCATTCGGCACCGGCCGGATCTCCCCGCTGAGGCCCACCTCGCCAAACGCGATGGTCTTCTCCGGCAGCGGCGCATCGCGCAGCGAGGACAGCACGGCCAGCAGCACCGGAAGGTCAGCCGCGGTTTCCTGTACGCGGATGCCGCCGACGACGTTGACGAACACATCCTGGTCGCCGGTGACGATGCCGCCATGCCGATGCAACACGGCGAGCAGCATCGCCAGCCGGTTGCCTTCCATGCCCACCGCGACGCGACGCGGGTTGGACAGCGGCGAGGCATCCACCAGCGCCTGCACTTCCACCAGCAACGGGCGGGTGCCCTCGCGCGTCACCATCACGCAACTTCCGGGCTGCGGCGCGCTGGCGCCGGACAGGAAGATCGCGGAGGGGTTCGGCACTTCGCGCAGGCCCTTGTCGCCCATCGCGAAAACGCCGAGTTCATTGACCGCGCCGAAGCGGTTCTTGAACGCGCGCAACACCCGGAAGCGGCTGCCACTGTCGCCCTCGAAGTACAGCACGGCATCGACCATGTGCTCGAGCACGCGCGGCCCGGCGATACCGCCTTCCTTGGTCACGTGGCCGACCAGGAACACAGCCGTGCCGGTTTCCTTGGCGTAGCGGACCAGCCGCGCCGCGGCCTCGCGGACCTGGCTGACGGATCCCGGAGCCGCAGTCAGGGTATCGGTCCACAGGGTCTGGATGGAGTCGGCGATGATCAGTTTCGGGCCGGTGGCGATGGCATGCTCGAGGATGCGTTCCACGCAGGTCTCGGCCAGCGCCTGCAGGCCATCGAGCGGGAGCCCGAGCCGCAACGCGCGGCCGGCCACCTGGGCCAGCGACTCTTCGCCGGTGACGTACAGGCCCGGGAGCGTAGGCGCCATCTGCGCCAGCGCCTGCAACAGCAAGGTCGATTTGCCGATGCCGGGATCCCCGCCCACCAACACCACCGCGCCTTCGGCCAAGCCGCCGCCGAGCACGCGGTCGAATTCGCCGATACCGGTGGAGGCGCGCGGTTGTTCGGTCTGGCAGACATCCGCCAATGCTGTCACTCGCGCGGTGTCGACCTTGCCCGCCCAGCCGCTGCGCCGCGACGCCGGTGATGCGGCCTGCGCCGCGCTTTCCAGAACGATCTCCGACAGCGCGTCCCATGCCCCGCAAGCATCGCACTGGCCCTGCCACTTGGCGTAATCCGCGCCGCACTGGTTGCAGACGTAGGCGGTTCGGACCTTGTGCTGGGACTTGCTGGAGGGCTTGGGCATCGAAGCGGCGTTGGTTGCGATGCCGCACTTTAGCCGGACGCGGTCGCAGCCGTTAAGACCACCCCTGCCGAATGCGAAGCATTCGTTCGGCGACATCGCAAGCGGAAACCGCTATCGACGCCCGCCAATGCAAATGCCGGCCCCAGGTCAGCCCTGCGCGGCCGCCTGTGGCTCACCGTTCTTCGAGGCATCTTCTGCCGCTCGCTGCTGCAGGATCTTCTCGACCTGGGCATCCGCTGCCACCCGGTGCTGCAGGGATTTGCACAACTCGATGCCAGCGGCGGTCAGCCGCAACCCTTGGGCGTCGTCCTCGATAAGACCGCTTTCCACCATGCGCTGCCTGATGGCGGTGTCGCCGTGCACCAGCTCGATTCCCTGGTCAATGCGGCTCAGGACATCCAGCAGCGCCAGGTCTTCGATCGATATCGCATCCATGGCGGGCCCTCGGGCTGCTGGGTGGAGAAGGTGGTGCCGGAAATAGGAATCGAACCTACGACCTACGCATTACGAATGCGCCGCTCTACCAACTGAGCTATTCCGGCGTGGAGCGCGATTC
>JAZKHR010000091.1:0-53235 GCA_040385305.1 Pseudomonadota bacterium
GGTTTTTCAAGCCCATCATGTTTTGAACAGTTGGTCGGGGAGACAGGATTCGAACCTGCGACCTCTACGTCCCGAACGTAGCGCTCTACCAGACTGAGCTACACCCCGACGGTGCAGCCCGCTATTTTAGGGGTCGGGCTCACTTGCGGCAAGGGGCGCGCGGCAATTGCCCGCAATTCAGCCCGGGCAACGCACGTGCGGCCCGCTAAACTAGGTGCCTTCCCGCGTCGGATGACCCCGCTTGATCAAGCCCCGCACCCCGCCTGGCGTCATGGAGCTGCTGCCGCGCGACCAGATCGCCTTCCAGCGCATGCTGGACACCATCCGCCAGACCTTCGAGCGCTTCGGCTTCCTGCCGGTGGAAACCCCGGTGATGGAGCTGTCCGAGGTACTGCTGACCAAGTCCGGCGGCGAAACCGAGCGCCAGGTGTATTTCGTGCAGTCGACCGGCGCCCTCGAGAAAGGGGGCGAGGGCTTGCCGGAGCTGGCCCTGCGCTTCGACCTGACCGTACCGTTGGCGCGCTTCGTTGCCGAACACGAGCATGACCTGGCCTTCCCGTTCCGCCGTTACCAGATGCAGCGCGTGTATCGCGGCGAGCGCGCACAGCGCGGGCGCTTCCGCGAGTTCTACCAGTGCGACATCGACGTGATCGGCAAGGACACGTTGTCTCCCCGTTTCGATGCGGAGATCCCGGCGGTGATCGCGGCGGTGTTCGAGCGCTTGGCGATCGGCGCCTTCACCGTCCAGCTCAACCACCGCAAGTTGCTGCGCGGCTATTTCGAGGGCCTGGGCATCCATGGCGATGCGCAGTTCGCGGTGCTGCGCGAGATCGACAAGCTCGACAAGCGCGGCATCGATGCAGTCCGCGAGACCCTGGCAGGCGAAGGTTTCGGCCTGGCGGATGCCGTGATCGACCGGCTGATGGGGTTCGCACGGGTGCGCTCGCAGGGGCACGACGATGCATTGGCGCAGTTGGCCGCGTTGGGCAGCGGCACGCCGCTGTTCGAGGAAGGTCGCGACGAGCTGCGCGCGGTCCTGCAACAGTTGCGCGCGCTGGGCGTGGACGAGTCGCGCTATGCGCTGAACCTGTCGATCGCGCGCGGCCTGGACTACTACACCGGCGTGGTCTACGAGACCGCGCTGGATGCCTATCCGCAGATCGGTTCGATCTGTTCGGGCGGGCGCTACGACAACCTGGCCAGCCATTACAGCAAGTCGAAACTGCCGGGCGTCGGCATCTCGATCGGCCTGACCCGGCTGTTCTACCAGTTGCGAGAGGCGGGATTGATCCGCACCGCGGACAGCTCGGTCGACGTGCTGGTGGCGCTGCTTGACGACAGCGGCCTGGAGCACTCACTGGCGATGTCCCAGCGCCTGCGCGCGGCTGGGCTCAACGTGGAGACCCAACTCGAGTCGCGGAAGCTGGCCAGGCAATTGCAGTACGCCGACAAGGCCGGCATCCGCTTCGTGGCGATGCGTGGCGAGGACGAAGCCGCGCGCGGCGTGGTGGCGGTCAAGGATCTGCGCCGCGGTGAGCAGTTCGAGGTGGCGGAAGCGGAGCTCGCGTCCACGTTGCAGGTGGAGCGCGAACAATTGCGCGCGCAGCCAGACGCGAAGTCATGAGTGCCGGCACCACCGTCCTGCTCGACGGCCGTTCGCTGACCCGCGAGCAGTTGGTCGCGGTGGCGCGCGGCGCTGCGGTGGAACTGGCTGCCGGCGCGTTGCAGGCCGTTGCCCGCGCCGCCGAGTTCCTGGCCGCACAGGTCGCGCGCGGGGAGCCCATCTACGGCGTGTCCACCGGTTTCGGCAGCAATGCCGACAAGCTGCTGGGCGCGCACCCATTGCGCGACGAGCTGCCGGGCGCGGTGAAGTCCGGCAATTCGCTGTACGTGGAGTTGCAGCGCAATCTGATCGTCACCCACGCGGTCTGCGTTGGTGAGCCGTTCCCGGCCGACGTGGTGCGGGCGATGCTGTGCATCCGGGTCAATACGCTTTTGCGCGGGCATTCCGGGATACGCGTGCAGACCTTGCAGGCATTGGCGGCGATGCTCAATGCAGGGATCGTGCCAGTGGTGCCGCAGTTGGGCTCGGTGGGCGCATCGGGCGACCTGGCGCCGCTTTCGCATCTCGCCATCGTGCTGCTCGGCGGCGGCGAAGCTTTTGTCGATGGCGTGCGCATGCCCGGCGCCGAAGCCCTGGCGAAGGCTGGCCTGCAGCCGGTGTCGCTGTCGTACAAGGAAGGCCTGGCACTGAACAACGGCACCGCGCAGATGCTGGCCACGGGCGTCCTGGCGCTGGAAAAGCTCGATACGTTGCTGGAGACCGCCGACCTCGCCGCGGCGATGACGCTCGATGCTTTTGCAGGCCGCCTGGGCGCGTTCTCCCCGGAAGTCCACGCGCTGCGTCCGCATCCCGGCCAGGTGCGCACGGCCGACAACCTGCGCCGGTTGCTCGAGGGCTCCACCCTCGCCGACATCGCGTATCACCTGGTGCCGAAGTACCGCCCGTGGCTGCCAACATCGTGGGGCACGGAGGAGGCGCGCGCGCTCAGCTTCGATATCGGCTGGGACTGGGTGCCGCTGTCCCAGCGCCACGGGCGCGAGACGTTCTACACCCGGTTCCGTCCGTTCCGCGGTGGCAAGAAGCACCAGCCGCAGGACAGCTATTCGCTGCGCTGCATCCCGCAGGTGCATGGCGCGGTACGCGACGCGGTCGAGCAAGCCAAGCGGGTGTTCGACATCGAACTCAACTCGGTCACCGACAACCCGCTGGTGTTCCCGGACAAACAGGCCGCGCACGTGGAGGAGCAGGTCATCTCTGCGGGCCACTTCCACGGCATGCCGCTGGCGCTGGCAATGAGTTACGTCAAGGCCGCGATCCCGGTGCTGGCCTCGATCAGCGAACGCCGCCTCAACAAGCTGCTCGACCCGGCCACCAACGACGGCCTGCCGGCGTTCCTGATCGGCAACGAGGATGGCACCGAGAGCGGGCACATGATCGTGCAATACACCGCCGCGGCCATCGTCAACGACCTGGCCAGCCGCGCCATGCCGGCCTCGGTGTACTCGATCCCGACCTCGGCCAATGCCGAGGACCACGTCTCGATGGGCGCCAACGAAGCGCGGCACGTGTTGGCCATGGCCGACGACCTCGGCAAGGTACTGGCGTTGGAGCTGTACACCGCGGCGCAGGCGCTGGACTTGCGCCGCGACATGATCAACGCGGCCCGTTCGCTGGCCGACCGCTGCGATGCCGAGGCATTCTCCGCGAAAGTGCAGGGCGGCCCGCTGCCCGGGCATGCGGACGCGCCTGCATTCCTGCACGACGTGGAGGGCTTGCGCGCGGATCTGGCCGCTGCCGATGCGTTCCAGCCGGGGCATGCAGTCGCAGCCGCGCATGCCGCGATCCGTGCGCGGATTCCGTTCCTGGAGTGCGACCGCGCCCTGGACCGCGAGGTGGCCACGGCCTTGGCCATGGTGGCCGACGGCAGCGTGCTGCGGGCCGCACAGGCCGCCTGATCAGTCTCCCGCGGCGCCACTGCGGGCTAGAAACCGGATGATCCGGCCCCTGCCTTCGGCGCGGTTGACAGCCGTGGCCTGCGGCGTTAATGTATTAACGCATTAATACACTGATTGACATCGCCTGCATGAAGCAACGCCTGGAACCATTGCCGCGACCCGACGCCGAGGCCGATCTCGAGGCCCTGGCGCAGGCGTTCGCGGACCTGCGCCAGGCGGGCGAGGTCAGCGCGTTCCTGCGGGATCTGTGCACCCCGGCCGAGCTCGAGGCGTTGAGCGACCGTTGGAAGGTGGTGCCACTGCTCCGTCAGGGCGTGCCGTACCGCGAAATCCACGACCGCACCTTGGTCAGCGTCACCACCATCGGCCGCGTTGCCCGCACCCTGGAGCATGGCACCGGCGGTTATGCCGCTGCCCTGCGTCGCGCGCGCCGTCCCTCCGCATCCCACTGAAGACCCCGCCATGAGCCCTGTAGCCGCCACCGCGGCGCGCGATCGCCTGCGCATCGCCATCCAGAAATCCGGTCGCCTCAGCGACCCGGCACGCGCGTTGCTTGCCGCCTGCGGGCTGAGCTGGCGCGAAAGCCGCGACCGCCTGTTCTGCTACGGCGAAACCCTGCCGGTCGACCTGTTGCTGGTCCGCGACGACGACATCCCCGGGCTGATCGCCGACGGCGTCTGCGACCTCGGTATTGTCGGCCGCAACGTGCTGCGCGAGCAGCAGGAAGAACGCGCGGCCAGCAACAGCCCGCTGGCGTATCGCGAGTGGCGTGCGCTCGGCTTCGGCAGTTGCCGGCTGGACATCGCACTGCCGGAGGCGGAAGCCTGGGACGGCCCGCAACAGCTGGCTGGAAAGCGTATCGCCACCAGTTATCCCGGCCTGCTTGGTGCATGGCTGCGCGAACACGGCGTGGCCGCGAACGTGGTGACGTTGTCGGGTTCGGTCGAGATCGCACCGCGCCTGGGCCAGGCCGACGCGGTCTGCGACCTGGTGTCCAGCGGGGCGACCCTGGTCGCCAACCAGTTGCGGCCGGTCGTCACCTTGCTCGAAAGCGAAGCCGTCCTGGCTGGCCCTGCCGCGCCGTTCGGCGACGTGCGCGCGGAACTCGCGGATACCCTGCTGCGGCGGATGGATGGCGTGCTGCGCATCCGCGACAGCAAGCTGCTGCTGTTCCAGGCACCGCGCGCGGCGGTGCCCGAACTCATTGGAATGTTGCCGGATGCCGAGCCACCCACGGTCACCCTGATCGATGGCAGCGATCGGCTGGCATTGCAGGCGATCTGCCA
Organism: Pseudomonadota bacterium; assembly: GCA_040385305.1. GTDB lineage: Bacteria > Pseudomonadota > Gammaproteobacteria > Xanthomonadales > Xanthomonadaceae > Thermomonas. The sequence goes on from JAZKHR010000091.1 coordinate 4,806, forward strand.
CGGCGCCGTCACCTGGCAGCGACTGGAAGACCTCAAGCGCGCCGGCGCGCAGGGCCTGCTGGTGCTGCCGGTCGAGAGGATGCTGGCATGAGCGCGCAACCAAGGCAGGACGCTTCCTGGATGCGGGTGCGCTGGTCGCGGCTGGATGCGGCGCAGCAGGCGGCTGTCCTGCGCCGGCCTTCGCAGGCAGTGGCGGACGCAACCCGCGCCAGCGTGGCGGAGATCGTGGCGCAGGTGCGCAGTGGTGGCGATGCCGCGCTGCGCTTGCTGGCCCAGCGATTCGATGGCGTTGCGATGGAGGGCTTCCAGGTCGATGAGGCGGAGTTCGATGCTGCCGACTCGAGCGTTTCCCCCGAACTACGCGAGGCGATTACCGTCGCCGCGCGCCGCATCGAGGCCTATCACCGCGCCGGCATGCAGCAGCCCTACGCGCTGGACAGTGGTGACGGCATCGTCTGTGAACGGATCTTGCGGCCGATCTCCCGCGTCGGCCTGTACGTGCCGGCCGGCAGTGCGCCATTGCCCTCTACCGCCCTGATGCTGGGCGTGCCCGCGCGGCTGGCCGGGTGCCGGGACGTGGTGCTGTGCACGCCGCCACGCGCGGATGGCAGCGCCGACCCCGCGGTTCTGGTTGCGGCACGCGCCTGTGGCATCTCACGCGTGCTGAAGCTGGGCGGCGCGCAGGCGATCGCTGCGATGGCCTACGGCACAACCAGCGTCCCGCGCTGCGACAAGTTGTTCGGCCCCGGCAATGCGTACGTGACCGAGGCGAAGCGGCAAGTCTCGATGGATGCCGATGGCGCCGCCATCGACATGGCCGCAGGACCGTCGGAAGTTCTGGTGATCGCGGACGCTGGCGCGGATCCCGCGTTCGTTGCCGCCGACCTGTTGTCGCAAGCCGAACACGGCCCGGATTCGCAGGTGGTGCTGCTCAGCGATGACGATGCCCTGCTGGATGCGGTGGAGCGCGAAGTTCAGCTTCAGCTGGCAGCATTGCCGAGGGCTGCGACGGCGGCGCGTGCGCTGGCGGCGTCGCGTGCGATCCGGGTCGAGACGCTCGCGGAGGCCTTCGACATCAGCAATCGCTATGCGCCCGAACACCTGATCCTCGCCCTGCGCGAACCGCGTACGTGGCTGCCGCAGGTGGAGGCAGCAGGTTCTGTTTTCCTTGGCGACTGGGCCCCGGAAGCGCTGGGCGATTACTGCAGCGGCACCAACCACGTGCTGCCCACCGGAGGCGCGGCGCGGGCCAGCAGCGGACTGTCGGTTGCCAGTTTCCAGAACACGATCAGCGTGCAAGCGGTAGACCGCTCCGGCATTGCCGCGATCGGCCCCACCGCAGTCACCCTGGCCGAGGCGGAAGGCCTGCAGGCACACGCGCGCGCGGTCGAACTGCGCCTGCGCCAGGCAGCGGCATGAGCGCGATCGCCAGCCTGGTGCGCGAAGACCTGCGCGGCTTCCTGGGCTACAGCTCCGCACGCAGCCAGGCGGTGGATGGCGACGTGTGGTTGAACGCCAACGAGGCTCCGTGGCCGAACCTGGCGGACCTTGATGCCGGCCTGCGCCGCTATCCAGATCCGCAACCCGAGGCTTTGAGGCAAGAGCTTGCCGACCTCTATGGCTGCAAGTCCAACCAGCTGTTGATCGGGCGTGGCAGTGACGAGGCGATCGACCTGCTGGTGCGTGCGCTGTGCACGCCCGGTCGCGACGCCGTGCTGGTGACGCCGCCGGTGTTCGGGATGTACGCAGTCTGCGCGCGCATCCAGGGGGCGCGCCTGGTCGAAGTGCCGCTGCAGGATGGCGAGGTCGATTTCGCACTGGACCTGCAGGCGGTGGGCGACTGCGCCTTGAAGCAGGAAGCGAAGCTGGTGTTCCTGTGTTCGCCCGGTAACCCCGCGGGCGGCGTGTTGCCGGCCGGGCAGGTACTCGCGCTGGCCCAACGCCTGCATGGACGGGCGCTGGTGGTGGTGGATGAGGCCTACATCGAATACGCGGAGACACCGTCGCTGGTGGCCAGCGTGGGGCAGGAGCCGAATCTCGCCATCCTGCGCACGCTGTCCAAGGCGCATGCGTTGCCGGCGGCGCGCATCGGCTGCCTGATTGCCGACCCTGCGTTGATCGATGTATTGCGTCGCTGCCAGGCGCCTTACCCCGTGCCCGCCCCGTGCGCGCAGCTGGCCTTGCAGGCGCTCGCGCAGGACGCGCAGGCAAGCACCGCGGAAGCGGTTGCAGCGACGCGCCAATCGCGCGACCAGCTCTCGCTGGCGTTGCAAGGCGTGCGCGGGGTGCAGCGCGTGTATCCCTCCAAGGCCAACTTCCTGCTGGTACGGTTCGACGATGCGGACATGGCGTTGCGCCACCTGCAGGCCGCCGGCGTGGTGGTACGTGACATGCGCGCGTTGCCCCAGCTGGGTGATGCATTGCGCATTACCGTCGGAACGCCGGCGCAGAACGCTCGCGTCCTCGCTGCGCTGGGCGGCCGCGACAACCTGGGAGCCTCCGCATGAGCGCGCTGCAACCCATCCTGTTCATCGATCGCGATGGCACCCTGATCGAGGAGCCGGCCGACCACCAGATCGATTCCCTCGCCAAGCTGCGTTTCGTGCAGGGCGCGATTCCCGCGCTGTTGCGGCTGCGCGATGCCGGCTACCAGTTCGTGATGGTGAGCAACCAGGACGGTCTCGGCACTGCGTCTTTCCCGCAGGCGGACTTCGATGCGCCCCATGCCTTGATGATGCAGGTGTTCGAGAGCCAGGGGATTGCCTTCCGCGAGGTGCTGATCGATGGCAGCCTGCCGGAGGAGCGCGCGGCCACGCGCAAGCCCGGCATCGGCATGGTCCTGCACTACCTCAAGGACCGCGGCATCGACTGGACGCGTTCGGCGATGGTCGGCGACCGCGAGACCGACAACGCCTTCGCCCGCAACCTCGGGGTGCGCGCGTTCCAGTTGCGCACCGGGGAATTTGGGGGTGAATGGGATTGGGCGGGCATCGCCCATGCGCTGGTCGACGTGCCGCGTACCGCCAGCGTGCGGCGCAAGACCAAGGAAACCGACGTGCGGGTGGAGATCGACCTCGACCGGGCCTCGGACCCGGTCATCGCCACGGGCCTGGGCTTCTTCGACCACATGCTGGAACAGCTCGGCAAGCATGGCGGATTCGCCCTGAGCCTCAAGTGCGATGGCGACCTGCACATCGACGAACACCACACCATCGAAGACAGCGCGCTTGCGCTTGGCCAGGCCCTGCGCGAGGCCGTCGGCGACAAGCGGGGGCTGGGGCGCTATGGCTTCACCCTGCCAATGGACGAAACCCTGGCAACGGCGGCGCTCGATTTCTCCGGGCGCGCCTGCCTGGTCTTCGATGGCACGTTCAAGCGCGAGCGGGTGGGCGACCTCCCCACCGAACTGGTGCCGCATTTCTTCCGCTCGCTGTGCGATGGCGCCGGCCTCAACCTGCACCTGCGCGTGCAGGGCGAGAATGACCACCACCAGGTCGAAGCCTGCTTCAAGGTGGTGGCGCGCGCGTTGCGCCAGGCCCTGCGCCGCGAGGGCGATGCGTTGCCGAGCACCAAGGGCACGTTGTGAACGTGGGTGATGCGGGCGATGTCGCCCTGATCGATGCCGGTGGCGCCAACCTCGGTTCGGTGCGCTATGCACTCGACCGGTTGGGCGTCGTGCCGCGCCTGGTACGCGATGCCGATGCGCTGGGTAGCCCCGACCGCATCATCCTGCCTGGCGTGGGCGCAGCGGCACCCGCCATGGCCCTGCTGCAAGAGCGGGGACTCGATGCCTCCCTGCGGCACCTGCAGGTGCCGTTGCTGGGCATCTGCCTGGGCATGCAGCTGCTCTATGAAGGCTCGGACGAAGGCGATGTGGCTTGCCTTGGCCTGTTGCCGGGCCGCGTGTGGGCGATGCCCCCGTCGCCCGGCCTGCGCGTGCCGCACATGGGCTGGAATGCGTTGGTGCCGCTGCGGGCATCGCCGCTGCTGGACGGCATTGAGCCGGGCGCGCAGGTGTATTTCGTGCATGGTTATGCAGCATCGGTGGATGCGCACTGCATCGCTGGCTGCGAACACGGCGCGCCCTTCGCGGCCATCGTCGGCCAGGGACGCGTCGCCGGCATGCAGTTCCACCCCGAACGCTCGGCGGCGGTGGGCGCGCGCCTGCTGGCCAATTTCCTCAGCTGGACACCCGCATGAGCAGTTTCACCGTCTATCCCGCCATCGACGTACGCGCCGGCCGCGTGGTGCGCCTGCAGCAAGGCGACTATGCGCGCGAGACGCGCTACGCCGACGATCCGCTCGGCCTTGGCCGCGCCTACCTGCAGCAGGGCGCGCAATGGCTGCACCTGGTCGACCTGGATGCCGCGCGCAGCGGAGGCTATGGACTGCTGGCGTTGCTCCGTGGGTTGGCGGATGCCGGCCTGCAGGTGCAGACCGGCGGCGGCGTGCGCACCCGCGATGACGTGGTGCGCCTGCTCGAGGGCGGCGCGGCGCGCGTGGTGATCGGCTCGCTGGCCATCGCCGAACCCGACCGGGTGCTGGGCTGGCTGGCGGAATTCGGCAGCGAGCGCCTGACCATCGCCCTCGATGCGCGCCAGGACGCCGATGGATGCTGGAGCCTGCCCACCCACGGCTGGACCGAGGGCAGCGGGCAAACGCTGCAGGTGCTGGTGCGGCGGTATGCCGCGGGCGGACTGCAGCACCTGCTGTGCACCGATATCGGCCGCGACGGCATGCTGGCCGGACCCAACCTCGACCTGTACCGCGAGCTTCGTGCGCTTGAACCCGGGTTGCAGCTGCAGGCTTCGGGCGGTGCCCGCGACCTCGTGGATGTCGCGGCGGCACGCGAGGCCGGTTGCGCAGGCATTGTCCTCGGCAAGGCGTTGCTGGACGGGCGGATGACGCTGGCCGAGGCGCTGGCATGCTGAGCCGGCGCATCATCCCCTGCCTCGATGTGCGCGACGGGCGCGTGGTCAAGGGCGTGCGTTTCCGCGACCACGTGGACATGGGCGACATCGTCGAGCTGGCGCTGCGCTACCGCGACGCCGGCGCGGACGAACTGGTGTTCTACGACATCGGCGCGAGCCCCGAGGGCCGCAGCGTCGATCCCGCATGGGTGGAGAAAGTCGCGCGGGTGCTCGACATCCCGTTCTGCGTGGCGGGTGGCATCCGCAGCGTGGAAGATGCGCGTGGTGTGCTGCTGGCCGGCGCAGACAAGGTCTCGGTCAACACGCCCGCACTGGAGCGGCCTGCGCTGATCGCGGAACTCGCAGCCGCGTTCGGGGTGCAATGCGTGGTGGTCGGCATCGATTCCCTGCGCGACGCCGATGGCGAATGGCGGGTCCGCAGCCACACCGGCGACCCGGCGGCAATGCGCGCGCTGCCGCGGCGCACGCTGGACTGGGTGGTGGAGGCGCAGGCCCTGGGTGCCGGCGAGATCGTGCTCAACTGCATGGGCAGCGACGGCGTGCGCGCCGGCTTCGACATCGACCAGCTGCGTGCGGTGCGCGAGCGTTGCAATGTGCCACTGGTGGCGTCGGGTGGCGCCGGCACGCCTGCGCATTTCGTGGAAGCGTTCCGTGACGCGGATGTCGATGCAGCCCTCGCGGCAAGCGTGTTCCACGCAGGCACCATCGGGATTCCCGAACTCAAACGCTTCCTGCGCGGACAGGGCATCGAGGTGCGAAATGTCGACAACACCTGACTTTGAGCTGGACGAGCTGGCGTGGGACAAGCAGGGCGGCCTGCTGCCCGCAGTGGTGCAGGACGCGGCCAGCCTGCAGGTGCTGATGCTCGGCTACATGGACCGCGAGGCGCTGCGGGCAACGCTGGCCACCGGCCTGGTGACGTTCTACAGCCGAAGCAAGCAACGCCAGTGGGTCAAGGGCGAGACCTCGGGCAATGCATTGGAACTGGTGGCCCTCGAAGCAGACTGTGATGGCGATACGCTGCTGCTCCGTGCCCATCCACGTGGCCCCACTTGCCACCTCGGACGCGACAGCTGCTTCCCGACGGCGCCCGCGAGCATGCTGGGCCAGCTGGATGCATTGCTCGCTGCGCGTGAGCGCGAGCGTCCCGCCGGCAGTTACAGCACGCGCCTGTTCGAGGGCGGCATCCGCCGCATTGCGCAAAAGGTAGGCGAGGAGGGCGTGGAAACCGCGCTCGCCGCCGTGGCGGAGGACGACGAGGCACTCACCGGTGAAGCGGCGGACCTGATGTTCCACCTGCTGGTGCTGTTGCGGGCGCGGGGACTCTCATTGGCCGACGTGGACGCAATGCTGGCCGCGCGACGCGGCTGACTGCAGCTTCCTCGCGCGCCGTCAGGCCGCGCTGACCGAATGCCGCACGCAATTGCGGCCGTCGCCCTTGGCCCGGTACAGCGCCTCGTCGGCGACCCGGATCACGTCCTCGGGCGCACCCTGGCGGTCCGCGGACACCGTATGCACGCCGATGCTGGCGCTCAGGCGGATGTTGTGGCCGGACGTGGACACCGGCGACTGGTGGAGATGCAGGCGGATTGCTTCGGCAACCTGCAGGGCTTCCTGGGCGTCGGTGCCCGGCAACACGGCCACGAACTCCTCGCCGCCGAAGCGCGCCACCAGGCCGCCGCGCGGCACCACGACCTCCTCCATGCAGCGTGCGGCGAAGCTGAGGCAGTCATCGCCTGCCAGGTGGCCATAGGTGTCGTTGATGCGCTTGAAGTGGTCGAGGTCCAGCAGGAGCAAGGCCAGCGGCCTGCCGTCGCCGCGGCGCGCGTCCAGCGCCTGCTCGAAGGCGTCGCGGAAGTGGCGGCGGTTGTAGGCGCCGGTCAGCGGGTCGCGGCGACTGTATTCGCGCAACTGCACATTGGCTTCGCCCAGTTGGGCCATGGTCGTGCGCAGCTGCTTGGTGCGGTCGATGACGCTGCGCTCCAGCCGCTCGTTGGCGTCCTGTACCACGCGGATGTTCTCGTTGCGCAGGCCCGCATAGCGGGCGCCCAGCGCCAGCGAGAGCAGCAGCATCTCGAGCGCGGAGCCGATCTGCACGCCGTTCTGGGTCCAGAAGTTGCGCGGCATCATGCCGAAGGCGAGCAGGGTGAACGCGGCTGTTCCGGCCAGGAACAGCGACCAGGCCAGCAGGAACAGCCGCGCTGGCCGGTAGCCACGGCGGAGCATGACGATGGCGGCGATGATGATCCACAGCACCCCGAACAACACGGCCTTCGAAGCCAGCGGCGTGGTCACGCTGTAGGGCAGCCAGAGCGACGCGGCCCCCAGCAGCGCGAAGAACCCGATCAGGGCCAGGCTGACCCGGTTGCCCGCGGCCCAGCGGTCCTTGAGCTCCAGGAAGCTCCGCGAGAATTGCTGCATGCCGATCAGGGCAAGGCAGATCGACAGCGGCACCGCTGCATCGGCCAACCACGCGGAGGTCGGCCAGAAGTACTCGAAGCTGTAGCCGTTGAGGGTAAACAGCACCAGCCCGAACGCGCCTGTATGCAGCAGGTACCACCCATGGCCGGGGTCACGCAGCATGAACCACAACACCAGATTATAGAACAGCAGGGCGAGCACGATGCCGTAGTACAGGCCGGTGGAGAACTGGGCGTCGCGCATCAGCTCGGCCAGCGCACGCGGGGTGTACAGGATCAGCGGCACCTGCATGGAACTCTCGCTCTGCACCCGCAGGAGCAGTTCGACGGTCTCACCGGGCGGCAGGGTGACCTGGAAGTTCGGATGCCGGTAGCGGATGTAGCGCATGCCGAACGGTACGTGGTCGCCCCCAGCCTGGTGCTCCACGCGTCCGTCGGGATAGCGCACGTAGAGGTCCAGCTTGTCGCTGAGCGCGTACTCCTGCACAAGCAGCCAGCGCGGTTCGTCCGGGTGGCGGTTCACCACCGGCAGGTAGAACCAGTGCGCGCCATCCTGGAATCCGAAGGTGGGGTTGCCGTTCGGCACCCGCGCGAACTCGCCCGCGCGTGCCCGGGCGAATGCCTCCGTCGCGCCGTCGCTGCCCTGCAGGTCGTGGCGGAACAGGATGCGCGGGCCAAGCGGCAGCGAGGACATGCCGGCTTCGAGTACCTGCGGGTCCTGCGCACGCGCAGAGCCGGCCGCGGCCAGCAGCAGCGCCAGGCCCAGCATCATCGACCGCAATGCCCCATGGATCCCGTGCACGTGTCCCGCCTGGCCTTCCGGCGCCCCCGAACGCGTCCGATTCTAGTGCAGTTCCCAGCGCCCGAAGCGCCGTCATAATGCGCGCCTATGGAGACCGCATGCGCACCCTGATCCTTTCCCTGTGTTTGCTGTTGGCGTGCCTGCCCGGGCAGGTACGCGCGTCCGATTGCGTGCCCGTGCAGGTGGATGCCGCGTCGGTGCGCGTGCGGGCCAAGGCTACCGCGAATGCCGCGGTTTGCATCGAGGTCGTGCGCGCACCGCGCCTGCGCGCGCCGCGTTCGGCGCTGCAGGTGCTGGTATTCGGCGACCCGCAGGTCCAGTTGAAGAAGGATGTCGAGTACTACCAGCGCGACATCATCGAGCCGCTGCTGGGCGACCACGGTGCGGCGCTCGGGCTGACCCTGGGCGACCTTGTCGATGACGAGCCGTCGCTGTATCCCGATGTCAAGGCGGCCACCGAGCGGCTTGGCATCCCGTGGCTTTACGCGCCAGGCAACCACGACATCGACCCGGGCGCGGTCGACGACGCCAGCGCATTGCAGGGCTTCCACCGCGCGATCGGCCCGGACACCCACGCCCGCGAGACCGCGCAGGCCACCTTCGTGGTACTCGACGACGTGATCACCCTGCCAGGCCGGCGGCCGTCCTACATCGGCGGGTTCCGCGAGGACCAGTTCGCGTTCCTCGAAGCCTACCTGCCCACCGTGCCCAAGGATCGGCTGCTGGTGCTGGCCGTGCACATCCCGCTGTTCGAACTGGAAGGCGGGGACACCTTCCGCGATGCCGACCGAGAGCGCCTGTTCCGCCTGCTGCAGGCATTCCCGCACGTGCTGGTGCTGAGTGCGCACAGCCACGCGCAACGGCATGTCTTCCATGACGTGCGCAGCGGATGGAACGGCGCGGCGCCACTGCACGAGTACAACGTGGGCGCCACCTGCGGCTCGTACTGGTCGGGGGCCAAGGATGCGGCCGGCATCCCCGATTCATCCATGAACGACGGCACGCCCAACGGCTACGCAACACTGACCGTGCAGCCGGGCGGCACGTATGCGCTGCGCTGGCATGTCGCGCGTGACCCGGAAGATCGCCAGATCGGCCTGCATGCGCCGAAGGTGCTGCGTCGCGGCGCGTATCCGGCGTGGGGCGTGTTCGCCAATGTATACATGGGCATGGACGACACCCGCGTGGAATACCGGGTCGACGGAGCCCAATGGCGTCCGATGGTGAAGGTGCTGCAGCCCGATCCGGCGCTGACCACCGAGAACGCGCGGGATGACCTGGCTGACAAGTTGCGTGGCTTTGATCGCTCGCCCGAGGCCCAGCCGTCCCCGCACCTGTGGCGGGGCGCGCTGCCGACCACGCTGGCCGCAGGCGAACATGTCATCGAGGTGCGCGCGTTCGATCGCTGGCGAGGCGAGGTCACAGCGACGACGCGTTACCGCCTGGAAGATGCCGAGCCCTGACCGGGCGTCGGGAGCATTCGCTGGCCAGTGAGTCGAGCCGCGGGGTGCCTGGCGTAGGGCTCAAGCGCGCCATGAATCGCGCGCGGCTGCGGATCGGAGCTGGATGCGTAGCCTGAGCGGTGAACCCTACCCGGCGCACCCCGCGGCGAACATCACCCTACGGATTGATTGCTGCGAAAGACTCAACCCGCGCATGTCCGTGCGTTGCCGACGCGTCGAGCCGCGGCTGCGGGTAGTCCTCGCGCCGGTCCAGCAGGCGGGTTTGCATGCCGGCATCGCGGGCGGCATCGAGTTCCTCGACGATGTCGGACAGGAACAGGATATCGACGGGACTGCGGTCGAGGGCGTCGGCGATCAGGCGGTAGCTGTCGGCGTCGCGCTTGTGGCCGATTTCGGTATCGAAGAATCCGCAGAACAGCGGCAACAGGTCGCCGGCATCGGAGTTGCCGAACAGCAGTTTCTGCGCAGCCACCGACCCCGATGAAAACACCGCCAGCCGATGGCCGGCCGCATGCCAGGCCTGCAGTTGCGGCAACACGTCCGGATACACGTGGGCGGTGAAGTCCGCACCGCGATAGCCCTGTTCCCAGATCATGCCCTGCAGCGCCTTCAGCGCCGTGTGCTTGCGGTCCTGGTCGATCATCCCCTGCAGGGTCTCGATGATCACTTCGTCACTGCAAATCCCGCCGTGCTCAGAGGCCACCACGTCCAGCCAGTGGCGCACCTCCGGCTGCTGGCCATGTTCGCGCACGAAGCGGGGAAGCTCTCGCCGCGCATACGGAAACAGCACGTCCTTGACGAACGAGATCGAAGAGGTCGTGCCTTCGATGTCGGTGAGGATGGTGGCCTTCATTCGCGCGCCTGGCCGACCTCGTATCGCGGGAATTGCCGGGCGATGTCGGTGCCGGTGAAATGTCCGACCCAACCGTCCGCCTCGGTGAAGAAACGGATCGCGACGAAGCTCGGCTCAGGACCCATGTCGAACCAGTGGGTGGTGCTGTCGGGCACGGAAATCAGGTCGCCCGCCTCGCACAACACTTCGAACACCTGGGCATCCACGTGGAGGGTGAACAAGCCGGATCCGGCCACGAAGAACCGTACCTCGTCTTCCTTGTGGAAGTGCTCGTCGAGGAACTTGGTGCGCATGGCCTCGCGCTGCGGATGGTCTGGCGAAATGCTGACCACGTCCACGCTGCGGAAGCCGCGCGCGGCGACCAAGCGGTCGATGTCGGCCTTGTATGCAGCAAGGATCGCCTCCGGCGCATCCCCGGGTTGCACCGGGTGCGCGGCCTCCCACTGCTCGAAGCCAACGCCGATTTTCGCGAGTTCACGGGTGATCTCGACGCGGTCGCGGGTGGCGATGCGCGCCGTGTCGGGCGTGTTGTCGTTGAAGATGCGCAAGCGGCTCATCGCGTCAGTTTCCTCAGTTCAAGTTCGCATGCCATCAGGAACTCAAAGGCCTCCAGGTGGCGGCGGGCCTCGGCCATGTCACGGCCCCAGGCATACAGGCCGTGGCCGTCGATCAGGTAACCCCACAGGTCTTGCTGGTCCAGCTTCGCCTCGACCTGGGCGGCGAGTTCCTGCATGTCCTGGGTGTTGGCGAACACCGGCACGTCGAGGGCGCCTTCGTGGGTGGTGTTGCCGGCAAAAGCCTTCTGCAGCTCGTATCCCTCGAAGCGCACATGGCCTTGCTGGGCGAACAGGCGCGAGGCGATGGTCTGCACCGGCGAATGCGTATGCAGCACGCAGCCGATCCCCGGAAACCGCCGGTACAGCTGGGTGTGCAACAGGGTTTCGGCGGACGGGCGGTCGTTGCTGCCAACGGCCTTGCCGTCGAAGTCCACCACCATGATGTCGGCTTCGGTCAGCCGGCCCTTGTCGCGCCCGGAGACGGTGATCGCGGCGTGTCGGTCGTCCAGTCGCCGCGAGAAGTTGCTGCTGGTGGCCGGCGTCCAGCCTGCCTGGGACAACTCGCGCACGTTGGTGATCAGTTCGCCGGCGAGGTGCCGCAGGCGTTGCGGGTCGAAGGGCAGGGCACGATCGGTCGGGGTCTCGGTCATGCGCGAAGTGTAGCGAATGGCGCGCCATGCCCGCCTAACCCTCGCCAACAAGAAACCCGGCCGGAGCCGGGTTCTTGTCACGCCTTCACGCAGGAATGGTCAGCTGCCGCCGGGACCATCTTCCTTGTAAACCGGCAGGTCATGCGGCGCGCCGCTGGTCAGGCCCTTCTGCAGCGTCGAGTTGCGGATGCCGTACACGAAGTACATCACGATCGCCGCCAGTACATACCAGGCGAAGAACACCAGCACGCGCGTCTCGACGGTGAAGATCAGGGCGAAGCAGGCCACGATCCCCAGTGCAGGCAGCGCCGGGTACAGCGGGACCTTGAAGCCACGCGGCAGTTCGGGATGCGCCCTGCGCAGCCAGATCACCGCCAGGCAGACGATGCCGAACGCGGCCAGGGTGCCGACGGAGGTCATGTCGCCGAGCGTGTTGATGTCGAAGAAGCCGGCCGCGACCGCGGTCAGGATGCCCACCAGGATGGTGTTGACCCACGGGGTCTTGAACTTCTGGTGCACCAGCGAGAACACCTTGGGCAGCAGGCCATCGCGCGCCATGGTGTAGAAGATGCGGGTCTGGCCGTACATCAACACCAGGATCACCGAGGTCAGGCCGATGATCGCGCCGATCTTGACGGTCTTGGCAAACCACGCCCACTCGGGTCCGAGTGCGTCCACTGCCACCGCCACCGGGTCCGGCACGTTGAGCAAGCGGTAGTCGACGATCATGGTCATCACGATCGAAACCAGGATGTACAGGATCGTGCATACCAGCAGCGACCCGATGATGCCGAACGGCAAGTCGCGCTTGGGATCCTTCGCTTCCTGGCCAGCCGTCGAGACCGCCTCGAAGCCGATGTAGGCGAAGAACACGATCGAAGCTGCACGCAGGATGCCGCTCCAGCCGAACTCGCCCTTCTCGCCGGTGGGTTCCGGGATGAACGGCTGCCAGTTGGCCGAATAGGTGTCGAAGTCCTGCAGAACGTACCAGCCCACGATCAGGATGAAGGCCAGGATCACCGTCATCTTGATGGCCACGATCACGTTGTTGACCTTGGCGCTTTCCGACACGCCGATGACCAGCAGGGCGGAGAGCGCCAGGCAGATCAGGGAGGCGGGCAGGTTGAACAGCGTGGTCACGGGGTTGCCGGCTGCGTCAAGGACCGGCGCGCCGTTGCGCACGAGGGCATGGCCTGCCGGTCCGGTGAACTCTGCCGGAATCACGAAACCCCAGTCGCCCAGCAGGCTGACCACGTAACCCGACCAGCCGACGGCCACCACTGAAGCAGCCAGTCCGTACTCCAGCAAGAGCAGCGCGCCCATGACCCACGCCGCGAACTCACCGATGGTGGTGTAGCTGTAGGTATATGCGGACCCTGAAACGGGCAGGGTGGATGACAGCTCCGCGTAGCACAGGCCTGCCAGCGCGCAGACCGCACCGGCGATGAGGAACGAGATCAACACCGCCGGGCCGGCATGCAGCGCGGCAGCGTTGCCGGTGCGGACGAAAATACCCGCGCCGATGATGCAGCCGATCCCGAGGAACACCAGGTTCCATGGACCCAGGGTCCGCTTAAGCTGGCTGGTTTCCGTCTCGTGCTGCACCTGGGCCACGCTTTTGCGCAGCAACAGGCGCGACATGAGGCTAGGGTTGGGTCTGCTTGACATCAATCGGTCCCCTACAGTTTCAATGCGATGGTGCCGGGCCACCCGGCGCGAATCACGCGACCTTAACCGCCGCCGCCGCATCGCACAAGCACCGATGACGGCCCAGCCGGCGATAATCGCTGCTCTCCAGGATGATGCGACGCAGCATGAGCCCGTCAGACCCCGACCTCTCCGCGCAACTAAGCGATTACGCAGTCCGCTGGCCCGGGGAAGCTGCATCCGTGGCCCTGTTCCATGAACTGCTCGCCGATGGGGGCGACCCCTACCGGCGCGAGCGCCTCGCCGGCCACTGCACGGCCTCCGCATGGCTGGTCAGTAGCGACGGCGAACGGGTGCTCCTGACCCACCATCGCAAGCTGGACCGGTGGCTGCAACTCGGCGGCCACGCCGATGGCGAGCGTGACCTCGCCGTGGCCGCGTTGAAGGAAGCACGGGAGGAATCAGGCTTGGCCGGCTTGCGCATCGAGCCCGGCCTGTTCGACCTTGATCGCCACTGGATTCCAGAGCACAAGGGCGTGCCGGCACATTGGCATTACGACGTACGCTACGTGGTGCGCGCGCGCGCAGACGAGGCCTACGTGGTCAGCGACGAATCGCACGACCTGGCATGGCGCGAGATTGCGCCACTGGCCGGGGATCCGCAGGCCGATGCCTCGCTGAGGCGCATGGCCGGGAAGTGGCTGGCGCGCGCCGCCGGGCAAGGTTAGTCCGCGCGGCCGCCGAACTCGCCGGTGGAGGTATTCACCCACACCTTCTCGCCGTTGCCGATGTACTCCGGCACCATGATCTCGATCCCGGTCGAAAGCCGGGCTGGCTTCGGACGCTTGGTGGCGGTGCCGCCCTTCAGTTCCGGCGGCGTCTCCACCACCTCGATGGCCACGCTGGGCGGCAGCTGCAGCGCCACTGGCAGGTCGTCGATGATCTGCACATGGCAGCCACCCAGTGCATCGATGATGTAGCCGGCGGCATCGCCCACCACGTCGGCGTCGAGCGTGTAGGGGGTGTAGTCCTCGTCGTCGAGGAACACGAAGGCATCGCCGTCGCGGTACGAATACGTGGCCGGCCGGCGCGAGAGTTCGACGTCCTTGAGTTCGTCGTCGCCGCCAGCGCTGAGGTCGAACTTGCTGCCACCGGGCACGCTGTACATGGTGAAACGGAACTTGACGTTGCCGCCGCGACCCTGCGGGGAGCTGCGTTCAATGTCGCGCACCTGGTAAACGGTGCCGTTGTGTTCGACCACGTTGCCTTTCTTGATGTCGTAAGCCTTCATGCGGAGCGCCGTTTGTTGTCCAGAGTGTGGTAGATGCGTTCGTTGATGGTCCAGGTCAGCAGGCCCCACGCCAGGCCGCCGACGGCGCATAGACTAGCCGCGACCAACACCATCGCCATGAAGTGCGGATGCTGCGGCCCGAACTTGAACCACGTGGTGGCCAGCATGAAGGCGCACATCAACCCGCCCCAGAACACCAGGCCACGCATCAGCACGAAGTGGCGCATGCCGCGTGCGCGGATCCCCGGCCACTTGCCGCCCAGCCATGCGTTGGCGTGGTTGCCGTGGTCCGTCATTTCGGGGCGAGGCGCGTTGCGCCATCCAGGCGGATGGTCTCGCCGTTGAGGTAGCTGTTGGTGAGGATGTACGCCACCAGGTCGGCGAACTCGGGCGCCTGGCCCAGCCGCGACGGGAACGGGATGGAAGCCGCCAGCGATTGCTGCACCTCGTCCGGCATGCCGTCCACCATCGGTGTCCAGAACACGCCCGGGGCCACGGTCATCACCCGAATGCCGAAGCGGGCGAGTTCGCGCGCCATCGGCAAGGTCATTGCCACCACGCCACCCTTGGACGCCGAGTACGCCGCCTGGCCGATCTGGCCTTCATACGCGGCCACGGACGCGGTGTTGACGATCACGCCGCGCTCGCCATCGGCGCCCGCGTCGTTGCCCTGCATCTGCTCGGCGCAGGCCTTGGCGACATTGAAGCTGCCGACCAGGTTGACCATCACCGTGGCCTGGAACTGCGACAGCTTCATCGCGCCATCGCGACCGAGCACGCGGCCGGAGCCCAGGATGCCGGCGCAGTTCACAGCGACGTTGAGGCCACCGAGGAAGGCCTTGGCCGCGGCGACGTTGGCGATCACGCCGGCTTCGTCGGTGACATCGGTCCTGAAGTAGCGGGCGTTGGCGTCGCCAAGTTCGTCCACCGCCGCGGCGCCCTTGTCATCGTTGACGTCGAACAGGGCGACCTTGCCGCCCTTGGCCACGAGGTGTTGGGCGACGGCAAGGCCGAGGCCGGAGACGCCGCCGGTGATCACGGCGCGGGCGGATGCGAGTTGCATGGGGAGTTCCTGCGGGCGGAAACCCGTGATTTTACCGAACCGCGATGAGCGACGGGCCTGCGGCCGGTGGCCGCGAAGAGCGGGCCATGGATGGCCCGCGCCGGCGATATCGAACAGGACGTTCGCATTGAGCCGCGAGCAGCCACCGGCGGCAGGTCCGTCGCGGGCTACGATTCCCTAGAGGTCCAGCAGATAGAACGTATTGCAGCCGCCATGCCCGGTCGACCCCATCGGGCCGTCGATGCGGTGGAAGCCGCTGCGCTCGTACAAGCGTTGCGCGGCGTCCATTCCGGTCAGGGTTTCCAGGTAGCACTGGCGGAAGCCGGCCTCGCGCGCGGCCTGCAGGCAGCGCGACATCATCATCGCGCCCGCGCCGCTGCCGCGCGCTTGGGGCAGGAAATACATCTTGCGCAGCTCGCAGGTGCCTTCGTCGCCGCCGATCAAGGGCGCAATGCCGGCGCCGCCCAGCAGGGTACCGTGGCGTTCGAGCACGAAGTAGGCATGGCGGGGCTGCGCATATGCGCTCGACATCCAGTCCACCTCCGGATCGCTGATGGCGAAGCCGCTGCCGACCGCGCCGAATTCCGGCATGACCGTGCGGATGATCGCGGCCATTGCCGCATCGTCGCCAGCGCGGATGGGCCGGATAGTGGAATCTTTCTGCAGGCTCATGTGTTGTCCTGTTGCGCTGCCACGCGCTTGGCGAATTCGCCCGGCAGCAGGCCCGGGGCGAACAGGAAGCCCTGGCCGATGGTGACCCCGAGCCGCAGCAGGAAGTCGCGTTGCGCTTCGGTCTCCACGCCTTCGGCCACCACGCCAAGGCCCAGGCTTTGCGCGATGGCGGCCACCGCCTGGCAGATCGCCACGTCCGACGGCTTGCCCGGCACGCCCTTGAGGAACGAGTGGCTCAGCTTTAGCGCGTGGATGGGCAGGCGGCGCAGGTAGTTGAGCGCGCTGTAGCCCTCGCCGAAATCGTCGATCGAAAGCTGCACGCCGAGTGCGCGCAACTCGTCGAAGATCTTCAGCGTGTCGGCGGTGTCGTCGACCAGCACGCGTTCGGTGAGTTCGAGTTCCAGCGCGTGGCCCGGGAGGTCGGCGGCGGCCAGTGCCGCCTGCACGCTCTGGCCCAGGTTGTCGCCGGTGAACTGGCGATACGACACGTTGACCCCGACGCGCTGGACCGGGATCGACTGCTCGCGCCAGCGCCGCATCTGCATGCAGGCTTCCTGCAGCACCCAGTTGCCGATGCGGATGATGTCGCCGGTGTTTTCGGCGAGGTCGATGAAGCGGTCCGGGCGCATTTCGCCGAGCTGCGGGTTGTGCCAGCGCACCAGGGCTTCGGCATACAGGATGCGGCCGCTGCGCAGGTCCACCTGCGGCTGGTAGACCAGGTGGAACTCGCCGTTGTCGAGCGCGCGCCGCAGCTGCGTCTCGGTCTGCAGGCGTTCCTGCTGGCGCACCGCGAGTGCCGGGGAGAACGCCTGCCAGCCGTTGCGGATGCGGCGCTTGCTGTCGTACATGGCCACGTCGGCGTTCTGGATCAACTGTTGCGCGCTATCGCCATCCGCAGGCGCGCGGGCAATGCCGATGCTGGTGGTGATGCTGAATTCGTCGGTGCCCAGCCGGAAGCTTTCCGAGAACGCGTGCTGGATGCGGCGCGCCAGCCGTTCCGGGCGTGCATGGTCATCGTCGATGGTGCATACCACCACGAACTCGTCGCCGCCGAAGCGCGCGATAAGGCCTTCGCTGCCGACCGCATCGCGCATGCGCCTTGCCGCCGCCACCAGCATCTGGTCGCCGGCGTTGTGGCCGAGCACGTCGTTGACGATCTTGAAGCGGTCCAGGTCGACGTACAGCAGCGCCAGCTGCTGGCTGACGGGATCGACCAGGCGCGCATCCAGCTGGCCGAGGATGGCATCGCGGTTCATCAGTCCGGTCAGGGCGTCGGTCTGCGCCTGCACGCGCAGGGTTTCCTCGGTGCGCTTGCGCTCGATCACGTCCTGCAGGGTGCCGCTGAAGCGGTCGCTGCCCGGGTCGTGCGGATCCGGCTCGCCGATCATGCGCACCCAGAACGGGGTATCGTCCGCCTGCCGTCCCTGCAGTTCCACGTCGAAGCCCGTGCCATCGGTCACCTGCGCCAGCATCGCCTGCAGGCGTCGCCGGTCGGGCTCGCGCAGGCAGGCAAGCACATCGTCCATGCCGGTAGGCGCGTCCTTGACCCCGAGGATGCGCGCGGCCTCCGGGGTGACGTACAACGAGCCGTTGGAGCGGTCCCACTGCCACCCGCCGATTTGCGCGAGCTCCTGCACGCGTTGGAACAGCGCGTTGTCGCGCTTCAGTCCGGTGATGTCGCTGCTGAGCGTGAGCACCATGTGTGGCTTGTCCGCGCCCGGGGCGAACTGGGGGACCGCGGTGACCGAGAGCCAGACCAGGCGCTGGCTGCTGCGCCGGAACAGGCCGATCACGTGGCTGTTGACCGTTCGTCCTGTCGAGATGGCGCGCGCGGCAGGATGCTGGTCGAACGGTAGCGGCCGGCCGTGCTCGTCCACCACCAGCCAGTCACTCCAATCGGGTTCGCGCAGCCGGGACTCGCCAGAACGACCCAGGTCGAGCATGCGGATGCCCGCGGCATTCATGTAGTGCAACCTGCCCTGGATATCGTGCAGGGCGACCGCCTTGTCGATGCCCTCGATCAGGCTGTTGTAACGCGACTCGGCTTCGTGGCGCGCACTGAGGTCACGGGCGACCGCCACGATCCGGGTGTGGCCGCCTTCATGGAAGGCCGCCGAATGCACCTCGACAGGGAAGCGGCTGCCATCCGCGCGCATGTTGGTGACTTCGATGACGAAGGTCTCGCCGCGGCGCAGGGTTTCGTGCACCGGACCCATGTGGTTGGCCGGCAGGTCGGGGTTGAGGATGTCGATCGACTTGCCGACGATGTCGGAGCGGGTCCTGCGATACGCGGTTTCGCCGGCCTTGTTGAGGTCCAGCACGGTGCCTTCCCAGCTCAGGATGCTGACGGGATCCGGCACGGCATCCAGCAAGGCGCGGTAGCGGTTATGTTCAATGCGCAAGGTCTCGCGCGCTTCGCGCAAGGTTGCGGCCGCCTGTGCCAACAGGGAGGCGCAGCGTGGCGACAGGCTGGGATCGCTGCCCGATTCGTGCATGTCGGCGAGCAACGCGACAAGCGCCGCATCCAGTTCGGCCGTGGAACGCGTCGTGCCAGGCTGGCTCATCCCGGCAACAGTGCCTTGCCCACTTTGCTGCCGGTTTCACGACCGAGCAAGGTGGCCAGCCAGCGACCCACCTCGGCCAGTGCGGGCAAGTCGATGCCGGTGCGAACACCGAGGCCGTGCAGCATGTAGACCACGTCCTCGCTGGCCACGTTGCCGCTGGCGCCCCTGGCATACGGACAGCCGCCGGTGCCGGCCACCGCGCTGTCGACCACGGCTACGCCTTCCTCCAGGCAGGCCAGGATGTTGGCCAGGGCCTGGCCGTAGGTGTCGTGGAAATGGATGGCCAGCGCCGGCATCGGCACCTCGGACGCCACTGCCTTCAACATGTCCCGCGCCCGCGCCGGGGTGCCGACGCCGATGGTGTCGCCCAGCGAGACCTCGTAACAGCCCATCGAATGCAAGGCGCGGGCGACGCGGACCACTTCACTGACCGCGACCTCGCCCTGGTACGGGCAGCCGAGCACGGTCGACACATAGCCACGCACCGGCACGCCATCGGCGCGCGCGCGTTCAAGCACCGGTTCGAAGCGCAGCAGCGATTGCGCGATGCCGGCATTGGTGTTCTTCAGGTTGAACGACTCGGAGGCCGCGGTGAACACCGCCACTTCCTGGGCGCCGGCTGCGCGCGCGCGTGCGTAGCCCTGTTCGTTCGGAACCAGTACCGGATAGGTAACGCCCGGGCGGCGGTTGATGCCGGCCAGCACCTCCGCGGCGTCTGCCATCTGCGGCACCCACTTCGGGCTGACGAAGGCGGTGGCCTCGATGCTGCGCAGGCCCGTCGCCGACAGGCGATCGATCAGCGCGATCTTGTCTTCTGTCGCGATGTGCGCCGCTTCGTTCTGCAGCCCGTCGCGGGGACCGACTTCGACGATGCGCACCTGGGCGGGCAGCGCCACGCTCAGGGCTCCAGGGTGGCCAGCACGGCGTCGGCGTCGACGAACTCGCCGGCCACGACCCGGACTTCGGCCAGGACGCCGTCGCGCGGCGCCTTCAGGGCAAGCTCCATCTTCATCGCCTCGATCACCAGCACCACGTCCCCCGCGCTGACTGCGTCCCCCGGCTGCGCCTGCACCAGCACCACGCGGCCCGGCATCGGCGCTCGGATGCGATGTTCGGCGGCGTCGGCCGTCCCTTGCTGGCGACGATACACCTCCACGGCTTGCAGGCTCAGGCGGCGGGCGCCATCGTGGACGATGACTCGCTCACCCGATGCATCGGCGTGGAACTGGCGCATGGCGCCATCGATGCGCGCGCTCAGTACGCCGTCCTGCAGGCGTGCGCCGGACACGACATGGCCTTGGCGTTCGCGCTCGATGCGGTAGTCGCCGGCATGGCCATGCACCACCAGGTCGATGGGTGCTTCGCCATCCAGCAAGGCCAGGCGGCGGCTGCCGGCATGGCCCAGGCGCCAGCCATCGGCAATCGACCACGGCGATGTCGGGTCCATGCTCGCGCTCGCGCGGTCGCGTGCCCCGGCCTCCTGCGCCAGCAGGCGCGCCGTGGCCGCTGCCACGATCAAGGTTGCGTCGGCCTCGGTTGGTGCCAGGAATTCGTCGAGGTGGCGATCGAGGTAGCCGGTATCGATGCGACCCTCAACCACTGCCGGGTGCCGCACCAGCCGCTCCAGGAAACCGATGTTGGACTTCGGCCCGGCGATCTCGCAGCCTGCCAGCGCCTCGCGCAGGCGTGCCAGTGCGCGCGGCCGATCCTCGTCCCACACGATCAGCTTGGCGATCATCGGGTCGTAGAAGATGCTGACGGTGTCGCCTTCGACCACGCCGGAGTCGATCCGCACATTCCGCGTCGGCGCGGGCAGGCGCAGCGTTTCAAGCGTGCCGGAACCGGGCAGGAAGCCTGCATCGGGATCCTCGGCATACAGGCGCACTTCGATCGCATGGCCGTGCTGGCGAATTTGCTCCTGCTGCAACGGCAACGGCTCGCCCGCGGCGATGCGCAGCTGCCACTCGACCAGGTCAAGCCCGGTGACTTCCTCGGTGACCGGATGCTCCACCTGCAGGCGGGTGTTGATCTCCATGAAGTAGAAACTGCCGTCCTGCGCGGTGATGAACTCCACCGTGCCGGCGTTGGCGTAGTCGATCGCATGCGCCGCGGCGACCGCTGCGGCGCCCATGCGCGAACGCAGTTCGGGCGTGAGGAACGGCGAGGGCGATTCCTCCAGCACCTTCTGGTAGCGGCGCTGCGCGGAGCATTCGCGCTCGCCGAGGTGGATCGCGCCGCCATGGCTGTCGCCGAACACCTGGATCTCGATGTGGCGCGGATGCTCGATGTAGCGCTCCAGCAACACGCGGTCGCGTCCGAAGGCGTTGCGGGCCTCGCGCTGGCAGCTTTCGAGGTTGGGCAGGAATTCGTCGCGCGCGCGCACGATGCGCATGCCCTTGCCGCCGCCGCCGTGCGCGGCCTTGATCATCAACGGATAGCCGATGGCGTCGGCTTCGCGCTGCAGCAGTTCCGGCGACTGGTCTTCCCCGGTGTAGCCCGGCACCACCGGTACGCCGGCCGCTGCCATCAGGTCCTTGGCCCCCGCCTTGCTGCCCATCTTGCGCATCGAGGCGGCTTTCGGCCCCACGAAGGCAATGCCCGCGGCTTCCACCGCATCCGCGAAATCCGCGTTCTCGGACAGGAACCCGTAGCCCGGATGGATCGCCTGCGCGCCGGTTTTCCTGGCCACCTCGATGATGGCGTCCCCGCGCAGGTAGCTGTCCTGCGGGCGTGGGCCGCCGATGTGGTGGGCCTCGTCGGCCAGGCGCACGTGCTGGGCGTCGGCGTCGGCGTCGGAAAACACGGCGACGGTGCGGATGCCGAGCTTGCGCGCAGTGCGGATCACCCGGCAGGCGATCTCGCCGCGGTTGGCGATGAGCAGGGTGTCGAACATCAGGGTACGGGTCTCATTCGTTGGTCCAGCGAGGAGAGCGCTTGTCGAGGAAGGCGGACAGACCTTCCTGGCCTTCCGGTGACACGCGCAGCCGGGCGATCAGCGTGGCGTTGTCGCCATCGTGCTTCTCGCCATCAGCGTGGGCGCACACGTCGCGCACCAGTTGCTTGGCGCTGGCGCTGGCAATGGGGCCGGCCTTCAGCAGCAGGTCGATCTGGCGCTGAATCGCGGTGTCGAGCGCGGTGGCGTTGACCACCGCATGCAACAGGCCGATGCGCAGCGCTTCCTCGGCATCGAACACTTCCGCGGTCGCAAAATAACGGCGTGCGTGGCGTGGCCCGATGGCGGCGATGACGTAAGGCGAGATCACCGCGGGCAGCAGGCCCAGCCTGCTTTCGGTCAGTCCGAATTTCGCGCCAGTGGCGGCGATGGCGATGTCGCAGCAGGCCACCAGGCCAACCCCGCCACCAAACGCGGCGCCTTGTACGCATGCGATGGTGGGCTTGGGGAGTTCGTCCAGGGTCCGCATCAGGCGGGCGAGGGCGAGTGCGTCGTCGCGGTTGGCTGCTTCGCTGGCCGTGGCCATGCCCCGCATCCAGTTGAGGTCGGCCCCGGCGGAGAACGAAGCGCCCTCGGCTTCCAGCACCATCACCCGCACGCCGGCATCCGCGGCAACCTGTTCCAGGGCCTGGGTGAGTTCGGCAATCAGTTCGGCATCGAAGGCGTTGTGCACGCCCGCGCGGGTCATGCGCAGCCGGGCGACCGCACCGTCGCGCTGCAGGGACAGGCGCTCGCTCATCCAACCTCCAGGCCAAACCGAATCGCTGGACATGATAGCGGGCCACGACGCCCGGCCGCCGCCCGCATGCAGCGGCGTGCATGGCACGCGATGCTAGAATGCGAACAATTCCCATTTGGCTTTAAGCCGTGCGATTGAACGAGCTACCCAGGCGCCAGCCCGCCATCGTCGAGGACGTGGAGGCCCAGTCCCCGAACGACGCCATCGCGCGACGATTGGGCGACCTGGGCTTCGTGCCGGGCGAGCAGGTGGAAGTGCTGGCGGCTGGACCGTTCGGCGCCGAGCCGCTGCTGGTGCAGGTGGGCTTTACCCGCTTCGCCTTGCGCCAGTCGGAGGCGGCCCGGGTGCGCCTGAGCGCGGTGGGGGCGACGGGATGAGTGCGGCTGTCGCCAATGCCCCGCGAATCGCGCTGGTCGGCAGCCCCAACTGCGGCAAGACCGCGCTGTTCAACCTGCTCACCGGCAGCAGGCAAAAGGTGGCGAATTACGCCGGCGTGACCGTGGAGCGCAAGGAAGGCCGCCTGCACGCGCCATCCGGCAAGCAGTTCGCGGTGCTCGACCTGCCAGGCGCCTACAGCCTCAACGCCGCCAGCCTGGACGAGGCGGTGACCCGCGACCTGATCCGCGGCTTCTATCCGGGCGAGCCGCAGCCCGACGTGCTGGTATGCGTGGTCGATGCCACCAACCTGCGCCTGCACCTGCGCTTTGCCCTCGAAGTGCGCGCGCTGGGCCGGCCGATGATCGTGGCCATGAACATGATGGATGCGGCGCGGCAGCGGGGCATCGGCATCGACATTGATGCCCTGCAGCGCGAGCTGGGCGTGCCGGTGGTGGAAACCGTGGCCGTGCGCCACGACGGCGCGCGCGGGCTGGTCGAGCAGCTGGTCGCAATGGCCACGTCGCCGCACGCACCACGCGTGGAGATGGCGGAAGGCGCCAACCTTCACCATGAAACCCACCGGCTGTTGTCGCTGGCGGTGGCAATGCCACGCGCGACCGCCGCCATCGACGATGCGCTGGACCGTTGGCTGCTGCACCCCATCTTTGGCCTGTTCGTCCTTGGCTTGGTGATGTTCCTGATCTTCCAGGCCGTGTACGCGTGGGCCACGCCGATGATGGATGGGATCGAGGCCGCCACCGGCTGGCTGGGAACGCTGGTCGGTGGCGCGTTGCCTGCCGGGCCGCTCAACAGCCTGCTGGTCGATGGCGTGATCGCCGGTCTCGGCGGAGTGGTGGTGTTCCTGCCGCAGATCATGATCCTGTTCGCCTTCATCCTGGCCCTGGAGGAATCCGGCTACCTGCCGCGCGCGGCATTCCTGCTGGATAGGATGATGGCGTCCGCCGGGCTGTCGGGGCGCAGCTTCATCCCGCTGCTGTCGAGCTTCGCCTGCGCAATTCCCGGGATCATGGCCACCCGCAGCATCCAGGATCCGCGCGATCGCCTCGCGACCATCCTGGTCGCGCCGCTGATGACATGCTCGGCGCGGTTGCCGGTGTATGCGCTGCTGATCGGCGCTTTCATCCCGTCGCGCGAGGTGGGCTGGTTCAACCTGCAGGGGCTGGTGCTGTTCGCGCTGTATGCGGCCGGCATCCTCAGCGCCTTGCTGGTGGCGTGGGTGATGAAGAAGTGGCGTCGCGACCATGGCGAGCATCCGCTGCTCCTGGAACTGCCGTCGTATCGCATGCCGCAGCTGCGCGACATCGCCATCGGCCTGTGGGAGCGGGCGATGATCTTCCTCAAGCGGGTCGGCGGCATCATCCTGGCGCTGACCATCTTGCTGTGGTTCCTGCTCAACATCCCCGCCGGCGTCGGCATCGAGGACAGCCTTGCCGGGCGCATCGGACGGGCGCTGGCAGTGTTGTTCGAGCCGCTGGGCTTCGACTGGCGGATCAGCATCGCCCTGATCCCGACCATGGCCGCTCGCGAGGTGATGGTCTCGTCGCTGGCCACGGTGTATGCGGTAGCTGCTTCCACCGACGCCATCGCCAGCCAGACGCTGTCGCCGCTGATCGCACAGGGTTGGTCGCTGGCCACCGGCCTGTCGCTGCTGGTCTGGTTCATCTATGCGCCTCAGTGCCTGTCGACGCTGGCCACGATCAAGCGTGAAACCCATTCGTGGAAGCAGACCGGGTTCGCCACGGTCTACCTGTTCGCGCTGGCCTACCTGGCATCGCTGCTGACGTACCGCATCGCGGTCGCATTGGGCGCGGGCTGATGGATGCGTGGCTGCTCATGCAGTATGTGTTGATCGGGCTGGCGGTCACGGCCAGCCTCGCCGTGGTGATGCGCAAGCAGTTTCCCGAGGCCACGCGCAGGCTGCGCATCGCCATCGCATTGCCTCTGCTTGGCAAGGGCATGGCGCCGTGGATGCAGTGGCTGGGTCGCAGGATTGCACCTGCCGCAAGCGCCGGCGCGTCGAACTGCGCGGGCTGCGATAGCTGCGATTAGAGCGCGCGTAAACGGCTATAGCGGCGGCGCTCGCGTCTTGGCTCGAAATGCGGCTGCGCGAACCCCGCCGCCCTCGCCGTTGACGTGGAAATTCAGTGTTTCAGGCGTCGCTTGGCAGCCGAGGCAGGCACCGCTTCCACGCTGACGTTGAAGCTGCGCGACTCTCCGGGAAACACCGCGCCCACGCCGGCGACATGGCGCCCGATTTCCTTGCCGGCGCCGTCACGGATCACCACCACCATCGTGTATTCGAACGCGCCCTCGGCGGGCGCGCTGATCGTGCCTTCCACCTGCAACGGCACGAACCGCTGCTCGGCATCCACGGCTGGTGCATCGAACCGCAGGTGGCCGCGGCAGGCCGGGCACACCGCGGAGCTTTCCAGGATGGTGGTCTTGCAATGCGGACAGGTGCGGGTGGCACCGGTCGTGCCCGGGCGCGCCGCGCTCATGCCGCGCTGCCGGTCTCCGCCTTGGGCGCGATCGACTTGCTGTCCTTGTCGCTCCAGCCGCAGTCGACATGGCCGCGAATGCGCGAGCCCGCCGCCACGGTCAGCGAGCCTGCCTTGAGGTCGCCGTTGATCACGCCCGTCTGCTGCAGTTCAACCTGCTGCGCGGCATCGATGTTGCCGTCCAGCTCACCGGCCAGGATGACCTTGTGCGCGGACACGCCACCCGCCACCTTGGCGCCCGGCTCGATGGTGAGGTTTCCCTGCACCTTGACGTCACCCTTGAACTTGCCTGCGATGCGGACATGGCCGGCGCCCTCGATCTTGCCCTCGATGGCGATGTCGGCGGCGATCACCGATTCACGCGCCGGGGTGTCCACCGCGCGGATCGGCGTAGGCGCGGGAGCGGCCTGTGCTGGCTCGCTGACGGTCGCGGGAGCGGGTGGGTCGAAACGGGACGGTTCGGCGGCCTTCGCGGCCGGGGTCGGGTCTTTCCAGATTGCCATTGTTACGGACTCCACGGGGGTGGGCGGTCGAGGCTATCACCACTTTGCGGCGAATACCTGCATGAATGCGACAAGTCCAGCCCGCAAGTGCACGTCCCTGCTGGAAACGTGCGGGCGTTCGCGCCGCGTTACATGCGGAACACGCCGAACCTGGTGCCAGGATCGATC
Organism: Pseudomonadota bacterium; assembly: GCA_040385305.1. Lineage (GTDB taxonomy): Bacteria > Pseudomonadota > Gammaproteobacteria > Xanthomonadales > Xanthomonadaceae > Thermomonas. Next base: position 30,979 of record JAZKHR010000091.1, read on the forward strand.
GGCGCATTCAAAGCGGCGGAGATGCCCAGCCCCAGCACTCGCCGGGTGTCCGCCGGATCGATGATGCCGTCGTCCCAAAGCCGCGCGGTGGCGTAATACGGGTTGCCCTGTGACTCGTACTGGTCGCGGATCGGCGCCTTGAACGCTTCTTCGTCGTCCACGCTCCAGCTGTCGCCCTTGAGCTCGATGCCATCGCGGCGCACCGTGGCCAGCACCGATGCCGCCTGTTCCCCGCCCATCACGCTGATCCGCGCGTTCGGCCACATCCACAGGAAGCGCGCGCCATACGCGCGGCCGCACATCGCATAGTTGCCGGCGCCAAAGCTGCCGCCGATCACCACGGTGAACTTCGGCACGTGCGAACACGCCACCGCGGTCACCATCTTCGCTCCGTCCTTGGCGATACCGGCCTGTTCGTATTTCTTGCCGACCATGAAGCCGGTGATGTTCTGCAGGAACACCAGGGGGATGCCGCGCTGGTTGCACAGCTCGATGAAGTGCGCGCCCTTCAGCGCGCTTTCGGCGAACAGGATGCCGTTGTTGGCGATGATGCCGACTGGGTACCCATGCAGGTGGGCGAAGCCGGTGACCAGGCTCTTGCCGTAGCGGGCCTTGAATTCCTGGAGCTCGCTGCCGTCGACCACCCGCGCGATCACTTCGCGGATGTCGAACGGCCGGCGCGCGTCCTTCGGCACGATGCCGTACAGCTCCTCTGCCGCGAACAGCGGTTCGCGCGCTGGCAGGGTCGCCACCGGTAACACTTTCTTGCGATTGAGCGTGCCGACGATGCTGCGCGCGATCTCCAGCGCATGCCGGTCGTCCTCGGCGAAATGGTCGGCGACGCCGGAGATGCTGGTGTGCACGTCAGCGCCGCCCAGCGTTTCCGCATCCACCACTTCGCCGGTGGCCGCCTTAACCAGCGGTGGACCGCCAAGGAAAATCGTGCCCTGTTCCTTGACGATGATCGACTCGTCGCTCATCGCCGGCACATAGGCGCCACCCGCCGTGCAGCTGCCCATGACCACCGCGATCTGCGGGATGTTCTCCGCGCTCATGCGCGCCTGGTTGTAGAAGATCCGGCCGAAGTGCTCGCGGTCCGGGAATACCTCGTCCTGCAGCGGCAGGAAGGCGCCGCCGGAGTCGACCAGGTAGATGCAGGGCAGGTGGTTTTCGCGGGCGATTTCCTGCGCACGCAGGTGCTTCTTCACCGTCATCGGGAAATAGGTGCCGCCCTTGACCGTGGCATCGTTGGCCACGATCACCACTTCCTGGCTCTTGACCCGGCCGATGCCGCAGACCATGCCCGCGCCGGGCGCCGCATCGTCGTACATGCCCTCGGCGGCGAGCGGGGCGATTTCCAGGAACGGCGAGCCCGGGTCCAGCAGAGCGCCGATGCGCTCGCGCGGGAGCAGCTTGCCACGTTCGGTATGCCTGTCGCGGGCTTTTTCGCCGCCGCCATCCGCCACCCGCGCGAGCCGGCGGTCGAGCTCGGCCACCAGTTCGCGGTGCCATGCCACGTTCTCGAGGAACTCAGGCGAGCGGGGATCCATCTGGCTGGTCAATGCGGGCATGCGTTCACAACGGGGCCGGGTGAAAGGCAAGGATAACCGCGTGGGACCCGGAGCCGCTGCGAGGTGGCATCTCCTCGCCGTTGCTGGGTGCGCAGGGCACGCGGCCGCAACGAGGGCATGGCAAGCGGGGGAGGTCTCTTACCGTCCGACGCAGAACCAAAGAAAAGGCCCGCCTAAGCGGGCCCCTTCAACACATTACCGTGACGATTAGTCCTGCTTTTCAGCTTCGGCAGTGGCGGCGGCTTCGGCCTCTTCCTGCTTCATGTTGTCGGCAACGTTCTGCGCGCCTTCGGCGATCGCGCCGGCGGCATTCTGCTTGCCTTCTTCGTACGCAGCCTGAACCGGATCGGCGGCGGCGTCGACGGCGGCGGCGGCCGAACCAACGGCAGCAGCGGTACCAGCAGCGGCAGCTTCGGCGCTGGCGGCAGCGGCGTCGCCAGCGGCGTCGGCGGCGATGGCGGCCTGGTCGCCGGCTTCTTCAGCCTTCTGTTCGGCGGTCGGGGAATTGCAAGCCGAAAGGGCGAGGACGCCGGCGGCGAGGAGCACGTAGAGCTTGGTATTCATGGGTCTCTCCTGAGGAGTTGTCTGAAAGGTGCGGTTTGCGGATCAGGCAACGCCAGTACGCTTGGCGTTCCGGCACGGGCCGGCGAGTGTCGAGGATGGCAGCTTCCCCTGTGTACAGCGCATGAAAAAGCCGTCGGCGTACCGACGGCTCTTTCAATCCTACACCAATCCGGAAGGGCGAATGACGCCCGTCGAATTAGTTCTTCGCGTCAGCCGAAGCAGCCGCGTTCTCGGCGGCAGCAGCAGCCTGCTCGGCCGAATCGGCAGCGTCCATCGCGGCGTCGGCAGCGTCGCCCGAACCAGCAGCGGTGGTGGCTTCAGCGGAAGCAGCGGTCGCAGCAGCGTCGGCAGCCATGGCGGCGGTGTCAGCAGCAGCCTGGGCAGCGTCGGCAGCGGCGGCGTCGCCGGTGGCAGCAGCAGCGTCGGCCGAAGCCTGGGCGTCGGTGGCGGCTTCGGAAGCTTCAGCGGTAGCCTCGGCAGCCTGTTCCTTGTTGGTGCAGGCGGTCAGGGCCAGGCCCAGAGCCATCGCCAGCAGGATCTTGTTGATCGACATGATACGGTTTCCTCGTCGTGATTAGGTTGTAGCAACGCGCAAGGTGCGCGCCCCTAACATGATGACAAGGTCGTGTCGCGTGTCAAGCGGTTGTCCGCTTTTTTTTCGGAAATACGTTAAACAGCCTTCACACCAGCTCGATTGCCATCGCTGTCGCTTCGCCACCGCCAATGCACAGCGCGGCCACGCCGCGCTTGCCGCCGCGTGCTGCCAGGGCATGGATGAGCGTCACCAATAGGCGTGCGCCGGAGGCGCCAATCGGATGCCCCAGCGCCAATGCCCCGCCGTTCACGTTCAGCCTGTCGCGCGGAATGCCCAGGTCGGTCATCGGCGCCATTGCGACGCATGCGAAGGCTTCGTTGATTTCGAACAGGTCGACATCGGCCACACTCCAGCCTGCCTTGGCGAGCACGTTCCGGAGGGCGGAGACCGGCGCGGTGGTGAACAACTCAGGTGCCTGTGCATGGGTGGCATGGGCCACGATGCGCGCCAGCGGCACGGCGCCGGCCGTCGCTGCGGCCTCCGCGGACATCACCACCAGCGCGGCGGCGCCATCCGAAATCTTCGATGACGAGGCTGCGGTCAACACGCCGTCCTTGCCAAAGGCCGCACGCAGGTCGGGTATTTTTGCCGCGTCGATCTTGCCCGGCTCCTCGTCCTTGTCGACGACCACCTCGCCCTTGCGGGTCTTGACCGTCACTGCGGTGATTTCCGCGGCGAAAGCGCCGGATGCCTGCGCTGCCTGCGCGCGCTTCACGCTCTCTGCCGCATACGCGTCCAGCGCGGTGCGGTCATAGCTGTACCTGGCGCAGGCCGCGTCGCCGAACACGCCCATCGCCTTGCCGTCGTCCGGATTGGTCAGGCCATCCAGCGCCATGTGGTCCAGGAATTCGGCGCTGCCGTAACGGATGCCGGTGCGCGAACCATTGAGCAGGTGCGGCGCATTGGTCATCGATTCCATGCCGCCGGCAATGACTGCCTGCGCACTGCCGGCCTTGATCAGGTCGTGGGCCAGCATCACCGCCTTCATGCCGGAGCCGCAGACCTTGTTGATGGTGGTGCAGCCGGCGGCATCCGGGATGCCCGCAGCCCGCGACGCCTGCCGCGCAGGCGCCTGGCCCAGGCCGGCGGGGAGCACGCAGCCCATGATCACCTCGTCGATGGACGCAGCCGCCACGCCCGACTGCGCCAGGGCGGCGCTGATCGCCGCGGCGCCAAGGGTCGGGCTGGGAACGCCGGTGAACTGGCCGAGGAAGGAACCGATGGCGGTGCGCTTGGCACCGACGATGACGACGTCGCTCATGGAAGGTCCGTATGCGGGGCGGGATGGTCGGGGACAGTTTGGCTGGCAGGACCAACACCTGCCGACGCCGATTATGGCGCGAAACGGCGCCCATGTTGCGCTGCGGCAAGTGCCGGACCATTCAGCAAACGCCCGTTGTGGAGAGGGGCGGACTCGCTTACAACATGTGCAGCGCGGAGAGGCTGGCCATGGGGGCTGCCAACGCGGAGCGAGGCTCGCTATGACATCGTCCAACCATCGGGTCCAGCGTGGGCATCTGCTTGCCAACGCCCTGCTGCCCCTTGCGATCGCGCTTGCCCTGACTGCCTGTGGTGGTGGGGGCGGGGTGCGGGCAACGCCTCCTCCTCCTCCCCTCGTCCCGACGACGCCCCCGCCACCACCCGGGCCCGGGTTTACCCCGAACGTCGCCAACGACACCAGCTTGATCCAGGTCAATCCGCCCGCCGTCCCCGTGCAGGGCGGGCCCGTCGTCCTCACCGACGCCAGCATCAACCGCCATCTGAGCCTGACCAACGCCATGGGCGCGCTGGGCGCCGGCTTGAAGGGGCAGGGCGTGGGCATTGGCATCATCGATTCCGGCGTGAGTCGCAACCATCCCGCCTTGAGCGGACGCGTCACCCGCCACTTCATCAATGTCGGCTCAAGCAACGACCTCACCGTCGATGACAAGGTGGGCCATGGCACCACCGTTGCATCGCTTGCGGCGGGACGTCCCGCGCCGGGCCTGTACAGCGGCGGCGAGACCGGCAACTGGGGCGGCGGCATTGCCCAGGACGCAACGGTGCTGTCGTCGCGGATCATCGGCGATACCCGGCCCGTCGACGATGGCTCCGGCCAGGGCAATGAAATCCTCGCGGGCCAGGGTTACGGCGACTTCTTCAAGGCCATCAACGCGGAGCTGGCCAACGCTGGCGCGCGCGTGCTCAACAATTCCTGGGGCGGGCTGTACTGGCGCGATCCCGCGCTCACCGTCGAGCTGGCCAATGCGTGGAAGGATTTCGTGGTGGGTCGCGGCGGCATCGTGGTGTTCGCCAATGGCAACAGTGGCGGCGATTCGCGCTTTTTGGGCAACCCGTCCGACAACGCGCGCCTGCCCACCCTGGCCAATGATCCCGCGCTGGAGAGGGGATGGCTGACCGTGGGCGCGCTGGATCCGCTCAACCCGACCCAACTCACCAGTTACTCGCAGCAATGCGGCAGTGCGATGAACTATTGCCTGGTTGCCCCCGGCAACGTGGTCTTCATCAATCCGGCGGCCACCTCTGCCGCAACCAGCACGCTGTTCCAGGGCGGCGGCACCTCGTATGCCGCCCCGCTGGTGGCCGGTGCAGCCGCAGTGGTGTGGTCGGCATTTCCGTATTTCACCAATGACCAGGTGCGGCAGGCTTTGCTTGGAGGTGCCAAGGACCTTGGCGCCGCTGGCGTTGACGCGGTGTTCGGCTGGGGCCTGCTCGACGTGAGCAAGGCCGCGAACGGTCCGAGCAACTTCGCATGGGGCGACTTCAGCGTTTCATTTTCCCAGAACTCCGTCTGGCGCAACCCGATCATCGGCAGCGGCGGCTTGGTCAAGGGCGGCAGCGGCACGCTGACGCTTGCCGAGGCCGCGAATTTCAGCGGGGCGACCCGCGTCGACGGCGGCGGGCTTGATGTGCGCAAGGGGCTGAAGTCGAACCTCACCATCGCCAATGGCGCGACGGTCTGGGCCAGCGGCGTGTTCGGCGGCAGTGTGGACAACAGCGGCCGCTTCCTCAGCGGCGCCAGCGCACCGGCAAGCATCGCCGGCAACTTCGTGCAGTCATCGACCGGCAACATTGGTGTGTGGCTGGGCAGCGCGCTCCAGATCACCGGCACCGCGTCACTCAACGGCCAGATGTCGATCCTCGGGGTCAAGACCGGATACACCACCACCGCCAAGGAAACCCTGCTCACTGCCAACGGCGGCGTCAGCGGCACCTTCAGCACGCTACGCGCGGCGCCAAACGTGTTCCTCGACGCAACACTGGCGTACGACCCGAGCAATGTGTTCCTCAACATCAACCGCATCAACGTGGCCGACGCCGTAGCCGGCATGGGTCTGTCCCTGGCCACCCAGGCGTCGGCGCAGCGCGTGGAATCCGCGATGGGTGCGATCGACCTGCAGTTGTCCGGCGCACTGCCGGCGGGCATCAGCGGCAGCTTCATCGATGGAGCAGGCGAGCTGCAGCGCGCCTCGAGCGTTGCCCACGCCGATTTCGCGCTGCGCAGCCTGTCGGGCGAACTGCATGCGGGCTCGGCCGCGCTGACGTTCGATGCCATCGATGCCAGCCGGCGCGCGCTGGATGCGCGCCTCGACGGGCTGGCGCTGGCGCCGCAGGCCATCGGCGGCTGGTACCGCGACCTGTCCAGCAGCGGGACACTGGCGCAAAGCGGCTTCGACGGCATCGGCATGGACAGCGCCGGCTCGATGATCGGCAACGACTGGCGCCTTGGCCGCAACGCGGTTGTGGGCGTGTCGATGAACAAGCTCCGGCAGTCCAGCTGGCTGGGGACGTTCGGCGACCGCAGCCGTGGCGAACAGCGCGAATTGCAGGCGTACGCCGCCGGTTGGCGCGGCAACTGGCAGGCCCAGGCGCAGCTGGCCTCGGGGTCATTCGACCGCCAGCTGCAGCGCAACCTGCTGCTGGGCAACCAGCATGACGCGGTGGCCACGCAGGTATCGGGCCGTTACGAAAGCGCCTATGCGGAACTCGGGCGTCGCTTCGATGCTGCGGGCATGGCGGTGGTGCCGTACGTGGGCAGCCAGTTCGTGCGCGTGCACAACGACGGCTTCGACGAGCGCGGCGGCAGCGGCTTCGGCCTGCGTGCGAATGCATGGGACAGCAGCCGCCTGCAGGGCCTGGCCGGCCTGCGTGCGGAACGCGGCTGGCGGATCGGTGGCGCCGACGTGCGTGCGGACGCGCGCGCGGAGTGGCAGCAGTCCCTGGGGTCGAGCGGTGAACTGTTCGACGCCAGCTTCACCGGCCTTGCGCAATGGGCGCCGCTGCAGGGCATTGCCCTGGCCCAGCGCAGCCAGGTGTTCGGTGCCGGCCTGTCGGCTGTGTTCCGCGGCAAGGCGATGTTCCGCTTTGACCTCAGCCGCCGCGCCAGTGACGTGGGCGCCAGCAACATGGCCTCGCTGCAGGCGATGCTGCGCTTCTGATCCGCGATTGCCGTTGCACCATGTAAAACGCCGCGGAGACGCGGCGTTTTTTTTTGCGAAGCGGACCCGGAATCAGTCGGTCAGCTGTTGCCTGCGAACAACTCGCGGCCGATCAGCATGCGCCGGATCTCGTTGGTGCCCGCGCCGATCGCGTACAGCTTGGCATCGCGCAGCAGGCGGCCGGCCGGGTATTCGTTGATGTAGCCGTTGCCGCCCAGCGACTGGATCGCCTCCAGGGTCACCTGCACCGCGCAATCCGATGCATGCAGCAGGCACGAGGCCGCGTCCACCCGGCTCTTGTGGCCGGCATCGAAGTCACGCGCCACCTGGTAGGCGAACGCGCGGCTGGATTGCAGCGCGGTGTACATGTCGGCGATCTTGCCCTGCATCAGCTGGAAGGTGCCGATGGCTTCGTTGAACTGCTTGCGCTCGCGCACGTAGGGCAGGGTGATGTCGAGGGCAGCCTGCATCAGCCCGATCGGCCCGCCGCTCAGCACCAGGCGCTCGGTGTTGAGGCCGCTCATCAACACCTTGACCCCGTGGTGGACTTCACCGAGTACGTTGGCGGCGGGAATCGCGCAGTCCTGGAATACCAGTTCGCAGGTGTTGCTGCCGCGCATGCCCAGCTTGTCGAGCTTCTGCGCGGTGGAAAAGCCCGGCATGCCCTTCTCGACGATGAAGGCGGTCATGCACCTGCTGCCCGCGTCCTTGCCCGCGGTGCGCATGTAGACCACCAGCACGTCGGCCTCCGGACCGTTGGTGATCCACATCTTGTTGCCGTTGGCGATCCAGGTGTCGCCGCGCAGTTCCGCGCGGCAATTCATGGAGCCCACCACGTCGGACCCCGCGCCGGGCTCGCTCATTGCCAGCGCTCCCTTCCACTCGCCGCTGCACAGCTTGGGCAGGTAGGCCTCGCGCTGGGCCTGGGTGCCATTGGCATAGAGGTTGTTGACGCACAGGTTGGAGTGCGCGCCGTAGCTGAGGCCCACCGAGCCGGAGGCCCGCGAGATCTCCTCCATCGCCACGGTATGCGCCAGATACCCCATCCCGCTGCCGCCGAACTCGCCTGGAATGGTCAGTCCGAGCAGGCCCATCTCACCAAGCTTCGGCCACAGCTCCTGCGGGAATGCGTTTGCTTCATCAATGGCCGCTGCGCGTGGCGCAATCTCCGCCTCGGCAAAGCGGCGGACCGCATCGCGCAATGCATCGATGTCTTCGCCAAGGGGGAATGGACGCATGGATGTCTGCTCGTGGCTGCGTGGAACGTTGTAGGGGGCGCCACATTGGCGCGACCGGAATGCAAGGGAGCGCGTCGCGCCAGAGTGCCGCTCCCACAGCAGGACGGGGCCGCAGCCCCGTCCGATTATCGCTTATCGACCCATACGTCCGGTCAGTGCCCGCGGATGCGGCCCTGGAAACGCGGCGTACCGCGGCCCATCGGCAGCTTGAGCTTGCCGATCTTCTCGATGCGCTCCTCGGCCAGGCGGTCGGCCGCCATGTAGGTCGGGATCTTGTCGCGCTCGGAGATCTCGTAGATGCGCGCGAGGTTGTGGTAGATCGTCCGCATCATGCGCATCGCGCGTTCGCGGTTGTAGCCGTCGATCTCCAGCGAGACGTTCATCACGCCGCCCGCGTTCACCGCGTAGTCCGGCGCGTACAGGATGCCGCGCTTGGCCACTTCGTCGCCGATGGCGTTGTTGGACAGCTGGTTGTTGGCCGCGCCGCAGATGACCTTGGCCTTGAGCCGGGGCAGGGTGGCCTCGTTGACGGTACCGCCCAGCGCGCACGGCGAATACACGTCCGCCGGCACGTCATAGATATCGTCCAGGCCCACGGCCTCGGCGCCGTATTCGCTGACGGCCTTGTCGACCAGGCCCTTGTTGATGTCGGTCACGAAGATCTTGGCGCCGCGTTCCTTCAGCAGCTTCACGAACTCCATGCCCACGTGGCCCAGGCCCTGCACGGCGTAGGAATACTTGCCCACTTCCTCGTCGCCGTACTTGCGGTTGAGGGTGGCCATCAGGCCCTGCAAAGTGCCGTAGGCAGTGAATGGCGACGGATCGCCCGAGCCGCCATGCACCTGGTGCACGCCGGTCACGTACTCGGTTTCGCGGTAGACGTATTCCATGTCGTTGACGTCGATGCCCACGTCCTCGGCGGTGATGTAACGGCCGCCCAGCGATTCCACGAAGTGGCCGAATGCGCGGAACAGCGCCTCGGACTTGTCGGCGGCCGGGTCACCGATGATCACCGCCTTGCCGCCGCCAAGGTTGAGGCCGGCCACCGCGTTCTTGTAGGTCATGCCGCGGGAAAGGCGCAGCACGTCGTTCAATGCCTCGGCCTCGCTCTTGTACGGCCACATGCGCGTGCCGCCCAGGGCCGGGCCCAGCACGGTGTTGTGGATCGCGATGATGGCCTTCAGGCCGGCGTCCTTGTTGTGGCAGAACACGACCTGTTCATGGCCGAAGGTGTCGAGGGTCTCGAAGATCATTGGCGAAAGCTCCGGCCGGGACCGCGTCGCGTGATGCGCCGGTACCGACGGCATAAAGGAAGGAAAAGCCTGCTGGCTGTTGGATCCGCGACCGGGCATTGCCCGCGATGCAGGGCGCGCATTCTAAGCCATCGCCCGCGGCGGGGCCGAGTACGGGTGCGTATGGGGGCGGGGGAGGGCGTTGCGGCAGGCCCTGCCGAATGCTGGCAGGAAATGTGACGGGTGCATCCTTTGGCCGGTTTTCCCCGTAGTGCGCGTGGACACGGGATCGATCATGCGCGAAGCGCGTGCGGCCCATTCCAGCCAAGGGCCAACATGACCTTCATCCGAACTGCCGCCGTGGCGTGCTTGCTTTGCGTCGTCGCCGCGTGTGCCACCCCCTCCACCGAATCCGCTACCGGACCTGGCCGCCAGGCGCCTCCAGCGGCCACGGCGCTGCCGCCTCAGCCTCCAGCGCCCGTGGCCACGCCGGTGCCGAACTCCGTCAGCCAACCGGCGCCCGTCGCCCGGGTGGACGTGACACCCTCTGCGCCAGCGCCCGCCACCGCGCCCGTTGCGCCCAAGCCCCAGCCAGCAAAACCGGCATCCAAGCCGGAGAAGCCCGTTGCGACGAACGCGGCTTCCGCCGCAGCTAAGCCTGCCGATTCCAACAAGGCAACCGGCACCAGCGTGTCCGGTAAGCTGGAACTCGTGGCAGCAGGTCGGGATGGCATCGTTCCCGGCGAACTCGCCGACGGGCTGGTGTACTTCCTGCCGAAGTCAGGCATGACGCGCCCGAAGCCGGGCACTTTCACCGTCGAGACCCGCAGCAAGGGCTTCTTGCCATCCGTGCTCGTGGTGCCGGTGGGAAGTACGGTGCGGTTTCCCAACCGCGACAGCATCCTCCACAACGTGTTCTCGCGGACCCCGGGCAGTACCTTCGACAGCGGTTTCTACGGGCCCGGCCAGGTCAAGCAGCAGGTGTTCTCCAAGCCCGGCCTGGTGATCGTCAACTGCAACGTCCACCACAACATGCGTGCGGACGTGGTAGTGCTGGCCACGCCCCATTTCACGCGTCCGGACCGCAACGGTCGCTATTCGCTCAGCGGCCTGCCGGCCGGCGCGGGAACGCTGGTGTTCTGGCATCCGCGCGCGCAGGCGCAATCGGTAGCAGTGACGCTGCCCATGCAGGGTGCGGTGACCCGCAAGCTGTCCGCTACCAAGCCCTCGCGACACGACACCACGACGAGGCGCTGAGACATGGATGCCCGCAATCAATTCATGATGCGCAGCGCACTGGTGTTTGGCGCCACCACCTTGCTGCTGCTTGGGTTGCTGTCATGGCAAATGGGGCGTGATGCCGAGCGTGCGGCGGATCGCACTGTCGCCACGCTGGCGTTGACCCAGGAGGTGGTCGAAGCGCTGGAGAATCGCAACCTGGTGATGCGTGGCGAACTTGTCGCCAGCAACCAGGCGGTGGTCGCCTACATGACCGAGGCGCTCGGCAGCGCGTTGCCGGGCGCAGCGGTCGACCGCACCTCCATTTTCGATTTGCTGGAGGAACGCCGCACCCAGCTCGACCTCGACGCGGCCGCGGTGGTGGGTGTGGACGGCGAGGTGCTGGCCGCCACGGATCCTACGGTTGAATCGCATGACTTCGCCAAGGATCCGGTCTTCCAGGAAGCCCGCAAGGCTCAGGAATCGAAGACCGGACTCTGGTCTGAAGGCGGCCGGCTGATGCACGTCGCGATCCTGCCACTTGCCCGCTACGGTTCCGGTGACGCCTATCTGTTGGTCGGCCAGGTCATCGGTGAGGAACTGGTGCAGACCATCGCCGGAATTGGCGCAGCCGACGTGGCGATCATCGCCCCCTCGGCGTCAGGACCGGTCGTAGCGGCCTCGACCCTTGACCCCTCTTCCAGCGAAGAGCTTGCGCAGGCGGTACGCGACCAGGACGGACGGGGCGACCTGTCCCTGTCGGGGCTGCATGCGCAACCGGAGTCTGCGCCACTGTTCGGAGACGCTCGCGTGAGACTGCTGGCGCTTGTCCGGGACCCCTCTTTCTCGAGCATTGTCGCCACCCATCTCCCGACGGCGATGTTCGGAGTCGTCATGTGGCTGGCCTTGGCAGCCGCGCTGGCGTGGTACTGGCTTCAGGTGGCAACGCCGCTGCTGAACCTGGAACGCCTGATGTTGCGCTCAGCTGAAACCGGCGACCGCAACCTGAGTGTCCCGGAGCGCGGCGCGCCCACCATCGTCCGCGTAGCCGCGGCGTTCAACCGGTTGATGGGGAGTCGAAATGGCACCCGCGATTGATCCGCACCGAAACCCGCATTGCCACCATCCCGCCCAGGAACACCTGATGCCGCCCGCTCTCCGATTCATCCGCGCGCCACGTCGTCGCTCCATCGTGCTGGCGACTTGCGCCAGCCTGTTGTTGTTCGGCAGCGCCAACGCGCTGGCGCAGGACGCCGCGGCACTGACGGCACAAGACGAGGAGCCCGCCGAGGAATTGCCCGCCGGCACCGGCGGCAAGCTGCTGCTGACCGGCGGCGTGACCCAGGTGGAAGGCGCAGCGGGCGGGGGCCTGACCCCGTGGGCGGTGATTGGTGGTTACGGCACCCGCGACCAGATCGGCGGCAATGCGCACTACACGCGGGTAGACGTCTCGGACTACACGTTGGACAGCTACGGCGCCCTGCTGGGCATCCGCGACCGGGTCGAACTGAGCGTGTCGCGCCAAGCCTTCGATACCAAGGCGGTCGGCGCGGCGCTTGGGCTTGGGCAGGGCTTCACCATCCGCCAGGACATCTATGGCGTGAAGCTCAAGCTGGCCGGCGACGTGGTGCTGGAGCAGGACCACTGGATGCCCCAGGTTTCCATCGGCGTGCAGCACAAGCGCAACGACCAGGGCGCGTTGCTCGCGGCCATCGGCGCGAAAAAGGCGAGTGGCACGGATGTCTATGTCAGCGCTACCAAGCTCTACCTGAGCCAGAGCGTGCTGCTCAACGCCACCTTGCGCATGACCAAGGCCAACCAGTTCGGCATCCTCGGTTTCGGCGGCGACAAGCACGACGGTTACAAGCCGCAGTTCGAGGGTTCCGCTGCATATCTGGTCAACCGCCACCTCGCCATCGGCGCCGAATATCGCACCAAGCCCGACAACCTCGGTATCGCCCGCGAAGAGAACGCATGGGATGCCTTCGTGGCCTGGGCCCCGGCCAAGGACGTTTCCGTCACTGTCGCCTATCTCGACCTCGGCAACATCGTCATCCGCGACAACCAGCGCGGCTGGTATGCCTCGCTGCAGGTCGGCTTCTGAGCCGCGCGTTTCCCCACCGAGCCCGTCCCATTGGAGCCAGCCTGATGAAAGCCACCAAGATCCTGACCACCGCATGCCTGTTAATGGCCATGTGCCTGCCGTGCACCGTCTTCGCGCAGGACGCGGCCGCTGCCGAAGCAGGCACCGACGCGCAGGTGGAAGTCGCGCCGCGCCTGGACCCCACCGCCCCCAATCCTGCGCCCGCGCACCCCGAACTGGCCAACGTGCTGCAGGACTTCGGCGGCATGCCGGGCCTCACCGCGCTGATGGACGACTTCATGGACATCATGGTGGCGGACCCGCGCATCGGCCGCTTCTTCGAGGGCAAGGAGCTGCCGCGCATCAAGCGCGAACTAGCGGAGCAGTTCTGCGTGATCCTGGGCGGTGACTGCACCTACACCGGCCGTGATATGCGCACCGCGCACGCCGGCCTCGGCATCGACCGTGCCGCGTTCAATGCGCTGGTCGAAGACCTGCAACTGGCGATGGACAAGCACAAGATTCCATTCCGCTCGCAGAACAAGCTGCTGGCCATCCTGGCACCGATGCATCGCGAGGCCGTGACGCGCTAACCGGCCGCGCCGTCGCGGCGCACGGGGCGGCGGCCACGCGGTCCGCAACAAGCCCCGCGTTACAATCGGCGAGTCTCCGCACGTCGATCTCCGCCCATGTCAACGCCTGCCGCCTCCTTGCCCGCCACCCAGACCGAGCGCAGCCCGCTGCGCTTCGTCACCGCCGCCAGCCTGTTCGACGGCCACGACGCCGCGATCAACATCATGCGCCGGCTGATCCAGGCGCAGGGCGCGGAAGTGGTGCACCTGGGCCACAACCGCAGCGTGGAGGACGTGGTCCGCGCCGCGCTGCAGGAAGACGCCGACGCCATCGCGCTGTCCAGCTACCAGGGCGGCCACGTCGAATACCTGAAGTACATGGTCGACATGCTGCGCGAGCGCGACGCCGGCCACGTCAAGGTGTTCGCGGGCGGCGGCGGCACGATTACGCCGGAAGAAATCCGCGAGCTCGAAGCCTACGGCGTCGAGCGCATCTACCACCCCAACGACGGCATGAAGATGGGGCTGGTGGAGATGATCGAGGACGTGGTCACCCGCGCCGGCGATGCACGCAAGGCGGGCGCTCGCAGCGATGCCGCAGCACCCAGCATGCAGGACGAGATCGCCATCGGGCGCGTGCTGTCCGCGCTCGAGGACGGTGACTACGCCGACGCCGAACTCTCGCGCCTGCGCAAGGAATGGCAACTGGCCGGCGGCAAGACGCCGGTGATCGGTATCACCGGCACCGGCGGCGCCGGCAAGTCCTCGGTCACCGACGAACTGCTCAACCGCTTCCTCGCCAGCTTCCCGAAGATGCACATCGCGGTGATCAGCGTGGATCCCACCCGCCGCCGCACAGGTGGGGCGCTGCTGGGCGACCGCATCCGCATGAACTCGCTTCGCAGCCACCGCGTCTACATGCGCTCGATGGCCACCCGCCGGCAGAACGTGGCCACCAACGCGGTACTCAAGGACTGCATCGGATTCCTCAAGTCGCTGGGCTATGACCTAGTGATCGTGGAAACCGCCGGCATCGGCCAGAGCGATTCGGAGATCGTGGACCTGGTCGATTTCCCGATGTACGTGATGACCAGCGACTACGGCGCGGCCAGCCAGCTGGAGAAGATCGACATGATCGACTTCGCCGAGCTCATCGTGCTCAACAAGTACGACAAGCGCGGCGCCGAAGACGCCCTGCGCGACATCCGCAAGCAGTGGAAGCGCAACCGCGTGGCGTTCCAGACCGCGGATGCCGACGTGCCGGTGTATCCCACCATCGCCAGCCAGTTCAACGACCCCGGCATCAGCTGGATGTTCGCCAACCTGTGCCGCCTGCTGCGGGAGAAGGTGGGCGTCGCGTGGACGCCGGGCCTCGACACCAGCCTCAAGGAGCCGCGCGCCACCGTGCTGATCCCCGGCGCGCGCGTGCGCTACCTCGCCGAGATCGCCGAGCAGGGCCGCGCCATCAACCGCCGCATCGAGACCCAGTCCGAGGTCGCCGACCGCGCGCAGTCGCTGTGGCAGGCGCTGCAGGAACTGGGCGATGCCGCGCTGCCGAAGGCGCTGGACCTGTACGCCGCCGACGCGCTGCTGGGCCAGGACGCGCCGGAACCCACCGTGGTGGACAGCCCGTCGCCCGCCGTGTCGATGCCGCAAACCGCCACAGGCGGGCAGGCCATCGCGCCCGACCGCAGCCTGCTCACCCTGCGCCAGCGCTACAACGACGCCGTGCAATCCCTCGGCAACGATTCCCTCAAGCTGCTGCGCGAATGGCCGGCGCGGCTGAAGTCGATCACCGACGAGGTCACCGAATACAAGGTCCGCGACAAGACCATCGCGGTGGAGAACTACCGCACCTCGCTCAGCCACCAGCCGATCCCGAAGATCGCCGCGCCCACCTATCGCAGCTGGGGCGAGCTGCTGACCTTCCTCGGCAAGGAAAACCTGCCGGGCAGCTACCCGTACACCGGCGGCGTGTATCCGTACCGCCGCACCGGCGAAGACCCGATCCGCATGTTCGCGGGCGAGGGCACGCCGGAGCGCACCAACCGCCGCTTCCATTACCTCAGCGTCGGCCAGCCCGCCGCGCGCCTGTCCACCGCCTTCGACAGCGTGACCCTGTACGGCGAAGACCCGGCGCCGCGCCCGGACATCTACGGCAAGATCGGCAACTCCGGGGTCAACATCCCCACCCTGGACGACATGAAGAAGCTGTACTCCGGCTTCGACCTGTGCGCGCCCTCGACCTCCGTGTCGATGACCATCAACGGCCCGGCGCCGATGATTCTGGCGATGTTCATGAACTGCGCCATCGACCAGCAGGTGGAGAAATTCCTGAAGGCCGACGAGGCCCGCTGGGCCGACGCACAAACCAAACTTGACGAATTCTTCGCCGGTCGTGAGCGCCCGAAATACTCGGGCGACCTGCCGCCGACCAATGACGGCCTGGGCCTCGGCCTGCTCGGCGTCTCAGGCGACCAGCTGGTCGATGCCGAGACCTACGCGCGCATCAAGGCACAGACCCTCAGCACCGTGCGCGGCACCGTGCAGGCGGACATCCTCAAGGAAGACCAGGCGCAGAACACCTGCATCTTCAGCACCGAGTTCGCGCTGCGGATGATGGGCGACATCCAGCAGTACTTCGTGGACAACGCCGTCCGCAATTTCTATTCGGTCAGCATCTCCGGCTACCACATCGCCGAGGCCGGGGCGAACCCGATCAGCCAGCTCGCCTTCACCCTGAGCAACGGCTTCACCATCGTGGAGTACTACCTGGCGCGCGGCATGAAGATCGACGACTTCGCGCCCAACCTGTCGTTCTTCTTCAGCAACGGCATGGACCCGGAGTACACCGTGATCGGTCGCGTAGCCCGCCGCATCTGGGCGCGCGCCATGCGCGAGCGCTACGGCGCGTCCAGCCGCAGCCAGATGATGAAGTACCACATCCAGACCAGCGGCCGCTCCCTGCACGCGCAGGAGATCCAGTTCAACGACATCCGCACTACCCTGCAGGCGCTGTATGCGCTGTTCGACAACTGCAACAGCCTGCACACCAACGCCTACGACGAAGCCATCACCACGCCTACCGAGGAAAGCGTGCGCCGCGCGGTGGCCATCCAGATGATCATCAACAAGGAACTGGGGCTCAACTTCATCGAGAACCCCTGGCAGGGCAGCTTCGCCGTGGACTACCTCACCGACCTGGTGGAGGAAGCGGTCTACAAGGAGTTCGAGGCCATCAGCGAGCGCGGCGGCGTGCTGGGCGCGATGGACACCATGTACCAGCGCGGCAAGATCCAGGAAGAGTCGCTGTACTACGAGCACAAGAAGCACGACGGCAGCCTGCCGCTGGTGGGCGTCAACACCTTCCTGCCGAAGGAGCACGCCGGCGAGATCGCCACCGAGATCGAGTTGATCCGCTCGACAGAAGAAGAGAAGGGGCAGCAGATCGCCAACGTGGCCAACTGGCAACGGGCGCGTAATGCGTTGGCGCCGTCAGGGGAAACCTCGCACTCACATATGGCGGATGCCGATGAGGTTGTGGAGCCGGAAGTGCATGACGGGCATGGGCTGGGCTACCTGCAGCAGACCGCGCGGGATCGCAGGAATGTGTTTGCGGCGTTGATGGAGGCGGTTAAGACGCATAGCCTGGGGCAGATCAGTCATGCGCTGTACGATGTGGGTGGGGAGTATCGCCGCAACATGTAGTTTTTCCGATACGGAATCTTTTTGCTCGAGGTCGTTAGTGCACAACATCACGCAGGCCGAGAAAGAGAAATATTTGCTGGACTTAAGCGAAGAAGATTTTCGCGAGAAGGTTGTGCGCCGCCTATTCAGAAGGCTCGGGTTCGTTGACGGTAGAGATTTATGTGGACCGGAGGAGCAGGGAAAGGATGCGGTCTTCTTTGAAGAAGACAAAATGGGCATCCAAACTCTGGTAGTCGTCCAGACTAAGCGAGGCAACGTCAATCTCGCGTCGGATTCGACAAAAAATCTACACGATATTCGAGCCCAGCTTCGGACATCTATTGAATCGCCATTCCGTTGCACGGTCTCTAAGTCAAATTTTTTGCCGTCGAAGGCTTACCTCGTAGCATCGGGCAGAATCAATCAGGCAGCGCGCGAGTGGATCACTACAAACATTGGGAATGATCCCAGAATTCATTATCTTGATCGGGATGATGTGATTCTGCGCATTGACAGGTATTGCCCGGAGGTTTGGCTCGACATAGCTGCAGATGTGTATCCATACTTTCGAGCGCTACAGAAATTGGTAGAAGATCAGGCGATCATTGGGCCAAGTTCTACCAGCATCGCCGGGGTCAAGAGCTACTACGCAGCATCCGATCGGGCCTTCGTAGATCTTCGCTTGATTAAGTCTGTTTCGAAATCAACCGTTGTCTCTGGAAGGCGAGTCGAGTCGTTCGAGTTCGAGGAAGACGGCATTGGAACCTTGCTCAAGCTCCGATCAAGTCGTCTGCTTCTGCTGGGTGACGCCGGTACCGGAAAATCTACATTGCTGGTCCGGGCCGCGTATCTCATGGCCCGAGAAAGCGCTGCAGGCAAGCAGGACTATCGTGTCCCGATACTTGTTCGAGCTACTGAACTGGCTTCGTTCAAGCTGCGAACGTTGCTTGAGTTGATGCACGAATCTGTCAATCAACTAGTTGGCTATCAATTGGGCGCTTTCAGTCCGGACGATCTTGAATCAGGGCGCGTTGTCTTGATGGTGGACGGTCTTGATGAGGTGGCAAACAGTCAGGACCGGGAATATATAGTTGACCTGGTGAATGGGTTCTACTCGAGCTTCCCAAGGAGCTCGGTAATCCTCAGCACGAGACCATATAGCTCTATTGAAGGGCTCGGCGGAGTGAAAGGCTTCACGCGGTGTCGTGTGAGCTCTATGAGCATCAAGGCAGCGGAGAAGATGCTTTCCAGCTACCAACGTGGAGCTGCGGGTCCGGGTCACACCCGGGAGCTTCTTCGCAGAATTGAGAGTATTCACGGTCTGGAACTGAATCCGCTCCTTGTAACGGTATTTGCGATCACCAGCCGCAACGACAGAACCGAGATTCCATCAAACATCACGGAGCTCTTTAGCAAGTTCACCGAGCTAATGCTTGGGCGTTGGGACGAAACCAAAGGAATTGCGCTGCAGTTTCAAGCGCGCGTAAAAGAACATGTGATTTCGCAATTCGCCCATCATATTCATTCGCAGAAGCGGACTCAGTTCACTCGCATCGAGTTCGAAGAATATTCCCGTGATTTGTTATCGGAAATGAATCACGCTTCTGCTGCGGACCAACTAATTGAAGAAATTGTTGTTAGGTCCGGATTGTTGAGGCCAACAGGAACGTTTCTAGAATTCAGACACCACCTGATTCAAGAGTATTTCGCGGGTAAAGGGATACTCGGTATCGATCAAATCAAGCTCCTTGCCCGTAATGAGTGGTGGCGGAACCCGATAGTGTTTTATTTCGGTACGAATCCAAGCGATGTTCAGGGTTTGCTGGATGTTGCGACGTCGGTCACCTCCGGAGCGGGGGATGCATGTCTAACCATTGGCCTAGCGTTGCAAACGTGTTACCTGTCACGCCTGGAAGACAAAATCGATGTGTGGAAGTGGGTTGTCGAGACCTTGGCTGGCATGACTGAGGATGTTCTTGTACAAAAAGATTCCGAGAAGTTTCCTATTCTTCATTTCCTTACGCATTATCTCGTGGCGCGCGATGCGGTAGCTCTTTCTGGAATTGAGAATCGCAGCAACGACGCCATCAATTGGGCGCTTCAGGGAAATCATGTCTCGACGCGTCCGGACTTGCGTAAGTTTTGGGCATACGTTGGCTTGCTTGAGATCGGGCGCCTCGATGTGCTTGAAGAGCTACTTAAGCAGTCACCGTTGACGGACGATCACCTCAATCTCGCGCTGACGTTGGGCTGTCGGCTTGTAGAGGTTGTGCGGTCGGTGGATGAACCCCAGAAGATCGCTGCGAAAGATATTCGACTGTCCCTCGAAGCGAAGGTTGCGGTACTCAAGTACAAGTTTGCCAAAGAGTACAGGGGCCAGCTGTTGGAGTATCGCAAGGGCGCAATTGTCGCGCTGGATCAAGAAGATGACTTCAAGGGGCACCCATCATTAATGGCGCGAGTGGAGCCCGATCCGAGCAGGGGTGAAGAATGAGAATCACAGCATTCAGTGCTAGCAAGGTTCAAGGGCATTTAGCGTTTGACATCAATTTTCGGCCCGACTTCACGTTCCTCATTGGCCTAAACGGCAGTGGGAAAACTAGCGCCTTACGCTTGATGATGGCGCTTTTGACACCGGACTTGCCAGAGTTAGCCAAAATCCGTTTCGAGACAGCGAATTTGTCGCTAATAGATGGTGGAAAGGAGAGAGAGATATTTGTTCGGAAGTCTGCCGAAGGAATAGCGTTTGGCGTGTCCGGGATTGAGAGTTCTCTACTACTCTCCGCGGCGGATTTGCAGCTTCTTGAGTTGCCAGTAGCTGCTGGGGAGGGCACCCCGCCCGTACTGTCTTTGGCTCTAAACGATCCGGTGTGTCAGTACATAATTCAGCTTACAACCCCCATGTTCCTGGGAATTGATCGTCGCTTCACCACTGGGGAGGCAATTCGAGACCACGCGGAAACTAGGCGTCGCGACTTTCTCGTAAAAAGGTCTATGGCCGAGGAGTCAGATCTCTACAAGGGCAATGTCTCTGCTGGGCTGGCAGATGTGAATGTACTAGTACACGACGCTCTTAGCGAAATTCGGAGCGAGCAAGAAAAATTAGACGACGATTTTCGGAATAAGCTGTTGACGAGCGCGTTCGACTACAAGCCAGTTGCCCTCTCAGACTTGCAAGAGCCATCTACATCAGCAGTTACTGAGTATCAAACCAATCGCGAGGTGATTCAAAGTGCAATAGAGACGCTCAAGCTTCCAACGAAAGATGTCGGAGAATTGCTCGAAGTCTTCTTTGATCGGATGAACTCTGTTGCGGAAGAATTGCAGTCGGACAAAATCACCTCAGCGGCGCGAGTGCATCAGTCCACTCGTAAGAGGGGCGAACGATTTGGTAAGCACGAGCCACCAACGCATCCTCCCGCGCAGCGGATGCCCAGCAGGACTCTCATCGAATGGATGATCAACAAGCCTCAAGTTGAAAGAATCACAGCTCATCTAGCTCTTCTTACATCCTACAACGAGGAGCGAGCGTCGCTACGGTTGCCTGTCGATCGTTTCATTACCCTTTTGAACCAGTTCCTTAAAGACACTAATAAGCGAGCCTACATCTCTGAGCGAGCCACATTGATGGTTGAGTTGCCTAACAACGATCGCAGGTCTATTGGGGCGCTTTCTTCCGGAGAACGGCAACTCGTAGTGATGCTTGGCCACTTATCGCTCAATAAGCAACTGCCTGGCAGTGGTGTGTTCATTGTGGATGAGCCAGAGCTCTCGCTCCATATTTCGTGGCAGCAGCGCTTCGTGGATGCAATTCGCGAAGCAAATCCGGATGTTCAGATCGTAATGGCTACCCATTCGCCTGCGGTTATCCTGGACAGAGATAGTCATTGTGAAAGTTTGGACAAGCAAGCAGAAAACGCCGAGATAGCGGTTGAGGTCTCCTGATGCTGAGGTGGCCGGTTGAGGCGGGCAGGGCGATTGCAAGATTGTTTAGTCCCCTGCAAGACATAGATATTTTTATTGAGGATCAGGGTGATGAAGTTTTCTATAGTCATCTGTTCTCAGTGGCTTCTTCCCCTCCACAACGAATCTGCCGAGTCGTAGCTCTGGGCGGGCGGGGGGAGGTCGAAGCGGCTTGTAGGACGTATGCGGGCGCTCGCAAGGCTTTGTTTCTCATCGATGGCGACTTGGCGTGGGTAAGAGGCGATCCAGCACCGAATATCGACCGTCTTTACCGCTTGCAGTGCTACTGCATAGAGAACGCGATCATCATCCAGCGTGCGGTGGAGGCGTTGGTTTCGGAGGACTGCATTTGTGCGGGACAGGACGCAGAGCAGCGCCTTCAGTTTAATGATTGGAAAAGAGAGGTTGACGGTCTCGTTGATCTGTTTGTGAGGTACGCCGTTCTTAACGCGCTTGCCCCTGAAATACCCACTGTTCATAGAATTCCGATCGGGAATTTACTCGTTGCTGGACAACCTCCATCTTTATGTCCTACTAAACTCTCAGCTGCGATAGCCGTGGCAGAGACTGAGATAGTTGGACAGGTCGGTACTGCCCAAGCTCTTGAAGAGATTGGACGGGTGGAAGGGAGGGTCTCCCTTCTTAGCGAGAGGCTGGCGATTGTCTCCGGGAAGGATTTCCTCTTGCCCTTGCTTCTCTTTAGAGTGAAGGGGGTGATTGGAATGCCGATTCGCAAGGATGTAATGCGATTTAGACTCGCAAAGCAATGCCAGCGTGAAGATCTCGGTGAGTTAATCGCCGCTTTGTCTGCAGCTGCGTAATGGTGGGGCGGAATAACAAAACGAGGTCAGGTTCACTTACCGGGATATAGCCGTCGACCTGGGGGACCGCTTCGCCTAGGTCACCTCGGCCGGACGCGATCCCTGGCCACGTTTGCCGCGTCTTCGTCGCCTGGTTCCGCCGATTCGTCGCACGCTGCTTGTCGCAGCACTGGCTCAGGCGGCACCGTGCCCCTTGCCGCGGATCGAAGCGCGCCACTCGCTCCTCGCGGAGGCGCGGACGCTGCGGCATCGACATTCCCCCGGAGCGCCGGAT
>JAZKHR010000092.1:0-6322 GCA_040385305.1 Pseudomonadota bacterium
GCGGCCAGGGCGCGCTCGGTATCGGCCACCACGACCTGCGGAACCGCGATGTCGACCACGCGCGATACCAGCGCGGCCACGCAACCGCCACGCGTGGCCGCGGCGACATGGTCATGGCCATCGAACTGCCCGCCCTTGAGCGCAACGAACAACGCCGCCTTGCCCTGCGGCAAGGCGCGGGTATCCGTTGCCAGCGCGTCGACCATGCGGTCGGCGCCGTGCAGCTCGCCGCCGCTGGCGCGCGCGACCCAGGCGAGGGTGCGCGGGGTCATGCGCCCGGCTCCTGGCGTGCACGACGCAGGCACTCGCGGGCGACATCGGTGTCGTCGAACGGATGGCGCACGCCGCGGATTTCCTGGTACGGCTCGTGGCCCTTGCCGGCGATCAGCACCACGTCATCGGCACCCGCCATGCCGATCGCGCGGGCGATGGCCTGGGCGCGGTCGCGCTGCACGATGGCACGCGACGGATCGGTCAAGCCAGCCACGATATCGGCCACGATGGCATCGCCGTCCTCGCCGCGCGGATTGTCATCGCTGACGATCACCACGTCGGCGCCGCGCTCGGCGATGGCCGCCATCTGCGGCCGCTTGCCGGTGTCGCGTTCGCCGCCGCAGCCGAACACGCAGACCAGCTTGCCGGCGGTATGTGCCCGCAGCGAGGACAGCGCCTGGTCAAGAGCGTCCGGGGTGTGCGCATAGTCGATGACCACCAGCGGCAAGGCGCCCTCTCCGCCGAGGCGGTTCATGCGGCCATCCACGGGGTGCAGCTCCGACAGCGTCTCCGCGATCAGCGCCGGCGCCATCCCCAGCGCAAACAGCGTGGTGGCAACGCCGAGCAGGTTGTCGACATTGAAGCGGCCGAGCAGGCCGGAACGCACCGGATGCGCCTGGGTGCCGGCATGCAGCATGAAGGCGATGCCGCGGCCGTCCAGGCGCACGTCGTCGGCGCGCACGCTCGCGCCCGACGCGCCGCGCGAACTGAAACCCAGCACCCGCACGCGGCCGCCGACGGCCTCGAACAGTTCGCGACCGAAGGCATCGTCCAGGTTCACCGCCGCCGCGCGCAGGCCCGGCCAGTCCAGCAGCTTGGCCTTGGCCGCGCCGTAGCTGGCCATGTCGCCGTGGTAATCGAGATGATCGCGGGTGAGGTTGGTGAACACCGCCACGTCGAAATGCACGCCATCCACGCGGCCCTGGTCCAGCGCATGCGAGGAGACTTCCATCGCCACCGCGGACGCGCCTTCGTCACGCAATTCGGCCAGCAGCGCATGCAGGCGCAACACCAGCGGCGTGGTGAAGCCGGTCGGCACGATGCGGGGCCAGATCCCGCTGCCGAGGGTGCCGATGGTGCCGGCCTTCTGCCCGCGCAGGGTCCACGCCTGCGCCAGCAACTGCACGGTCGAGGTCTTGCCGTTGGTGCCGGTCACGCCGACCGTGGTCATGGCCGCACTGGGCTGGCCGTGGAAGCTGTCCGCCATGGCGCCCATGCGTGCGCGCAGGCCGCTGACCGGGATCGCATCGGCGGGCGCCGGCAGGTCGTCAGGCGCGGGGGGCTCGAACAGGATCGCGCTGGCGCCGGCCTCGCGCGCGGCATCGACGAAGTTCAGCCCGTGCGCGCCGAACCCGGCAATCGCAACGAACGCATCGCCCGGGGTCACTTCGCGACTGTCCAGGGTCAGGCCGGTGATCGCGAGTTCCGCGGACAGGCCTTCCAGTTCCGGCAGCAGTTCACCGAGCAGCATGGCGCGGGTCATTGCACCGCCCTCGCGGTCGGCGCCACGCTGACGGTGGTCGTCTCCACCGCGGGCACGTGGCCGCTGGCCTTGAGCCGCTTGGCTTCTGCCACGGCCTGCGCGGCAAGCCAGGTATCGATGTCGTCCGGCGGCACGTCCATCAGCCGCAACGCGCCTTCCATGACGTTGCGGAACACCGGCGCGGCCACCAGGCCACCGTAATAGCCCTTGCGCGACGGGTCGGGGTCGTTGACCGCGACCACCATGGAGAATCGTGGGTTCTCCACCGGCACCAGGCCGGCGAAGTAGCTGATGTAGCGCCGCGAATAGCCGCCGGCACTGGCCTTGCGCGCGGTGCCTGTCTTGCCCGCCACGTGATAGCCGAGGATGGCGGCCTGGGTGGCGGTGCCGCCCAGTTCGGTCACGGTCTGCATCATGTGCACCACATCGTTGGCGATGCGCGCGTCGAGCACCTGCGTCGCCTGCCCTTGCTGGCCCTTAATGAAGCTCGGAGCGATCAGGCGGCCGCCGTTCCCGAGCGCGGCGTAGGCGGTGGCGATCTGCAAGGGCGTTGCAGACAGGCCGTAGCCATAGCTGACCGTCTGCTTGGTGGTACCGCTCCAGCGGTCGGGTGCCGGGAACAGGCCGGCCGCTTCGCCGGGGAAACCGCTGCCGGTGCGCTGGCCGTAGCCGAACCGGCGCAGGAATTCGCTCAGCTGCGCATTGGTCAGGCGCTTGGCGATCAGCGCAGCACCCACGTTGGAACTCTTGCGGATCACTCCGGTGGTGTCGAGCACCCCGTAGTTGTTGTGGTCGGTGGTGCGGTAGCGGCCGTTGGCGATCCAGCCCGGGTTGGTGTTGAACAGCGAATCGTTGCTGATCACGCCCGCCTCGATGCCTGCGGCCACGGTCAGCGGCTTCATCGTCGAGCCGGGTTCCAGAAGGTCGGTAACGGCGCGGTTGCGGTGGGCGTCGCGCGGGCTGGTGCCAACGGCGTTGGGATTGAAGGTGGGCAGGTTGACCATCGCCAGTACTTCGCCGGTGGCGACGTCCAGCACCACCGCCGAGCCGCTGCTGGCGCCCGTTTCGGCGATGGCCGCACGCAGTTCGCGGTGGGCCAGGTACTGGATGCGGCGGTCGATGCTGAGTGCCAGCTCGCGCCCGGGCTGCGCGGCGCGCACCAGGTCCACGTTTTCGACGATGCGTCCGCGGCGGTCGCGGATCACCCGCTTTGCGCCCGGAGTACCGCGCAGCCAGTCGTCGAACGCGAGTTCCAGCCCTTCCTGGCCGCGATCGTCGACATTGGTGAAGCCCAGCACGTGGGCCATCGCTTCGCCTTGCGGGTAGAAGCGGCGGTACTCGCGCTGGCTGGCAACGCCGGGGATCTCCAGCGCCAGGATGCGGCGTGCCTCATCCGGATTGATGCGGCGCTTGAGGTAGACGAATTCCTTGCCCGCGCGCTGGCTGAGGCGCCGCTGCAACTCGTCCCGGGGCATGCCGATCGCGTCGGCGAGCGCAGGCAGGCGCTGCGGCACTTTCAACAGTTCCTGCGGATTGCCCCACACCGATTCCACCGGCGAAGACACGGCCAGCGGTTCGCCGTTGCGGTCGGTGATCATCCCGCGCGAGGTGGCGATCGGGATCTCTCGCAGGAAGCGCGCCGCGCCCTGCTCCTGGTAGAACGCCTTGTCGATCACCTGCAGCTCCAGCGCGCGGGCCAGCAGCGCCACCGAACACAGGGCAAGGGTGCCGCCCACCAGCAACAGGCGACCTCGCAGGTTGAACTGCGAACGTCCGCGCGGGCGTTGCGGCGCGCGGGCGGGGTCGCGGCGGCTGGCGTCGCGGTGGTCGCGTCGTGCGCTGCCGGGGAACAACTTGGCCAGCAGGCTCATCGGCGCAGCACCACGATGTCTTCGGTGCGCGGGAACACCATGCCCAGGCGGGCTCGCGCGACCTGGTCGACGCGGTTGCTCTCCGACCACGTTGCCTGTTCCAGCTGCAGGCGGCCGAATTCGATGTTGAGCTCGTCGCGCGCCTTCTCCAGCTTGCTGAGGGCGATGAACTCCTGGCGGTGCTGGTGGCGGTCGCGCACGACCAGCAGTGCACTGGCAACGATGCCCAACCCCAGCGCGCCAAGCAGGAAGGCGCGGTTCACGCCGCGTCTCCCAGCTTCTCGGCCACGCGGAGGACCGCGCTGCGCGCGCGCGGGTTCGCCGCAAGTTCGGCGTCGCCGGCCTTTTGCGCGCCGCCGACCAGGCGCAGGCGCGGGGTGAAGGCGACCTCGGGCCAGCGCCGGTCTGCCGGCGGCGGCTTGGCCAAGCCGCCCATGAAGCGCTTGACCATGCGGTCTTCGAGCGAATGGAAGCTGATCACCGCGAGACGGCCGCCGGGCTTCAGGCGCGCCAGCGCGGCATCGAGCCCGGTTTCGAGGTCGGCAAGCTCGCGGTTCACGTGGATGCGGATGGCCTGGAAGCTGCGCGTGGCCGGGTGGATCTTGCTGGCCCCGCGCGGCAGCACGCGGGCGATCAGGTCGGCCAGCTGGGCGGTGCGGGTCAGCGCGTGCTCGGCGCGTTCAGCGACGATGGCGCGGGCGATGCGCCGGCTCTGGCGCTCCTCGCCATGCAGCCACAGCACGTCGGCGATCTCCTTCTCGTCGGCATGCGCAAGCCACTCCGCGGCGCTCTCGCCCTGGTCCGGGTCCATGCGCATGTCCAGCGGGCCGTCCTTGCCGAACGAGAAGCCGCGCTCGGCCACGTCCAGCTGCGGCGAGGACACGCCAAGGTCGAACAGCACGCCATCGAGGCCCGCGCTGGTCGCATCCCATGCCGACAGGTCGGCGAAGCTGCCGCGGAAGATCGTCACGCGCGGATCGCTTGCGAATGATCGCTCGGCGGCGGCGATCGCCTCCGGGTCCTTGTCCATCAGCAGCAGGCGGCCATCGGGACCCAGACCCTCGAGGACGCCGCGGGCATGCCCGCCGCGGCCAAAGGTGCCGTCCAGATAGATGCCATCCGCTTTCACCGCCAGGCCCTCCATTACCTCGGCGAACATCACCGGCAGGTGCTGCGCCGGGAGGTGGGCAGGCGCCGTGCCTGCGCCACCGGCGCTCACAACGCCAGGTCCAGCAACTCTTCGCCCAGTTCCGCATCCCCGAGGGTCTGGCGGATCTGCGCGTGGTGCGCCTGCTCGCTCCACAATTCGAATTTGTCGCCCATGCCCAGCAGCACGGCCTTTTTTTCGATGCCGACCGCGTTGCGCTGGCTGGGCGGTATCGATACCCGGCCACTGCCGTCGGGCTCGACGAAGGCGGCCGCGCCCACCAGCTTCAGCTGCAGCAGGCGGCTGTTCTTCTTGGTGCGCGGCAGGGCATTGACCTGGTCGCGCAGGCGCTCCCAGATCGGCAGCGGGTAGAGGTACAGGCAACCCGACTCGAACGGGTTATAGGTCAGGACCAGCCGGTTCCCGCATTCGCGGGCGACAAGGTCCCGGTAGGCGGTGGGGATCGCCAGCCGGCCCTTGTCGTCAATGGTGATGGCGGTTTCGCCCTGGAACATGCCCCTACCCCGTGCGCCTCCGTCTTTGCGGAGTTCATGAAGGAAAAACCACGTATTTCCCGGTTTTCCCACGAGTCGCCACAGTAGGCACCGAAATTTGGCTTGTCAACAACTCTTCAGGGGAAATTTCTTTTTGCAGGTCAAGGACTTGCAGCAAACTTGAGAGACTTGTTCAAGCTTTATCCACAAGCTGCTGTTTAGTCTCATATTTTGAGATTTCATGACTTTCGGGCTACGGCAGCGAGGAGCCAGGCCAGGCTCTCGAGCGGATGTTGCAGTGCGGAAGCGTCGTCTCGCGGAAGCGCGCGCCAACCCCTCAAGAAATCACGGCTTGTAGCCCCCTGAGTCAGGGGGCGATTCGCGCCGCAGGCGCGAATGGGGGTCTGGAAGCGCACGGGGGACCCGCGTCTTTGCACTTTCCGCCGCAGGCGGCAAGTGCGAATACGTGGGCCGCCTTCTGCCGCTGCGCGGCAGAAGGCGGCGGAGCCGGCCGATAAGCCGGGTTCTGTCGTGAGCAGTCATTCCTCTAGGCGCATCGTCACCGATACGCTCAAGCAGCCTACCCGGAAGCGTCGCGGGCCACGACATTGCTTCCCTATTTGGCCTTGCTCCCGGTGGGGTTTGCCGTACCGGCCTGTTGCCAGGCTCGCGGTGCGCTCTTACCGCACCATTTCACCCTTGCCTGATCCGCTCGCCCCGAAGGACGCCCGGCCATCGGCGGTATCTTTCTGTTGCACTTTCCGTCGGCTCGCGCCGCCCAGGCATTACCTGGCACCGTGCCCTGTGGAGCCCGGACTTTCCTCGGCACCCCATCTTGCGATGCGATGACGCGACTGCCTGGCCGACTCCGCCGTGCGCATTGTGGCACGTGCGAAGTGCCGGCACGCCTGCGCCCCTCGTTGGGTCAATGCCTCAATCGCTGCCGTACAGCGACTTGCGCGGGGCGCCGGACAGGTCCGCGGCCACCTTCGCAGCCGTGGAGGGCGGCAGGTGTTCGCACAGCTTCGCGTACAGGCGGCGGCCTTCGATGACC
>JAZKHR010000093.1:0-2615 GCA_040385305.1 Pseudomonadota bacterium
CCGGTCAAGGATGGCCGGCCAGGACCAACCGCAGTCCATGTTTGCAGCGCCAGGATGGCGACAACGATGTCCAGTAGTTCCAACCTTCACCAGGAAACCAAGCCATGCGCCACCAAAAAGCCGGCCGTAAATTCAACCGCACCAGCGCGCATCGCAGCGCGATGTTCTCGAACATGGCGGCTTCGCTGTTCAAGAACGAACTGATCCGCACCACCCTGCCCAAGGCCAAGGAATTGCGCCGGGTCGCCGAGCCGCTGATCACCATGGCCAAGACCGACGGCGTGGCCAACCGCCGCCTGGCGTTCTCGCGCCTGCGCGACAAGGAAGCGGTGGGCACCCTGTTCACCATCCTTGGCCCGCGTTACGCGGCGCGACCGGGTGGTTACCTACGCATCCTCAAGTGCGGCTTCCGCGCCGGCGACAACGCGCCGATGGCGTATGTCGAGCTGGTGGACCGTCCGCAGGCTGTTGCCGAGTAAACGGATCACCAGCCGTCGCATCAAAAGGCCCCGGGACTTCCGGGGCTTTTTTGTTAGAGGTCGCCTGCACCATAATCCACGGATACTGAAGCAAGGCATCTGCATGAATCCGTTCCAGTGGTCGTTCCGCAAACAATTCCTGCTGGGGTTCCTGGCCTGCGCATCGCTGCTGGCCTATGCGTTCTACGTGCAGTTCGAGCTGCAGATCCTGCCGTGCCCGTTCTGCATCTTCCAGCGCATCGCGTTCGCCGCACTTGGGTTGGTGTTCCTGCTCGGCGCCCTGCACGCGCCACGCGGAGCGGGTGCGCGCAAGGCCTGGTCGTTGTTGGCGCTGGTGCCCGCGGTGGCAGGCATGGGCTATGCCGGCCGGCATGCGTGGGTGCAGCTGAATCCGCCCGAATTGCCGGCTTGCGGGCCGGGGCTGAATTTCATCGTCGAGCAACATTCCTGGCTCGGCGCCGCGCGGCAAGTGCTGATGGCCACGGGCGATTGCGCCAATATCGACTGGCAGTTCCTTGGCCTGAGCATGCCGATGTGGTGCCTGGCCTGGTTCATCGCGCTGGCGGCTTGGGCGCTGCAGGCCGGCTTCAGGCGTCGAAGCGCGCACCGCTTCCATCGCTAGAGGTTGCGGCTGGGGCCCGGCGACGCGATGATGCAACGCAGCATCATCCCCCGACGAAATCTCCCGCATGAGCAAGAGCACCCCTGCCGCCGTGAACCTCCCCCTCGAATGGTCGCCGTCCAGCTGGCGCCAGAAGCCGGCGCTGCAACTGCCTGCCTATCCGGACGCGGCGGCCCTGGAATCCGCGCTGCGCGAACTGCATGCGTTGCCGCCGCTGGTGACTTCGTGGGAAATCCTGGCGCTGAAGGAGCAGATCGCGGAGGCCCAGGAGGGCAAGCGCTTCATCCTGCAGGGTGGTGATTGCGCGGAGAGCTTCGACGGCTGCACCTCGGAAGTCATTTCCAATCGCCTGAAGGTGCTCCTGCAGATGAGCCTGGTGCTGGTGCACGGACTGCGCCTGCCGGTGGTCCGCATCGGTCGCTTCGCCGGGCAATACGCCAAGCCGCGCTCCGCCGACACCGAAGAGCGCGATGGCGTGACCTTGCCAAGCTATCGCGGCGACATCGTCAATGGTCCCGAATTCACCCCCGAGGCGCGCATTCCCGACCCGCGACGGATGATCAAGGCGCATGCACGTTCGGCGATGACCATGAACTTCGTGCGCGCGCTGGTCGACGGCGGGTTCGCCGACCTGCACCACCCGGAATACTGGAACCTGAGCTGGGTAGGGCATTCGCCTCTGGCGGACGAGTACCGGCGCATGGTCGAGGGCATCGGTGATTCCGTCCGGTTCATGGAGACCCTGGCCGGCAACCAGCTGCACAACCTCAAGCGGGTCGATTTCTACACCGCGCACGAGGCGTTGCTGCTGCCATACGAGGAAGGTCAGACCCGCGAGGTGCCGCGCAACTGGGGTTGGTTCAACCTCAGTACGCATTTCCCGTGGATCGGCATGCGCACCGCGCAGCTGGATGGCGCGCACCTCGAATTCTTCCGCGGCATCCGCAACCCGATCGGGCTGAAGGTTGGACCCACTGCCACTCCCGACCAGTTGCTCAAGGTGATTGCCGCACTCAATCCGGACAACGAGCCGGGCCGGCTGACCTTGATCCACCGCATGGGCGCGGCGCATATCGCCGAGAAGCTGCCGCCGCTGCTGGCCGCGGTGAAGCGCGAAGGCAGCCGCGTGCTCTGGGTCTGCGATCCAATGCACGGCAACACCGAGAGCACCAGCAACGGCTACAAGACCCGCCGCTTCCACAACATCCGCAGCGAGCTGGAACAGGCGTTCGACGCGCACGCGGCCGCAGGCTTGCGCTTGGGCGGCGTGCACCTGGAGCTCACCGGCGAAGACGTCACCGAATGCATGGGCGGCGCGCGCGAGCTGACCGAGGTCGACCTCGAGCGCGCATACCGCTCCACCGTGGATCCGCGCCTGAACTACGAGCAGGCGCTGGAGATCGCGATGCTGATCGTGCGCAAGCGCGGGCAGATCGCGGCAGGCTGAATCAGCGCGCCGTGGGCCTGGCGTTTTCCACTGGCTTCGAGATCTCCGCAGTCGGCAGCAGGCGCGG
>JAZKHR010000094.1:0-7614 GCA_040385305.1 Pseudomonadota bacterium
TGGGATCGTAGGGACCGCTCGCGCTGCCCCAGGAGTTGGTGATGACGTCGATCGAATAACGCTGCTGGTTGGCCAGCGCGTAGTCGAACGCCTCCAGCGCGAACAGGATGTTCAGACCTTCGCCCACGCCGAGACCGATCAGGTTGGCTTCCGGGGCGATGCCTGCGTAGTAGTTGGGGCGCCGCGAGTCACCAGCGGAAGCCGCGCCGGTGCCGGCCACGGTCCCGGCCACGTGGGTGCCATGGCCGCTGCTGGTATCGGTGTTGGGGACGTTTTCCATCGTGACCCCCGCACCGGCCAGGCCAAGGTCGCTGACGATCTTCACGTTCTGGATGGTCTTCTGCCCGAACTGCAAGTCCGGGTGGTTGCCATCGATGCCGGAGTCGATGACGGCGACGGTTCGGCCATTACCCTTCAGGCGCAGGCTGTCATGGACGGTATGGCCGCCGGTGATCTGCCCGGCCTCGTAATTGAAATACTTGAGCGGGGCGTTGAAATAGATGCTCTCCACGCCGTCCCACCCGGCGACGGTCTGGACCTGCGCGCTGGTGAGGATCGCGCCCGCCATGGGCAATTCCTTGAGCGGGCGGACGGACGACGTCATCGCCGCCAGTCGCGACATCTGGCTGGGATCGCTGAAGGTCACGACCACTTCATGGGTCGGGGACAGCAGCAGGCGCTTCTGCAGGTCCGGGGAGATCAGGGCTGCCGACTGCGCGCCAAACGACACGGACAGTCCAACTGCAACGGCAAGGCCAAGCAAGGTACGGGAAGGACGGTTCATGGGGGAGCTCCGCGGAAGGATGCCACCTACTGTCCTCGCGCGTGGAGGCCGCCACCATCCTGAATTTCACCCAGTCCGGCTAGGGGGAAACCCTCAGCGCGCCGGCAAACGCCCGGGATTCGGAAGGTCGCCGCCGCGTAGAATGGAGGGATGCCCCTGATCACCCTGCAAGGCGTCGACTACAGTGTCGGCGGACCCCTGTTGCTCGACCACGTCGACCTTTCCATTGACCCTGGCGAGCGCATCGCGCTGATCGGCCGCAATGGCGCCGGAAAGTCGACCCTGCTCAAGCTGCTGGCCGGGGAAATCAAGCCGGACGACGGCAAGATCATGGTTGAGGGCGGCCGGGTGGAAGGCGGCCGGCGCATCGCGCGGCTGGAGCAGGAAGTCCCTCGCGACGCCGCCGGCAGCGTGTTCGATGTGGTCGCAGCTGGTCTCGGCGAGCTGGGCACCCTGCTGGCCGACTACCACCACGTGATCCATGCCGATGTGCTGGATACGGACGAGATGTCGCGCCTGCAGGCCCGTATCGAGGCGGTGCAGGGCTGGTCCCTGGACCAGCGCGTCACCGAGACCCTGGAGCGTCTGTCACTGGATGGCGACGCCGACTTCGGGCGGCTGTCGGGCGGCATGAAGCGGCGGGTGTTGCTGGCCCGGTCGCTGGTGTCCCAGCCCGACCTGCTGCTGCTGGACGAGCCCACCAACCACCTGGACATCGCCGCCATCGACTGGCTGGAGGGCTTCCTCAAGCAGTGGAGCGGCGCGCTGGTGTTCGTTACCCACGATCGCCGCTTCCTGCGTTCGCTGGCCACCCGCATCGTGGAAATCGACCGCGGCCAGGTCACCAGCTGGCCCGGCGACTGGCAGAACTACCTGCGCCGCAAGGAAGAGCGGCTCAATGCCGAAGCCCAGGAAAACGCCCGTTTCGACAAGATGCTTGCCCAGGAAGAGGTCTGGATCCGGCAGGGCATCAAGGCCCGTCGCACCCGCGACGAGGGTCGCGTGCGCCGGCTCAAGGCGATGCGCAACGAACGCGAGGAGCGGC
Organism: Pseudomonadota bacterium; assembly: GCA_040385305.1. Classification (GTDB taxonomy): domain Bacteria; phylum Pseudomonadota; class Gammaproteobacteria; order Xanthomonadales; family Xanthomonadaceae; genus Thermomonas. The sequence continues at coordinate 1,830 of JAZKHR010000094.1, forward strand.
GCGCCCAGACCGGCAACGTGCGCATGGGCACTGCCCAGTCCGGGGAGTCCGGCAAGAAAGTGATCGAGGCCAAGGACGTCAACTTCGCACACGGCGACAACAGGCTGGTGCGGGAGTTCTCGACCACCATCCTGCGTGGCGACCGTATTGGCCTGGTTGGCCCCAATGGCAGCGGCAAGACCACCTTGCTGAAGCTGCTGCTGGGCCAGTTGCAGCCGCAATCCGGCGAAATCCGCCAGGGCACGCAGCTGCAGGTGGCGTATTTCGACCAGTACCGGGCCACCCTGCGCGAGGACTGGAACGCCATCGAGAATGTGGCCGAGGGCCGTGAATTCGTCGAGGTGGGCGGCAAGCAGAAGCACATCATCGGCTACCTGCAGGACTTCCTGTTCACCCCGGAACGCGCCCGCGCGCCGATCACCCGCCTCTCCGGCGGCGAGCGCAACCGCCTGCTACTTGCCCGGCTGTTCGCCCAGCCCTCCAATCTCCTGGTGATGGACGAACCGACCAACGACCTCGACGTGGAAACCCTAGAATTGCTGGAGGAGTTGCTGGCGGATTACCCCGGCACCCTGCTGCTGGTCAGCCACGATCGCGATTTCCTCGACAACGTGGTGACCTCCACCATCGTCATGGAGGGCGATGGCCGCATCGGCGAATACGTGGGTGGCTACAGCGACTGGTTGCGCCAGCGGCCCCAGCCTGCGGCGGCGGGGCTGGTGCAGGTGGCCAGCCCGGCGTTCGAGCCGCAGTCCGCACTGGCGGCCCCGCCCAAGCGCAAGCGCAGTTTCAAGGAACAGCGGGAACTTGAAGAGCTGCCGCAGCGGATCGAGGCGCTGGATGCCAGCATCGCCGGCTTCACCGCGCGCATGGCCGACCCGGACTACTACCAGCGAAATGCCGCTGCGATCACCGCGGACAATGTCGAGCTGGCAAGGGTGCAGGCAGCGCTTGATGCCGCTTACGCACGCTGGCAGGAGCTCGACGCCGGCTGATCGCGCTGATCGTTGCACTTTCCCGACCGGAGCGTTGCATGCAGGTCTGGCCGGCCCAGACCCAGCCCGGCTACAATAATGCGGATTTGCAGCGGCCCGAGGCCGCCACTCCCCACAAGACCCGAGGCACGCGCGTGCTGGCCGAATACCTGCCACCCCTGCTGTTCCTGATTGTTGCCACCGGCATCGGCATCGCGCTGATCGTGGTCGGCAACGTGCTGGGCCCCAAGCGACCCAGCGCGGAGAAGCTGTCGCCGTACGAGTGCGGATTCGCCGCGTTCGAGAACGCGCGCGGGCAGTTCGACGTGCGCTATTACCTGATCGCCATCCTGTTCATCGTGTTCGACCTGGAAATCGCCTTCGTGTTTCCGTGGGCGCTGGTGTTCCGCGAGCTGGGCGTTTTCGGCCTGGTCGAGATGGGCGTGTTCCTGGCCCTGCTGGTGATGGGCTTCATCTACGTCTGGAAGAAGGGCGCGCTGGAATGGGAGTGATCGATACCCGCCCGCAAGGCAAGATCGCGGGGCTGATGCACAACCCGCTGCCGGTAGGCCAGCTGGACGACATCCTTCGCCCGGAAGGCGACAACCCGTTGCTGCAGAACGGGTTCGTCACCACCAGCATGGACGTGCTGTGGAACTGGGCACGCACCGGCTCGATGTGGCCGATGACCTTTGGCCTCGCCTGCTGCGCGGTCGAGATGATGCACGCCGGCGCCGCCCGCCTGGACCTGGACCGTTATGGCGTGGTGTTCCGTCCGTCGCCGCGCCAGTCCGACGTGATGATCGTGGCCGGCACCCTGGTCAACAAGATGGCGCCGGCGCTGCGCAAGGTCTACGACCAGATGCCGGACCCGAAGTGGGTGATCTCGATGGGCAGCTGTGCCAATGGCGGCGGCTATTACCACTACTCCTATTCCGTGGTGCGTGGCTGCGACCGCATCGTGCCTGTGGACGTGTACGTGCCGGGTTGCCCGCCAACCGCGGAGGCCCTGGTCTACGGCATCCTGCAACTGCAGAAGAAGATCCGCCGCGGCGCGCAGAACCCGTTTGCACCGGGCGGCGGTGGCAACGAGGCGGGGCACGCCACCATGAACCCGGGAATCGTCGCGTGAGCGCCACCGCAGCCGAATTCGCCGAAGCGCTTGCCAGCCGCTTCGAAGGGGCCGCCATTGCGGCGCCGCGAGGCGAAACGACCCTCGAGCTCGCCCCGGCGCAGTGGCTGGAAGGCTGCCGCGCGCTGCGCGACGAGTTCGGCTTCGATACCTTCATCGACCTGTGCGGCGTCGATTACCTCAGTTACGGCAACGACGAGTGGGACACCGACGGCGTCTCCGCGGAGGGGTTCAGCCGCGGCGTCGAAGGCAAGGGGCCTGGCCGGTTCAAGTGGGGCGAGCAGCCGAGCCACCAGGTGCTGGAGCCGACCGCGGTCGTTGTCGACGCGCTGGAAGGCAAGCGCTATGCCGTGGTCCTGCACCTGCTATCGGTGCAGCACAACCGCCGCCTGCGCGTGCGCTGCTTCGCCGCAGACAACAGCCTGCCGGTGGTGGCATCGCTGAATCCGGTGTGGCCGGGGGTGAACTGGTTCGAGCGCGAAGCCTTCGACCTGTTCGGCATCATCTTCGAAGGCCATCCCGACCTGCGCCGGATCCTCACCGACTACGGTTTCGTCGGCCATCCGTTCCGCAAGGACTTCCCGCTGATCGGGAACGTGGAAGTGCGCTATGACGCTGACAGGAAGCGCGTGGTCTACGAGGCAGTGACCTCGGTGGAGCCGCGCGTGGGCGTGCCCAAGGTGATCCGCGACGATGCGGGTCTTGCCACCGCCCAGGGCGAGCGCGACAGCAAGATCCTGGACCGGGAGGCGCGCCGATGAGCGCCGTGCCCACCACCGATGCCTTCGCCAGCAATCCGGTGGAAGCGCTGCAGGAGATCCGCAACTACACGCTGAATTTCGGCCCCCAGCATCCGGCCGCGCACGGCGTGCTGCGCCTGATCCTGGAGATGGATGGCGAAGTGGTGCGCCGCGCCGATCCGCACATCGGCCTGCTCCATCGCGGCACCGAGAAACTGGTGGAGAGCAAGCCGTTCAACCAGTCGATCGGCTACATGGATCGCCTCGACTACGTATCGATGATGTGCAACGAGCACGCCTACGTGCGTGCCATCGAGAACCTGCTGGGGATCGACGCGCCGGAACGAGCGCAGTGGATCCGCACCATGTTCGACGAGATCACCCGCATCCTGAACCACCTGATGTGGGTGGGCTCGAATGCGCTCGACCTCGGCGCGATGGCGGTGTTCCTGTATGCCTTCCGCGAGCGCGAGGAGCTGATGGATTGCTACGAGGCGGTCAGCGGCGCGCGCATGCACGCCACGTACTACCGCCCCGGCGGCGTGTACCGCGACCTGCCGGACCGGATGCCGCAGTACAAGGAGTCGCCGTGGCGCAAGGGCGCGAAGCTGAAGCGCTTCAACGCCTGGCGCGAAGGCTCGCTGCTGGATTACCTCGGGCATTTCTGCGAGGACTTCCCCAAGCGCATCGACGAATACGAAACCCTGCTCACCGACAACCGAATCTGGAAGCAGCGCACCGTCGGCATCGGCGTGATCCCGCCGGACAAGGCGATGGCGTGGGGCATGACCGGGCCGATGATCCGCGGTTCCGGCGTGGCCTGGGACCTGCGCAAGAAGCAGCCGTACGCGAAGTACGCGGAAGTCGATTTCGACATCCCGATCGGCGTCAACGGCGACTGCTACGACCGTTACCTGGTGCGCATGGCCGAGATGCGCGAATCCGTGCGCATCATCCAGCAATGCGTGGCGTGGCTGAAGGCCAACGCCGGCCCGGTGATGCTGGACAACTACAAGGTCTCGCCCCCGTCGCGCGAAGCGATGAAGGACGACATGGAAGCGCTGATCCACCACTTCAAGCTGTTCTCGGAAGGCTACTGCGTGCCGGCCGGGGAGACCTACGCCGCGGTCGAGGCGCCAAAGGGCGAGTTCGGCTGCTACCTGGTGAGCGATGGCGCCAACAAGCCGTTCCGCTGCCACCTGCGCGCGCCCGGATTCGCCCACCTGTCATCGATGGACGAGGTGGTCAGGGGCCACATGCTGGCCGACGTGGTGGCGATGATCGGCACCTACGACATTGTTTTCGGTGAGATCGACCGATGAGAGCAACGGGCAATTTCGAGAGTGCGCGCAACGTCGACCCGCTGCTGGTGCTGTCGGTCGAGACGCGCGCGCACATTGACCACTGGCTGGAAAAGTTCCCGGCTGACCGCAAGCGTTCCGCGGTCCTGCAGGGCCTGTTTGCCGCGCAGGAGCAGAACGGCGGCTGGTTGAGCGACGAGATCATCGCCGGCGTGGCCAAGTACCTGGACCTGCCGCCAGTGTGGGCATACGAGGTGGCGACCTTCTATTCGATGTTCGAAACCGCGCCGGTCGGTCGCAACAACGTGGCGTTCTGCACCAACATCAGTTGCTGGCTCAACGGGGCCGAAGACCTGGTGGCGCATGCCGAGAAGAAGCTCGGTTGCGCGCTGGGCGGTTCCACCGCCGACGGGCGCATCTACCTGAAGCGCGAGGAAGAATGCGTGGCCGCCTGCTGCGGCGCGCCGGTGGTTGTGATCAACGGGCATTATCACGAGAACCTCGACGTGGCCAAGGTGGACGCACTGCTGGACGGGCTCAAGTAATGGGCGGCCATTCGCACTATTCCGAGGGTTACGGCCCGGTCGGTCCCGCGCCGTCCGAGCACAGCGTGGTCTACACCACCCTGCACTTCGACAAGCCGTGGTCTTACGAGAACTACCTGAAGACGGGCGGCTACAGCGCGCTGCGCAAGATCCTCGAAGAGAAGATCGCCCCGGCCGACGTGATCGAGATGGTCAAGGGCTCCGGCCTGCGCGGCCGCGGTGGCGCAGGCTTTCCGACCGGCCTGAAGTGGAGCTTCATGCCCAAGGGACCGGGCCAGAAGTACATCCTGTGCAATTCCGATGAATCCGAGCCCGGCACCTGCAAGGACCGCGACATCCTGCGCTACAACCCGCACGCGGTGATCGAGGGCATGGCGATCGCCTGCTATGCCACTGGCAGCAGCGTTGCCTACAACTACCTGCGCGGCGAGTTCCACCATGAACCCTTCGAGCACATCGAAGAAGCCACCCGTGAGGCCTACGCGAACGGCTGGCTGGGCAAGGACATCCGTGGCAGCGGGATCGACATCGACATTTACAACGCGCTGGGCGCGGGCGCCTACATCTGCGGGGAAGAGACCGCGATGATGGAGTCGCTGGAAGGCAAAAAGGGCCAGCCGCGCTACAAGCCGCCGTTCCCCGCGAATTTCGGCCTGTACGGAAAGCCGACCACCATCAACAACACCGAAACCTACGCGTCCGTGCCAGCCATCGTGCGCAACGGCGCGGAGTGGTTCGCCGGCCTCGGCAAGCCGAACAACGGCGGCCCGAAGGTGTTCTCGGTGTCCGGCCACGTCAACAAGCCCGGCAACTTCGAAGTCCGCCTGGGCACCTCGTTCGCTGACCTGCTGGCGATGGCCGGGGGCGTGCGCGATGGCCACCAGCTCAAGGGCGTGATTCCCGGTGGCTCCTCGATGCCCGTGTTGCCGGCCGAGGTGATGCTCGGCTGCACCATGGACTACGACAGCATCCAGAAGGCCGGCTCCGGGCTCGGTTCCGGCGCGGTCATCGTGATGGACGAGACCACTTGCATGGTTCGCGCCTGCCAGCGCATCGCGCGCTTCTACTACGCCGAATCCTGCGGCCAGTGCAC
>JAZKHR010000095.1:0-11472 GCA_040385305.1 Pseudomonadota bacterium
AAGGTGACGTGGAATCGAAGCCGGTCCGTGTCTCCCTTCCGGCCGGCACGCCGGTAGAACTAGTGATTGGCCAGTAACTCAGGCGCCGGGCGCCGACAAGATCTGGACAATTTAAACAAAAGGGAAAGATCGCTCCCTCTCGCGCGAGCGAGGAGTGGAGGCAGCGGAGACGCTGGAGTGCGGTCACCCAGCCAAACGCTGCGGTATGGGCAACAGTCTGTCAGCCGTTCTACACCTGCGGAAAAGGTGATGGGTGTGCGCGGCACGTTTGAGACGCCCGATGCCATTTCCAGAATGCCTGGACAGTAAGGGCGTTCACTGCTGGCCGCCACATGCCGGGGGAGCCACGCGTGGGTATTGCGAGGTGGGCGGCAACATGGCTGCCGCCCACTTCGCGCCTTCGCAATGCGTCCCCGGCGGCCGTGATCAGGTCAACCTGGCGCGTGGCCTGTCACCACGCGGGTTCGCGGCTTTGCTTCTCAGCCGGCCGGGATCAGGACCTTGTCGATCACATGGATCACGCCGTTGCTGGTCTCGATATCGGCCGTGGTCACGGTCGCATCGTTGATCCTGACCGTGCCGCCTTCAGTCGTGATGTTCAGCTTCGGACCACCGACGCTATCTGCTTCCGAAAGCTTGACGACATCCGAGGCAGTCACCTTGCCCGACACCACGTGGTAAGTCAGGATCGACGCCAGCTTGGCCTTGTTCTCTGGCTTGAGCAGCTCCTCGACGGTGCCAGCCGGCAAGGCCGCGAACGCCGCGTCGGTCGGCGCAAACACGGTGAACGGGCCAGGACCCTTCAGCGTCTCCACCAGGCCGGCTGCACCCAGGGCGGCAGCGAGGGTATTGAACTGACCTGCGCCGACGGCGGTGTCGACGATATCTTTGTTGGACATGTTGGTTTCCTTGGTTGAAGTGCTTTTGGTCTTCACGGCGTGCTTGCCGTGCATGCCACCGTGGTGGTCGGCAAAAACGGGGGGGACGGCGGCGCCTAGCAGCGCAATTGCGATCACGACCGATTTCGTCAGGGCTGGATGGGTCACGATTCACTCCTTGCAGGGGTTGTTTAGGTCGCCGAAGGATGGTGGCCAAGAGGTCATGCGAAGGTTAAACAAGCACTTGTACGAATGTTGTACATTGGTGCCATGTACAGTGTGACCACGACTGCACGCATGACCGGGCTAACCCCGGGCACCCTCCGTGCGTGGGAACGGCGACACGCGGTGGTCGATCCCCTCCGGGACGAGGCCGGACGCCGTGTCTACGACGCCGGCATGATCGAGAGACTGACCCGCCTGCAGCGCCTCACCGAGCGGGGCCATCCGATCCGCCGCCTGGCTCCGCTCGCCGACGCGGCGCTCGACGACCTGTTGAACGAGTCATCGCAGATCGGCTACGGCGGCGTCGAGGTGCTCAGCGAGCAGATGCTGGAGGCGGTGATCGGTTACCGCATCGGTACGCTGGACCGACTGCTTTCGGTGGCCATTGCGACGCTGCCCCTGGCGATCCTGGTGACACGGGTCATCTCGCCGCTACTTACGCTGGTGGGCAAGCGTTGGGTCGACGGCCAGCTGGACATCGCACAGGAGCGAATGCTCAGCAGCCTGCTGCGAGCGCGCATGATCGCCATCCTCAATCCGCGCCCCAGCGAGACCGGGCCGAAGCTGCTGTTCGCAACGCTGCCTGGCGAGCATCACGAGCTGGGGTTGTTGATGGCGGCGTTGCTCGCCTACGGAGCCGGTGCTCCCCTGCTTTACCTGGGAACCGATTTGCCGGCGCGCGACCTTGCCAGGCTCGCAGAGGAGCTGGGTGCAAAGGCCGTGGCAATCAGCTGCGTAGACTCGGGCCTGGCCGACAGCGCATTGGAAGACATCACCGCACTCGTCGCGTTGCTGGGCGGCGACGCAGAGGTTTGGGTGGGTGGTGCACAAGCGGATTTCCTGTGCAGAAAAATGGCCCACTCGAGGGTGAGGAAAGTGACGAACCCGGCACTGATCGAACGCCTGGTCAGCCGTCTTTAAAGCGCAAAGCCGCGTCGCTGAAATTTCTCCGCCCCATCCATGGCAAGGGTCTGGACGCAGTGTTCGAATCACGATGCGGCCAGTTGGCCGCAGAGTCGATACCAGTCCGACGCCCGGCTGGGGGTCGGGATTTCCGCGTGCTGAAGCGGCGCACCGACAGAAACAGCTGGCCGCTACACTTGCGGCATGACCGAATTCATCCCGCCAGGCACTCAGTGGTGCAACCTGCCCTCGCCCTTCCCGATGAAGCGCGGCGGGGCGTTGCTTGACGCGCGCATGGCCTATGAAACCTGGGGCACGCTCAACACTGCCGCGGACAACGCAGTGCTCGTCCTGACCGGACTGTCTCCGGACGCACACGCGGCCTCGAGCCAGGCGAATGCGGAACCGGGCTGGTGGGAACCCATGCTGGGCCCTGGCAAACCGATCGACACCGATCGCTGGTTCGTGATCTGCGTCAACGCGCTGGGGAGTTGCAAGGGCTCGACCGGGCCGGCGTCGATCAACCCCGCTACTGGCGAGCGCTACCGCCTGGCGTTTCCGGAGTTGTCGGTGGAAGACGGCGCCGATGCGGCGGCCCACGTCGTGCGCGAACTCGGCATTCAGCGCCTGGCCTGCGTGATCGGCAATTCGATGGGCGGCATGACCGCGTTGGCGCTTCTGCAGCGGCACGCCGGCCTTGCCCGCAGCCACGTCAACATTTCCGGCGCGGCGCGTGCGCTGCCCTTCTCGATCGCGATCCGTTCCCTCCAGCGCGAGGCGATCCGCCTCGATCCGCTCTGGAACAACGGTAACTACAGCGACGATGCCTACCCGGAATCCGGCATGCGCATGGCGCGCAAGCTGGGGGTGATCACCTACCGGTCCGCGCTGGAGTGGGATGGCCGCTTCGGGCGCGTGCGGCTGGACTCCGATCGCCGCATCGGCGAGGACCCCTTCGGCATGGAGTTCGAGGTGGAAAGCTACCTGGAAGGCCATGCGAGGCGTTTCGTGCGTCGCTTCGACCCGAATTGCTACCTGTACCTGAGCCGCTCGATGGACTGGTTCGACCTCGGCGAGGCCTGCGCCGGCGACGTCATGGACGGGTTGGCCGGAATCACACTGGAGCGCTCGCTGGCGATCGGCGTCGCCACCGACATCCTGTTTCCGCTGCAGCAGCAGGAACAGATCGCCCATGGCCTGCGCGCGGGCGGTACCCACGCGAGCTTCCTCCCGCTGGAGTCGCCCCAGGGCCACGACGCCTTCCTGGTTGACATCGAGCGTTTCGGGCCAGCGGTTGCCGGGTTCCTGAATGCCCTCGACGAGGCGCCGCAGCCCGGACTGGCATAAAATCCGGGCCATGGACGAAAACTGCTGCACGCCCGTCGATTTCCCAGGCCAGGCCAAGTTCGTTGACGCGATCGATGCAGCGGTTGCCAGCGGGGACGAACACGCGGTGACCGCGGCCCTGCGTTACAGCCTGTGCGCGCTGATCCGCGACCACGACGTGGAGCTGCCCGCCTGCGTGCATGAACCCATCGTCGACCACTACGCGCGCCGCGAGCTGTACCGCAGCCCGGAACATGGATACAGCGTGGTGGCGATGACCTGGGGACCGGGCCAGGGCACACCGCTGCACGACCACTCCGGGCTGTGGTGCGTGGAAGGCGTGTGGGACGGATCGCTGGAGATCGTCCAGTACGAATTGCTCGAACGCAATGGCGAGCGCTACCGCTTCCGCGCCGCCGGCGGCATGCACGCGGGGCCGGGCAGCGCCGGCAGCCTGATCCCGCCCCACGAATACCACACCATCCGCAACACCAGCCCCGACGTGGTGGCGGTGTCGCTGCACATCTACAAGGCACCCATGGCCTGCTGCTCCAAGTTCGCCCCGTGCGATGGCGAATGGTTCGAGCGCGTGCCCAGTGAAATGCTCACCGACCAGGCAGCCTGAGGCGCCCGCTCGGCTATACTTCGCGTCCGCGCCGGAGTGGCGGAATCGGTAGACGCAGCGGACTCAAAATCCGCCGCTAGTGATAGTGTGGGGGTTCGAGTCCCCCCTCCGGCACCATGCAGAAGAGCCACGCGATGCGTGGCTTTTTTGTTGGGCGGTTCGCGAGGCCGGCCGGCCCAAAAGAAGACCCGGTCTCGCGGGCGAATGCCTGGAGGGGACCGGGTCTTGGTCGTCGGAGCGATTTTTCTTGGCTTCTTTACGAAGCCGCGAAGTTTTTCCCCGACACCTGCACGTTACGCCGGCACGCGTTAGGAATTGGCTAATCGCCACCCATTCAGAGAGACCGTTGGTCGGCTGGGTGGGAATAGGCAGTCCAGGGCCACCAACCTCGGCCCGACAACGCGTAGCGATCTGCCGCACGCTCGAATCGGTTGCGCACGCTGATCCCGCCACACAACAAGTACAGGGGCAGGAACAACGCGCCCAACACCATGTACTGATAGACGTGTGCGCGTTCGTGGTCGGCGAGCAGGATCGGCGGCTCGTCACCAAAGCCGGCGCGATGCGCGTAGGTCACGCAGGGCTCGTCCAGGCTGGCCCCGGTGTGCAGGATCACGTTGCCCAAGGTCATGGCGCCTCCCGGCCCCATCTTGACGCCGTGGAAAACGATGGCGAGGTCGCGCGGCCGCACGTGCGCATGCGCGCCGCGGGCCATGGCGAAGGTGCCGACAAGCAGGCCAAGCACGGTGTTCGGCAATGTCCACGCCATGCCCAGCGCCTGCAGGCAGCGCAGCAGCCAGCGCGGCATGGCCTGCATGTTCAGCGCGAGCGCTTGGCCAGCCAGTCGTGGATGGTGTCCGGCACCTGCTGCTGGGCGCGGCCGGAGACATAGATGCCGATATGGCCGCCCTTGAACGACAGCTCCGTATAGTCGTCGGTGCCGGCCAGGTCGCGCAGCACGCGCGACGCATCCGGCGGCACCAGGTGGTCCTGCTCGGCAAAGATGTTGAGGATCGGCATTTCGACCAGGCCGAGGTGCACGTCTTCGTCGCCGATGCGTACGCCGCCCTTGACGAAACCGTTGCCCTGGAAGAACTGGGTGTTGAATTCGCGGAAGGCCTCGCCGGCCTGGTCGGGAGAATCGAAGATCCACTTCTCCATGCGCAGGAAATCCTCCATCGCCTTCTTGTCGTCGAGGATGTCGACCATGCCCACGTACTTCTGCGCGAACAACCGCCACGGCTTCAGCATCAGGTAGGTGAGATTCATCATGTCGGCCGGGATATTGCCGAGCGTGTCGACCAGCAGGTCGACGTCGATCTCGCGGTTCCAGTTCGACAGCATGTTGTCGCTGGTGTGGAAGTCGACCGGCGTGACCATCGTCACCAGGTTGCGCACCTTGGCCGGGTTCAACGCGGCGTAGCACAGCGAGAACACCCCGCCCTGGCAGATGCCCAGCAGGTTCACCGCATCAAGCTGATGGACCTTGCGCAGGTAGTCCACCGCGCCACCGAGGAAGCGCTGGATGTAGTCCTCAAGGGTCAGGAACCTGTCCGAGCGGTCCGGGTAGCCCCAGTCGATGATGTAGACATCTTCGCCGCGCTCGAGCAGGCCCTTGACCAGCGATCGGTCGGACTGCAGGTCGACCATGTAAGGCCGATTGACCAGCGCGTAGCAGACCAGCATGGGTACCTTGGCGGTGGGCGTGCGGGCGCCGCGGTAGCGATACAGCACCACCTTGCCGTCGCGCCACACTTCCTCGCGCTCGGTGGCCCCGTAATGCACCTCGTCCATGTTGCGGAGCGTCTGCAGGCCGGCGCCGAGCTTGCGTTGCAGCTTGCCAGCTTCCTCCGCCAGGGACTCGGCGGTGATGTTGAGGGGTCCACTCATGTTCAGCGCTTCCTGCTGGCGGGCTTGCGTGCGGGCGCCTTGATGGCTTTCTTCGCCGGAGGCTTGATGGCCTTGCTTGCCGCGGACTTTGCAGCGGGCTTCACCGGGGCGCGCCTGGGAGATGGCGCGTGGCGCAAGGCGGGTTTCGCTGGCGCCGGCGCAGCGGCATCGTCTTCCGCCCTGCGCTGCATGCGCCGCAGCTGGCGTTCGAGTTCGGCGATCTTGCGATGTGCGCTGTCCAGCTCGCCGCGACCCGGCAGTCCCAGGGTGCCGGCGGTCTGTTCCGCGATGGCCTGCAGGCTGGCGCGGAGCTCCATCTGCGCATTGACCATGGCGCCGTACGCCTTGCGGTATTCCAGCGACAGCGCGGTTTCCGCATAGGCCTCTTCGGCGGCGTCGATCCACAGGTCGAACAGCGCACGCGCGCTGCCGATCTGGCGACCGGGTTCCTCGTGCTCCATCAGCTTGGTCTCGAAGCGCGAATATGCGTGCTGCGAACTCCTCGCCATCAGCTCGTTGTAGGCGGACAGCGTGTCCTGCCAGCGCATCTGCGCCTGCGCCACGCCTTGCATTCGCTCCTGGTGCTCACGGGTGAACCCGAATGCCGGCATGGCCAGCATCGAATTCGCTTCGCCGCGCATGCCCTGTAGCCAAGGGGCCGCAGCCGCGTTCCATTGCTCGAGTCCTTCCAGGCCGGGACCGCGCATGCCGTCGAACAATTGCGCGAATGGATTTGTTGCTGCACCACCGAGGGCCTGCTTCCATGCCTGCACCACGTCCTGCGGACTGTGGTTGCGGCCGGCGAATTGCGCGGCCACCTGCTGCATCTGTGCAAACCACCCGCCTTGCTGGCTCTTGAAATGGTCGAGCACGTTGGCGAACGGATTCGCCGCGCCGCCCATGCTGCCGGACCAGGCGTTCATCGCATCCTGCCAACCCTGTGCACCGGACTGCGCAGCCTGCTGCGGGGCTGCGCCGCGCATCGCGTCGCCCCATGCGCCCCAGTACTGGCGCGCCAGCGCCTCGAAGTCGTTTGCGTCGTTGCCGGCCATGCATCCTCCAATTGGTCCTGCATGCTAGCAACGTGCCTCTTGCGCCGCCATCGCGGCGCCCCGCACGCAGGGGAAATTCAGGGCTTGTGGATGTGCAGCGTCTTGCTGATCATCAGCGAGCCGGACAGCGCGTACACCAGCACCAGCGGATGCAGCTGCCACGGTCCGAGCTGGATCATGCCGCCCCACAGGTCATTGCCGATGTTTCCGGTGAGCGCTGCCGCGGCAAGCAGGCCGACGATGGCGGTGCTGGTTGGGATCGGGGTGCCCTCGAAGTAGCGGACCTTGCCCTCGTCGCCGGACAACTGCTCGGCGGTCACGTTGTAGCGGGCCAGCCGGCTCACGCCACAGCAAACGAAGAACGACAGCACGATCCAGTCCCAGCCGCCCTGCATGCCGCACGCGTAGCCGAGCGCGGCGGGGGCCGCGCCGAACGAGATGACGTCCGCCAGCGAATCCAGTTCGCGGCCCAACGTGCTCGCCACCTTGCGCCAGCGGGCGATGCTTCCGTCGAACGCATCGAACACGAAGGCCAGCGGGATCAACGCCATGCCGATCAGGAGGTCGTGCACGCCGCCTTCCTGCAGGAAGCGCATGGCCGCGAAGATCGCCCCGGTGCCGCAGAACGCATTCGCCAGCGTGAACCAGTCGGCCAGGTGGAAATCACGCAGCATCGAAAAGTGGCGGGGTTTGGACGGCATGCTCATCGGCGACTCCAAGACAGATGGCACAGCCTGCCAAATCGGGCGTGAAGCCGGCAACGCATGCTCAGCGCGGCATTGCCAGGTTGGCGGCCTGCAGCGGCTTGCCGGCGCGCGGGACGGTGCCGATCAGTGCGTCCGTCGGCAATGCGCCCTTGCCATCGAGGTATGCATCGACCCGGTCCAGCGCCGCATACACATACGGCAACAGGGGCACATACACCGCACCATATTGCGGGAAGCCGAGGAACGCATCGAAGTGCTGGGCGTTGCGCACCTGCCAGTAGCGAACATCGCGGCCGCCGGCTTTTGCCATCGCCACGTAAGGTGCGCTGCTGAAGGCTTGCGGCACCAGGCCGTCATCGGTGCCATGGATGACCACGATCGGAAGGCCCGCGCGAGGCAGGCCGGCTCGGGTCTCCTCCGCACCCGCGCGCACCCGATGCGCATCCGCGCCCCGCCCGGTCCACAAGGCGCGCAAGCAGGACAGGCCGTCGAGGCCCATCGCCGCGAGCGGCTGCGGATCGACGATGCCGACCCCCGCGCCCGGCGGGATGCCGCTTGCATCCGCGACCCATGCCGCGCGTTCGCCGGCGGTGGCGGCGCGCGGCGTGAAGTTCGCGTCCAGCGCCGAGTAGCGATAGCCGCAAGGATGCGCGTCAAGGGCATAGCGACCGTAGGCGGAGGCGTAGCCCACCCCGACCGCGCGCCAGAGGTCGAACGCCACGCTGATCGATCCGGCGCGCAGGGCGGCATCGGTCCAGCCGGTAGCATGAAGCCTGGCCAAGGCATCCTTCTGTTGCGCGTCGACACCACTACCGCTGATGACACCGCGCGCAGCCAATGCCGCACATTTCGCGTCAAGCCCGGGCATCGCCGGGATGCCGAGCTGCGGCAAGGCGCAGGGCATCAGCAACGCGGCTTCGGTGGTGTAGTCGTACAGGCTGCGCGCACCTTTGGCTGTCGCCAGCACGTTGGGTTCGCCCGCAACCACCGCATCCAGCCAGTCGCCGTCGAGTTCAGCCGCACGCAGCACTGCGCCGCCGCCGTTGGACAGGCCGACCGCGATGACGCGTGTGTTGGCGAACGTGAAAGGTGCCTGCGCCGGCAATGCCTCGGTGAGCGATGCCAGCGCGAACTCCACCGCCTGCTTCACATGCCGGCCCCAATCCGCCTCCGGGTTGTCCTGCGAGTGCGCATGCTTGTAAGCCACGCCCTGCCCGGCGGCTGGCGATGGCGCGAAAGCCAACCCATTGCCCGCCGCGCCGACGGTGCCATCCGCCGTGATGCCCTGCCCACCATCGAGATCAAAATAATCCGTGCCCGCGCCCTTGTCGGTGTAGCCGACTGCGCAGCCCTTCGGCAAACCCCAGGCACCCGCCACCGCGATCGCGCCGTAGATGCCGCGGGAGCCAGACGATGCCGTTACCACCACGCAGCGCTTGCCGGCATCGAACCCATCCGGCAGCTGCAGCAGCACGCGATGCGGCTGTTTCGCACCCGGTATCTGGGCAAAGGCGCTGAACTCGCGACCGGGCACTGGCGCAAGGCTGCCGCCGTAGACATCACCGAAGCCACCGCCGGGGGCTAGGTCGGCGATCCCGCGCCAGTTGGCCCAGAGCGCGCGTCGACGAAGTTCAGCCGGCATGGGCGCGTCGCTGTTGGCGAAGGCGGGGGGCTGCGGCGCGCGCAGGCCGGCGAGGCCCAGGCCGCCGGTCAGGAGGTCGTCGGCGCCGCGATGCTCGGTACTGCGTGGCTGGCTGAACATGTGGGCATCCGCGTTGGACCATGGCGTGCTGGCGCACGCAGCGAGCAGCGCGGTCATCGCAAGCCAGGCGCAATTCCGGAGTGTGTTCATGCCCCGACCTTACGCCGCCCCGCGCGTGGCCGCATCGTACCTTCGTACCACGTCGATTCCTGCCATCGATGGGTGGCGCCTGTTAGCGTATGCGCACCGTGATGCAATGCAGCAGCCGCTCCAGGACCCCCAATGAACGACAACTTCCTCGCAGGCCGCACCGCGCTGGTGACCGGCAGCACCTCCGGCATTGGCCTTGCCATCGCGTCCGCACTGGCTGCGGCCGGGGCGAAGGTAGCGGTCAACGGACTTGGCAGCGCCGAGCAGATCGCATCCGCCGTCGCCGATGTCGATGCCGCAGGCGGTGGCGGCACCCGCCATTTCGGTGCCGACCTGCGGGACCCCAGCGCCATCGAAACGATGATGGACGAACTCTCCACTTGGTCCGGCGGCGGCATCGACATCCTGGTCAACAACGCCGGCATCCAGCACGCGGTTCCGCTGGCGGAAATGCCGGTGCAGAAGTGGAACGACATCATCGCCATCAACCTGTCGGCGGCGTTCCACACCATGCGCTCGGCATTGCCCGGCATGGCCACGCGTGGTTATGGGCGGGTGGTCAACGTAGCCTCGGTGCACGGGCTGGTGGCTTCGAAGGACAAGGCGCCATACGTGACCAGCAAGTTCGGCATCGTCGGCCTGAGCAAGGTGGCGGCGCTGGAGTACGCCGCGCAGGGGTCGCGCGAGTCCGGCGGGATTACCGTCAACTGCATCTGCCCGGGCTGGGTGGAAACGCCGCTGATCGAACCGCAGATCGAGGCACGCATGGCCGGCGGCAGCCGCGATGACGGCGTGCGCGCATTGCTGGCGGAAAAGCAGCCAAGCCTGCGCATGACCCTGCCCGCGGAGATCGCCGCGCTGGCGGTGTTCCTGTGCAGGCGCGAGGCGCACAACATCACCGGCGCATCGCTGCCAGTGGATGGCGGCTGGACCGCGCAATAACGCCATGGCCTCGCTGCTGATTGCCGACGACCACCCGCTGTTTCGCGCTGCCCTGCGGCAAGCGGCGCGGGATGCGCTGGGCGAGGTCGACCTGCACGAGGCGGGTTCGCTGGAGACGGTGTTGGCCACGCTGGACGCGCAGCCGCAGATCGACCTGGTCCTGCTGGACCTGCACATGCCCGGCAACCACGGCCTGGCCGGGCTGGCCGCGGTACGCGCGCAGTATCCGGGTGTCGCGGTGATCGTCGTTTCCGCCAACGACGATCCACGCGTCGTGCGGCGTGCGCTTGACCACGGCGCCGCGGGCTACCTGCCGAAAAGCGCAGGCCTGGATGAACTGCGCGACGCGATCCGCACTGTGCTGGCCTGCGAAACCTGGCTGCCGGCGCCGCTGCGCGCGTCGGTGGCGCGCGCGCAGTCATCGCCCGGCGATGCCGCGCTTGCCGCGCGCCTGGCCAGCCTGTCGCCGCAGCAGTTCCGGGTCCTGGCGCTGGTTGCCGAAGGCCTGCTCAACAAGCAGATCGCCGACCGCCTCGACGTGCAGGAACGCACGGTCAAGGCCCACTTGACTGCGATCTTCGAACGTCTCGGCGTGCGCAACCGCACCCAGGCCGGGGTGATCCTGCGCGAGCTGGAACTTACCGACCCGTCGCGCCAGCTGGAGTCCTGACGGGCGGCTTCGCGGCGATGAAATCCAGGATGGCTGGCAGCACCTCGGGCGCGCGCTGCGGGTCATACAGCCCGGCAAGTGGGGTGCTGTGGCCGCCATCGGGCAGCAACACCAGCCGTGTGGCGACCTTCTTCGCACGCAACAAGCCCGCCAACTGCACGCTGTCGCGGGTTTCCACCACGCCATCCTTGCTGCCATGTACCAGCAGGAATGGAGGTTCCCCGCCATCGACGAAATTCACTGCCTGCGCCTGGGGCCACTGCGCCCGCGGACCGAACACCTGCACCAGGTCGCCGGTGATCGCGAAATCGTAAGGTCCAGACAGGCCGATGGCGCCCGCAAGGCGTTTGCGCGCCAAACCGTACTTGCCGAGGTAGCGCGGATCCGTGGCCACCAGCGCCG
>JAZKHR010000096.1:0-7349 GCA_040385305.1 Pseudomonadota bacterium
ATCCAGCGCGACGGCATGGAGTTGTTCGCCGACCCGAGTTGGCTGCAGGTGATGGTGGGCCAGCGCATGCGCCCCAAGGCCTACCACCCTTTCGCCGACTTGCGGCCCGAAGCCGATGTGGCAGCGTATGTGGGCCATGTCGAAGAAGTCATCGCCAAGTGCGTGAAAGTCATGCCCAGCCATGCCGACTTCATCGCCAGGCACTGTGCGGCGACGCCCACGTGATGCCCACCGCCGTGGCTTAGACCACATCTTTACTCCGACACCCTGCCAAGCGCACGGCAAGGTGTTCGGGGACCGATGTCAGCGCCACCCGCGAAACACCCACTGCGATGGGGCTATCGCTGCAGCTTGTTGCCGTATACGCGGATCCAGTCCACATACATCGCAATCTCGCCCCGCTTGATCTTTTCGACAGTCGAGGCCGGCAAGCCTGAGTAAGGCTTTTCGATGCCGTTCGTCTTGAGAGGATATGCGCCGCCAAGTGCGAAATTCAGGATCAGGTACTTGGGGTTGTCAAAGCTCCATTTTCCGTAATGCTCCACCATGGCGCGCGTTGCGCGATAGGTCAGCCTGCCATCGACCTTGAACAGGATCTGGTCCGGCGTCCATTCAACGGCATATTCGTGCCACTGGGTGACGTCGGTCCCGGGCAGGAAAAACTGCTTGTCGACCAACGGCGTTTCACCGGAATATCCGTCGCCATGCAGCGCAACACCGGTCCAGTCGGCTTCCCCCACGTATTCCATGATGTCGATTTCGCCGGTATTCGGCCACGACCCGTTTCCAAGCAACCAGAAGGCAGGCCATACCCCCGCGGCATCGGGCATCCTGATGCGTGCAGCCGCCCGGCCATAGGTGAACTCAAACTTGCCTTTCGACTCGATGCGGCCTGAAACGAAATCGACTGTCCGCCCCCCAGGCGTCCTGTAGTCCTTGCTGTAGTTCGGCTGCAGCACCAGCACGCCGCCGTCTGCCCCCTCCACGCTGCCTGCCGGCAAGAAGCGGATGGTCTCGGGCGTATCGACATACGCCTGCTGTTCGTTGTTCACCCAGAACTCGGGGCCGATCACGTTCCAGATGGATCGGTCGAGCTGCCCGGAATTGAAATCCTCCCCAAACATCAGGTTCTCGTTGGGCCCGTACTTTTCCACCGGGAGGGAAGATTCCGGCGCCAGGACGCCCTGGCAAGATGCAACCACCAGAAGGCCAGAAAGAGCCAAGGTCATTCTTGCGAAAAACATACATTTCCCCCGCGAACGTGTTGAGTGCTACCCCGCGACCACCATCACCGGCTCGCGCGCAAGATCCTGGTGCGGCTGTGAGCGCGTAGCGGTGGCTGGCCAAATCGATGACGCAGCCTCCGCGCACACGAGCACCCAGGCCGCCAGGCAAGACGTTCTACAGCGACTAAAACGACGATTTTGATAGTACCCGACCTCCCCCACGCTCTCGCAAGAGAAGCTTACGATCACCGGCAAACTGTTTGCTCACATGGAATACGGAACAGTGTCCGGTATGTCCGTTCGACGAGCTACAGAAACAGGACCTGCATCACGGGCGGTCAGGCAGGCCCGCCAGACGCCGTTGCAGCACAGGCAGGCGCAGATCCGCCGCCCCACCCGGCGATACCCGCGCCGCCAGGCTGGCGGCCGCATCACCTGCCGCCCAGCGCGCCGGATCGGCGGCCTCGCGGTATGCATCGCGGAATGGCAGGCCCTGTCGGGCCAGGTCGACGGCGAGGTCGGTGGCGTACATCGAGGGCTCCAGCGCCGCGCGCATCGCCTCGGGTTTCCACACCAAGTTGCGCAGCAGGTCGGGTAGCAGCGCGAGGGCCTGCAGGCCCTTGCCGAAGCCGTGGAACAACGCGCCCTTGCTCACCTGCAGGTCGCGGTGATAGCCGGATGGCAGCGACAGCAGCTGCTCGATCTCGCACTTCGCCGCCGCCACGCTGGCGTAGCTGGCGCGCATCAGTTCGATGACGTCGGGGTTGCGCTTGTTGGGCATGATCGAGCTGCCGGTGGTGTATTGCGGCGGCAGCGCGATGAAGGCGAATTCCGCGCTGGCGAAGAGCGACAGGTCCCAAGCGAGGCGGCGAAGGTCCAGCATCGCCCCGCCCAGCGCTTCCAGCGCGGCGAGTTCGTACTTGCCGCGCGAGAGCTGCGCGTACAGAGGTGACGCCTGCAGCCTGCCGAAGCCAAGTGCCTCGGTGGTGAAGTCGCGGTCCAGCGGCAGGTTGACGCCATAGCCCGCGGCCGTGCCGAGCGGATTGGCGTCGATCAGGGCGCGGGTGTCACCAGCACGTTGCGCGTTGTCAATGAAGGCCTCGGCCCAGCCGGCCCACCACATGCCCGCCGACGACACCACCGCGCGCTGCAGGTGGGTGTAGCCCGGCATGGGCATAGCCGATTCCGCTTCAGCGCGCTCCAGCGCAATCGCCGCCACCTCGCGTGACAGCTCGGCCACGCGCGCCAGCTTTTCCTTCAGCCACAGGCGGGTCGCCACCAGCACCTGGTCGTTGCGGCTGCGTCCGGCATGGATCTTCTTGCCGGCCTCGCCCAGGCGTTCGGTCAGGCGCGCCTCGATCGCGGAATGGCCATCCTCGAAGCGCTCGTCGAGCATGAAGGTGCCGCTGCGGAAATCGCCGGCGAGCAGGTCGAGTTCGCGCAGCAGGCCGTCCAGTTCCGCGGCGGTGAGCATGCCGATCCGCTGCAGGCCCTGTGCATGCGCGCGGCTGGCCTTGATGTCGTACAGGAAGAATTCGCGGTCCAGCACCACGTCGTCGCCGGCGAGGAACGCCTGGATCGCGGCGTCTACCGTCACGCCCGGCTTTTGCCACAGCAGGTCGCTCATGCGCTTGCCTCCCTCGTCTGGGCACCCAGCGGGATGCCCGCGAATTCGTCCAACCCGAACGCCAGGTTGAGGTTCTGCACCGCCTGCGTCGCTGCGCCCTTGAGCAGGTTGTCTTCGGTGGCCACCACGACCAGGCGCTTGCCGTCGCCGCCCAGCGCGAAGCCGCCGATGTCCACATGATGCCGGCCCGCGATGCGGCTCACCCACGGCGCCTCGTCCACCACGCGCACCAGCGGCTCGTTGGCGTAGAGGCCCTGGTAACGCGACAGCACGTCCTCGATCTGTAACGCGATCGACAGGTGCAGGTTGGCGGTGATGGTCAGGCCGCGGAAGTGCGGTGCCACGTGCGGCATGAACTCGACCGCGTGGTGCAGCCGATGGCTGACCTCGCGCTCATGTACGTGGCCCGCAAGCGCATAAGGCATCAGGTTGTCGCGTAACTTGATGGGGTCGTTCTTGTCGGATGGCGTGGTGCCCGCGCCGGAATACCCGGACACGCCGAAGCACTGCACCGGCCCGTCCAGCACGCCCAGCATCGGCGCGATGGCCAGCTGCATCGCGGTGGCATAGCAGCCGGGGTTGCTGATCCGGCGCTCGCCTGCGTACAGGTTGCGGGTCAGTTCCGGCAGGCCGTAATACCAGGACGGATCGAAACGGAAGTCGGCCGACAGGTCGATGATCACCGGGTCGACGCCCGCCTCATCGAATGCATGGAGCAGGCCTGCCGCCTTGCCGTTCGGCAACGCCAGCACCACAGCATCGGCGCCGAGCGTGGGCAGGGCCTCGCTGCTGGGTGCGGTGTAGCGCAGGTCGCCGTGGCCTGCATCGCTGTGGTCGGACACGCGCTGGCCGGTCAATTCGCGCGAGGACACATAGGCCAGCTCGAAACGCGGATGCGCAGCCACCAGGCGGATCAGTTCGGCGCCCACATGCCCGCGCGCGCCCACGATGCCGAGCCGGATCGGCTTGGATTCACCCTGCATCGGAAAGCTCGCCGGCTGGATGGTCCGTGAGCGTGGCAGGCCTCGCCTGGCAATGGCGGACGCACTGCGCGATCTCGTCGAAGCCCTCCAGTCCGTACCAGAACACCTTCCAGTCCGCCTGCTTGATGCAGCCGTCGCACTCGGCGTAATAGAACGGGTTGACCGGGTTGCCGTGGCGGGACCGCCAGAACAGGCGTGGGTTGGCATCGCGCATGACCTGCCACACCGCGCGGCCGAGTCCTTCGCCCTGTGCGTCGTCCAGCACCGCGAACTTGTCGAGGTACACGCCCGTATCCTCGGAGGTGAGGATCACCGCCGCGCGATAGTTCTCGCTGACATATGCCGAGTGCAGCGGCGTGCGTTCGAAGTAATCCGGCAACAGGCTCCGGCCGAACGCGGATTCGATCAGCTGGCGCAGCCGCGGCAGGTCCAGCTGGTCCCAGCGGGACGCCTGCAGCACGCGCTCGCCACGCCGCACCAGGGTGCCCGATCCCTTGTGGGTGAACAGTTCCTTGGCCAGTTCGGCCGGCTTGGTGATCGACACCGACGACGCCAGCGGGAGCCCGTCCAGCAAGTCCTTGATCTGCCCGATCTTGACCCGCATGCCGCCCTCGATCCACGGCTGCGCCATCAGGTGCTCGTATTCGGTGGACAGGTTGATCGAATCGATCACCTTGCCATCGGCATCCAGCAAGCCGCCGGTGCCGGTGAGGAACACGATCTTGTAGGGCTGCAGCACCTGCACCAGTTCGTTGGCGGCGAAGTCGGCGTTGACGTTGAGGATCTGCCCGCCCACGGTCTCGCCAAGCGAGGCAATCACGGGGATCGAACCGGCCTGCAGGCTGGCCTGGATCGGCGCCAGGTCGACCTGTTTCACTTCGCCGACCAGGCCGTAACGCTCGCGGTTGAGATAGTCTGCTTCGAACACGCCGGACACGATCGACGTGGCGCGCGTGTCGCTGGCCTGCAGCGCTTCCACCAGCTTGAGGTTCTGTGCATGGAACACGCGGCGCACGATCGCCAGTGCCTGCGGCGAGGTCACGCGCAAGCCATCGATGGTGTGTTTCTCGATGCCGGCGGCGGCCAGTTCCGCGTCCAGCTGCGGGCCGGCGCCGTGGATGACGATGGGTGTGAGGCCTACGTCCTGGAGGAAGGCAAGCGAAGACACCAGCGCATCGAGGTCATCGCGCAGCACCGCGCCACCCACCTTGACCACCGCGAAGCGGGCCGCGTCCAGCTGCGAGAAGCGCTTCAGGTACTGCGAGATTTCCTTGGCGCTGCCCATGCTCGAGAGCAGCCGCACGATGGTCTGGCGGGTCTGCGGGTCATGCACGCTGGGGCTGTTCAACATCGGGGTCACGTCGTCGTGTTTCCAAGGATGCGGGTGATGGACGCGGCGTAGCGCTGCAACTGCTCGAGCGCCACCCATTCGTCGGCGGTATGCGCCTGCGCGATGTCGCCGGGGCCGTACACAAAGGTGGTCAAGCCGGCCTGCGAGAACAGCGAGGCCTCGGTCCAGAAGTCGACGGCATTGCCGATCGGCAGCTGCATGGCGTCGGCCAGATCGCGCGCGGCCAGCCGGCGTTCCTCGGCCGCTGCCACGTCCGCCGACGGCAGCGACGGGCCGCGGAATGTTTCCTCGTACTGCACCGGTCCCTCGGCACACTCGCGGAAACGTGCATGCAGGACGTCGATGTCATGCGAAGGCAGCGGCCGGAAGCCGAAGCGCAATTCCGCGCTGGGCGCGATCATGTTGGCCTTGATCCCGCCTTCGATGCGACCGATGTTGAAGCGCAGCCCGGTCAGGCCACCGAAGCGCGCATACGACTCGGCTTCCACCAAACCCAGCGCATGGCCGCCCCAGCGCACCGCCTGGTGCAACGCGCTCGCGGTGATCGCATTGGCGCCGGAGGCATGCCCGGCTTCGCCCTCGAACCGCATCAGCACGGAACTGATCCCGCGATGGGCCAAGACCGCTTCGCACAGGGTCGGCTCGGCGATGACGGCCTCATCGAACCCGTGGTCGCCGGCCCGTGCGTGCTTCTCAAGAAATGCCGCGACGCAGCGCGGGTCGTTGGCCTCCTCGTCGCTTGAAAACAGGAAGGCGGCATCGCCCGTCGTGGCGTTTGCCGCCGCCACCAGGCCCGCTGCCGCGCCCTTGATGTCGCAGGCGCCGAGGCCAATGGCGCGCTCGCCGGTGATGCGCAGCGTGTGGGGATCGGCGCTCCAGGCTTGCGAAGACGGCACAGTGTCCAGGTGTACGTTGAACACCCGCCGCGGAGACCCACGTACCGCAAGCAGCGATACTGCACCCGCACCGTGATCCGTCACCTCGATCTGGAAATCCGGCAGCTGCGAACGCAGGTAGTCGAAGATCCCGCCGGTGCCTATGTTGCGCGGCGGGTTGCGCGTATCGAACCCCACCAGCGCCTCCAGGTGGCGCAGGACGTCCGGCAGCAACTCAGCCATCGGTGTCGTTACCCGCGGCGTTGCCGGCGTCGTTGACCTGGGCCCACAGCGTGCTGCTCATGCCGAACAGCTTGATGAAACCCTCGGCCTCCTCCACGCCCCAGTCGGCGGACTGTGCGTAGGTCGCGCCCTTGGAGTTGAGGATGTGCGGGGAACGCACCGCCACCGCATCGACGCGGCCGCCGCGTGTTTCCAGCACCACTTCTCCATTGACCATGCGCTGGGTGGACGCCAGGAACGCTTCCAGGTCGGTCTTCAGCGGATCGTGGTAGAAGCCCTCATACACCAGCTCCACCCACTTGCGCGCAACTTCAGGCTTGAAGCGGTTCTGCTGCTTGGTCAGCACCGCCTCTTCCAGCGCGCGATGGGCCACCAACAATGCCGTGAGGCCCGGCGCCTCATACACGATGCGGCCCTTGAGGCCGATGGTGGTGTCGCCGGTGTACATGCCACGGCCGACGCCGTACTGGGCGAACATGGTATTGAGCCGCGCCAGCAACTGCGCGCCCGGCAACGGCGTGCCGTCCAGCGCCACCGCCTCTCCATCGGCGAAGCGCACGGTGACCTGCAGCGGCTCGAGCGGCCAGTGTTCGCGCTTGGCGCACCATCCGCGCGCGCCCTCGCCCGGCGCTTCCCACGTATCGATCTCGCCGCCGGACATGGTCAGCCCCAGCAGGTTCTCGTTGATGGTGTAGGCCTTCTGCTTGCTGCGCACGCTGAAGCCGCGCTCTTCGAGGTAGGCCTGCTCGTAAGCGCGGGTCTGGGTGTGCTCTTTCTGGATTTCGCGGATCGGGGCGACGATGCGGTAGTCGCCCGACGCCTTCACCGCCAGGTCGAAGCGGACCTGGTCATTGCCCATGCCGGTGCAGCCGTGGGCGATGGCATTGGTATCCAACTCGCGCGCGCGCGCCAGCGCCGCGTCCACGATCAGGTAGCGGTCGGACACCAGCAAGGGGTACTGGCCCTGGTAGCCCTCGCCCGCCCACACGAACGGCTTCACGAAGCCGTGCCAGATCGCAGGGCCGCCGTCCACGGTCAGGTGGG
>JAZKHR010000097.1:0-3733 GCA_040385305.1 Pseudomonadota bacterium
GGCCGTTGCGCGAGGAGCCTACGCCCTTTTTATGTGCCATGACTGCGTCTCCTTAGTTCTTCTTGGAATCGTTCTTGTCGCCGGGACCGCTGATCCCGGTGATCTCGATTTCGGTGTAATGCTGCCGATGGCCCATCTGCTTGCGATGGTGCTTGCGGCGGCGGAACTTGACGATGCGGATCTTGTCGGCGCGGCCGTGGCTCAGGACCTTGGCATTGACGAGTGCGCCCTTCAGCGCGTCGCCAAGCTTCACGCCATCGCTGTCGCCCAGCATCAGGATGTTGTCGAACTTGATCTCGCCGTCGACTTCGGTTTCCAGCTTCTCGACGCGGAGCCTTTCGCCCTGCATCACGCGGTACTGTTTACCGCCGGTGACCAAAACTGCGTACATGGTTGTGCTTCCTATGACTCTGGTTTCTGTAGTTATTCTTGTCCCTGTACGACATCGAGGCCGGACAGGGGCGGAATTGTAGGTGTTTCAGTGGGTTAGCGTCAAATGGGCGTGACTTCCCGCTTCGCGACCCGGGGCGGGCGGGGTGGGGCCGCCGCTCCTTAAGGTCGTCAAGGACTCAGGTCGGGCGTGCGCGACTTCCCGCATCGCGTTCCGGGGCGGTGGGGGTGGCCCTGCCGCTCATTCGAGTCGTCCAGGACTCAAATCGCGGGCGCAGGCCATCCATGGCCTGCTCGGGGCCACCTCCACCACCCCGGAACGCTCAACCCAGCGTGTCGGCCGTCGGAGAAAGCCAAAGCCACGCTCCTTCCTACAAACGGCGACGTGACCCGGGAGCGTCGTGTGCCGGGGGTGTGGCGCCGAGCGGGCCATGGATGGCCCGCGCCCGCCGCATCAGTCGTGGATGACTGGATAAGGCGGCGGCGCCATACCCCCGGTGCGCGGCGCCTGCGTCGCAGCCAAGGAGACGCTGGTTCACGAGACTGGCAATCCCGCCATTTGCCCCCAAATGTACGGCTCGTTACGATTTTCGATTGGCTTGCCCATGCCGGCGGCCTACCCCCACTGCAGGACGGCCACCCCCATGGCGATGGATACCATCCGCATCCGCGGCGCACGGACGCACAACCTCAAGAACATCGACCTCGACCTGCCGCGCGACAAGCTGATCGTCATCACTGGCCTGTCCGGCTCCGGCAAGTCGTCGCTGGCGTTCGACACGATCTATGCAGAGGGCCAGCGCCGCTACGTGGAATCGCTGTCGGCCTATGCGCGGCAGTTCCTCAGCGTGATGGACAAGCCCGATGTCGACCATATCGAAGGCCTGTCGCCGGCGATCTCGATCGAACAAAAATCCACCAGCCACAACCCGCGCTCGACCGTCGGCACCATCACCGAAATCTACGACTACCTGCGCCTGCTGTACGCGCGCGTGGGCACCCCGCGCTGTCCCGACCACCACTTCCCGCTGGAAGCGCAGACCGTCAGCCAGATGGTCGACGCGGTGCTGGCGATGGAAACCGACCCGGCCCTGGCCGAGCAGCGCTGGATGCTGCTGGCGCCGGTGATCCGCGAACGCAAGGGCGAACACACCCAGGTGTTCGAGCAGTTGCGCGCACAAGGTTACGTGCGGGTGCGGGTGAATGGCGGGCTCCACGAGATCGATGCAGTACCGCCGCTGGGCCTGCGCCAGAAGCACAGCATCGACGCCGTGATCGACCGCTTCAAGCCGCGCGCCGACATCAAGCAGCGCCTGGCGGAATCCTTCGAAACCGCGCTGAAGCTGGGCGAGGGCATGGCCATCGTGCAGTCGATGGACGAGCCGGCGCAGGCACCGCACCTGTTTTCGTCGAAGTACTCGTGCCCGGTCTGCGATTACTCGCTGCCCGAACTGGAACCGCGGCTGTTCTCGTTCAATTCGCCCGTGGGGGCGTGCCCGGAATGCGACGGCCTTGGCGTGTCGCAGTTCTTCGATCCGGCGCGCGTTGTGGTGCATCCGGAGCTGTCGCTGGCCGCGGGTGCAGTGCGCGGCTGGGACCGGCGCAACATCTATTACTTCCAGCTGATCCAGTCTCTGGCCAAGCACTACGGCTTCAGCGTGGACACGCCGTGGCAGGAGTTGCGGGCCAAGGACCGCCAGCACGTGCTCCATGGCAGCAACGGCGAGACCATTGCCTTCCATTACGTCACCGATGCCGGCGGCCGCAGCCAGCGCAAGCACAAGTTCGAAGGCATCCTGCCGAACCTGGAGCGGCGCTACCGCGAGACCGAATCCTCCGCGGTACGCGAGGAACTGGCCAAGTACATCAGCGAGCGCCCGTGCACGGAATGCGGTGGCGCGCGCCTGAACGCCTCCGCCCGCAATGTGTTCGTCGCTGAACGGCCGGTGTCGGAGGTGGTGCTGATGCCGATCGACGCCGCCCTGGCATTCTTCCAGACCCTCACCCTGCCCGGTTGGCGCGGTGAGATCGCGACCAAGATCGTCAAGGAAATCGGCGACCGCCTGCGCTTCTTGGTGGATGTCGGGCTTGATTACCTGACCCTGGAACGTCGCGCCGGCAGCCTGTCCGGTGGCGAGGCGCAACGGATCCGTCTGGCTTCGCAGATCGGTGCGGGCCTGGTGGGCGTCTTGTACGTGCTCGACGAGCCCTCCATCGGCCTGCACCAGCGCGACAACGAACGGCTGCTGGGCACCCTCACCCACCTGCGCGACATCGGCAACACGGTGATCGTGGTCGAGCACGACGAGGAAGCGATTCGCCTGGCCGACCATATCGTCGACATCGGTCCCGGCGCTGGCGTGCATGGCGGCGAAGTGGTGGCCCAGGGCAGCTACGCCGACGTGCTCAATGCGCCGCGCTCGGTGACCGGCCAGTACCTCAGCGGCCGCAAGAAGATCGAGGTGCCCAAGACCCGGCACAAGCCGAATCCCAAGATGTTGCTGAAGCTGCGCGGCGCAACCGGCAACAACCTGAAGAATGTCGACCTGGACATCCCCGCTGGGCTGTTCACCGCCGTGACCGGCGTGTCCGGGTCCGGCAAGTCCACGCTGATCAACGACACCCTGTTCGCGCTGG
The DNA here is from genome assembly GCA_040385305.1 of Pseudomonadota bacterium. Classification (GTDB taxonomy): domain Bacteria; phylum Pseudomonadota; class Gammaproteobacteria; order Xanthomonadales; family Xanthomonadaceae; genus Thermomonas. Next base: position 3,028 of record JAZKHR010000097.1, read on the forward strand.
CGGCCAACGAGATCAACGGCGCCTCGCACCACCATTCGCCCTACCGCGCGGTCGAGGGCATCGACCTGTTCGACAAGGTCGTGGACATCGACCAGTCTCCGATCGGGCGCACGCCCCGCAGCAACCCGGCGACGTACACCGGACTGTTCACGCCCTTGCGGGAGATGTTCGCGCAGGTGCCGGAGTCGCGCGCGCGCGGCTATGCCCCGGGACGTTTCAGCTTCAACGTGCGTGGCGGCCGCTGCGAGGCCTGCCAGGGCGACGGCCTGATCAAGGTCGAGATGCACTTCCTGCCCGACGTGTACGTGGCCTGCGACGTCTGCGCCGGCAAGCGCTACAACCGCGAGACGCTGGAAATCCGCTACAAGGGCCACAACATCCACGATGTGCTGGACATGACGGTCGAGGACGCGCTGGAGCTGTTCCAGCCGGTGCCCAGCATTGCCCGCAAACTCGAGACCTTGATGGACGTGGGCCTGAGCTACATCAAGCTCGGCCAATCGGCGACCACGCTTTCCGGTGGCGAGGCGCAACGCGTCAAGCTGTCCAAGGAACTCAGCCGGCGCGACACCGGGCGCACGCTGTACATCCTCGACGAACCCACCACCGGCCTGCATTTCCACGACATCGAGCATTTGCTGGCCGTGCTGCACAAGCTGCGCGACGACGGCAATACCATCGTGGTGATCGAACACAACCTGGACGT
>JAZKHR010000098.1:0-8532 GCA_040385305.1 Pseudomonadota bacterium
GTCATCTCGATCTTGACCTTGTCGCCGGTCAGGATGCGGATGTAGTTCTTGCGCATGCGTCCGGAGATATGCGCGATGATCTCGTGGCCGTTCTCAAGCTTGACCCGGAACATGGTGTTCGGGAGTGTCTCGGAGATCGTGCCTTCAAATTCTATGACGTCGTCTTTTGCCACTGTGGCTTGTATTCCTGCGTTGTTGCGAGATGCCGGGCCGCGACCGCGGCTCGACAGCGCGGCATTCTGACACGCGCGCAGGGCGCTTGCAAAAATCCCGTTAAGCGGGCGCTGGGCTGGCCAGCGCAGCGGCGGGCAATTCGCCGAACCTGTCCACCCACGGACCCGACGCTTCTTGCGCATCGCGCAGCCCGCGCAGCGCCTGCAGGTACGCGTCGCGGGGCCAGGTCTCGACACCCAGCCGGCGGGTATGGTCGTTCGGCACCTGCGCATCGATGAGCGGCCAGCCCCACGCATGCAGCTTCAGCGCAAGCGCCGCAAGGGCGACACTTGACGCACCCGATCGCGCGGAAAACATGCTCTCGCCGCAAAACAGTCGACCTATCGCCACCCCGTACACCCCGCCGACAAGCTCCTGGCCGTCGAACACCTCGATGCTGTGTGCGTACCCCAAGCGGTGTAGCTGCGTGTAACCGCCGACCATGCCGGGCGTGATCCAGGTGCCTGCCTGGCCCGCACGCGGAGCCGCCGCGCAAGCTTCGATCACCCGCTCGAAGCAGGTATCCGCGCGCACACTGAGGCGCGATGTACGCAGCCCGCGCCTGAACCGGGACGACAGATGTACACCATCGGTGCGAAACACCGCACGCTGCGACGGGCTCCACCACAGGATCGGTTCGCCTTCCGAGAACCACGGAAAGATGCCTTTGCGATACGCCCTGAGCAACCGACGCGGCGATAGGTCGCCGCCATGGGCAAGCAGACCATCGGGGTAGGCGAGAGCACTTTCCGCGGGCGGAAACGGCGCGTCCGCCCCACTGCCCAGCTCGGCAATATGCAGGCTCACTTCGTCGCTTCGACGCGGAACGGCGAGTGCGCCAGCAACTGGAGCAGCTGCTGGCCGACGCCACGGCGTTCTTCCGCGCACCAGCCCCGCAATGCAGCCGCGAACCGCGGGTCCGCGACCCAGTGCCGGCTACGCACCAGCGTCGGCAGGAATCCGCGCGCGATCTTGTGCCGGCCCTGCGCACCCGGCTCGAAGCCGGTGAGTCCTTCACGCAGGCAGTATTCGATGCCCTGGTAGTAGCAGGCCTCGAAATGGAGGCCTGCATGCAGTTCGCCGGCGCCCCAGTAGCGTCCGTACAACGTTTCGCCTCCACGCAGGCACAGTGCTCCGGCAATCGGCAAGCCGTTGCGTTCGGCGAGCAGGATCACCAGCTGGCGCGGCATCGAGGTGGCCAGGTGCCGCAGGAATCCCAGCGTCAACGCCGGCGAGTTGCCGTACTCGGCGAACGTTTGCAGGTAGAAACCGTGCATGGCGACCAGCTCGGCCTCGGTCGCCTCATCGCCATGCACCACGCGGAAAGCGATGCCGGCATCGCGCACCTTGCGGCGTTCCTGGCGGATGTTCTTGCGATGCTTGTGATCCATCGCTGCGAGGAAGTCATCGAAACTGGTCCAGCCGGAATCGTTGCGCCAGTGGAACTGGATGTCCTCGCGCAACAGCCAGCCCGGTTCCTCGCCTGGCGCTCGATGCCCGAACGCGGCCTCGTCGCCGGCATCATGGAAATTGACATGGGCCGACGACAGGCCGGCCTCGACCACGAACGCGGCAATGGTGTCCTGCAGCGCACGCTGCCCGGCTTGGTCGCGCGCGAGCAGGCGCGGGCCGGTCACGGGGGAGTAGGGCACCGCGCCCAGCCATTTCGGGAAATAGTCGAGTCCGTGTTGCGCGTAGGCGTGCGCCCAGGCGTGGTCGAACACGAACTCCCCATGCGAATTGGTCTTGAGGTAGCCCGGTGCCGCGGCCACAAGGCCATCGCCGTCACGCAAGGCAACATGCGCCGGCATCCAGCCCCACTCCTCGCGCAGGCAGCCGGTACTTTCCAGGCCGGACAGGAAGGCATGGGAAACGAACGGGTTGCGGCCGTCGTGCAGCGCGTCCCAGTCTGCCTCGGGGATCTCGGAGAGCGCGCGGTGGATGCGCGCCTCCAGCATCAGTGGACTTCGTCCAGGAACTTCTCGGCGTCCAGCGCGGCCATGCAGCCGAAGCCAGCCGAGGTGATCGCCTGGCGATACACCTGGTCCGCCACGTCGCCGGCGGCGAACACACCAGGCACCGACGTCTGGGTGGCACCGCCTTCGAGGCCGGTCTGGATGGTGAGGTAGCCGTTCTTCATCGCCAGCTGGCCGTCGAACAGCGAGGTGTTGGGCGAATGCCCGATGGCAACGAAAAACCCGTGCACCGGGATCTCGCGGGTGCTGCCATCCAGCATCGACTTGACCCGCATGCCGGTGACGCCGGCATCGTTGCCCAACACTTCATCGACCGTGTGGTGCCAGACCGGCTCGATCTTGCCGGCCTCGATCTTGGCGAACAGCTTGTCCTGCATGATCTTCTCGGCGCGCAGGGTGTCGCGGCGGTGCACCAGGTAGACCTTGCGGGCGATGTTGGACAGGTACAGCGCTTCCTCGACCGCGGTATTGCCACCGCCGATCACCGCCACGTCCTGGTCCTTGTAGAAGAAGCCATCGCAGGTAGCGCACGCTGACACACCGCGGCCCTTGAAGGTTTCCTCCGATGGAATGCCCAGGTACTTCGCGGTCGCGCCGGTGGCGATGATCAGTGCGTCGGCGGTGTAGTCGCCGGAATCGCCCTTGAGCCGGAACGGGCGCTGCGACAGGTCCGCGGTGTGGATGTGGTCGAACACGGTCTCGGTGTCGAAGCGTTCCGCGTGCGCCTGCATGCGCGCCATCAGGTCGGGGCCCATCAGTCCATGCGGGTCCCCAGGCCAATTGTCCACTTCGGTGGTGGTCATCAGCTGGCCGCCCATGGCCATGCCCGTCACCACCACGGGCTTGAGGTTGGCGCGGGCGGCGTAGACAGCGGCTGTCCAGCCCGCGGGACCGGAGCCGAGGATGAGCAGGCGGGTGTGCTTGGTTGGATTCATCACGTGGAGTCAAAGCTCTATAATTCGCGGATTGCGTCTCCGCTGCGTGCACATAGCTTGGCGGCGACGACGACCCGACACAAGGCGCAGCGCTGCAACAGTTCGCTGCAGCGCCATCGCCCACCCCAGACCACTGCAGGAGCAACCCATGCGTATCGGTGTACCCAAGGAAACCAAGACCCTGGAAGGGCGGATCGCACTGGTCCCGGCAGCCGCCGGCGACCTGGTCAAGCGCGGCCACGAAGTGTGGATCGAGCAGGGCGCGGGCCTGAAGTCCGGGTTCAAGGACGAGGCTTACACGAAGCTGGGCGTGAAGATCGCCCCCGATGCGGCCGCCTTGTACGAGAAGGGCGAACTGATCGTGAAGGTCAAGGAGCCGATCGCCGGCGACCTCGCGCTGCTGCGGCAGGACCACCTGCTGTTCTGCTACCTCCATCTGGCAGCGGAGCCCACGCTCACCCGGCAGCTGCTGGACATCGGGCTGACCGGCGTCGCCTTCGAGACCGTTGAACTCCCGAACGGGGACCTGCCGCTGCTGGCGCCGATGTCGGTGATCGCCGGCAAGATCGGCGTGCAGGTCGGCACCCACCTGCTGCACCTGCCGGAAGGCGGCAAGGGCAAGCTGCTGGGCGGCATGGCGTCCACCGAGCGCGGCAACGTGGTGGTCTTCGGCGCTGGCCAGGCCGGCAGCGCATCGGCCGCGCTGGCGGCGGCGGGAGGCGCCAACGTCACCGTGTTCGAAACCCGCCAGGACCGCATGGACGAAGCGCGGCGCCTGGGCAACAACGTCACCGCCCTGTATCCGTACCACGACGTGGTGGCGCGCAAGGTGGCAGAGGCCGACCTGGTCATCGGCGCGGTGCTGATCACCGGTGCCAAGGCGCCGCACGTGATGACCCGAGAGATGCTGCGCGACATGGAAGACGGCAGCGTGGTGGTGGACATCGCCATTGACCAGGGCGGTTGCTTCGAAACCTCGCGCCCGACCACCTGGAAGGAGCCGACCTACGTGGAGGAAGGCGTGACCCACTTCTGCGTGACCAACATGCCGGGTGCGGTTCCGCAGACCTCCTCGCAGGCGATCTGCGCAGCCATCCTTCCGTGGGTCAACAAGCTGGCGTCCGGCAACGAATGGCGCAACAACGCTGCGCTGGTCAAGGGCATCAACGTCGAGGCCGGAAAAATCGTGCATCCGGCGCTGCAAGACATGAAAGTTTGACGTACTATCAAAGGCCTAGGGGAACTTCCTGAGGCCCAATCACAAGTGGCGCGCACGGCAAACGATGTCGGCAAGACCGGCCGCAAGCCGGCATCGAAACAGGCCAATGCCAAGCCCGGCGCGAACCCGCGCCGGCAACGCCTGTGGCGCGACCTTGCGCTGATCGCAATCGCACCGCTGTTGCTGTTCCTGCTGGCAAGCCTGGTCACCTATTCGCCCGCCGACCCAGGCTGGTCCCATTCCGGCAGCATCACCGCACCCATCCAGAACGCATGCGGCCGGGTGGGTGCGTGGATCGCCGACGTGCTGCTGGCACTGACCGGCTACATCGCCTTCGTGCTGCCGCTGGTGCTGGGCGCCATCGCGTGGATCGCGCTGTTCGGGATGGATACCGATGGGGACGGCGAAACCGACCTGGGGCCGGCGTTGCGGCTGGTGGGCATCGTCGGATTCCTGGTCGCTGGTTGCGGACTGCTCGACCTGCGGGTGGCTGGGTCGAATGATCTCTCGGCGGGCAGCGGCGGGCTGCTTGGCCAACTTGTCGGCGACTCCCTCAACATGATGTTCGGCGCGTTGGGCGCCAACCTGTTCCTGCTCAGCCTGCTGCTCATTTCCGTGACCTTGGCTACGGGCCTGTCGTGGCTTGCCGTGATGGACCGCGTGGGGCAGTGGACCCTGGCCCTGCCTGGCGCAGTCGACAAGCTGTTCCGGCGCGGCACCCAGCAGGCCGGCGAGTGGAGCGAGGCGCGCGCGCTACGAGAGGAACGCGGCGAATCCCGCAAGGTCGATTCCGAACTGCGGGCCAAGCGCGCGCCGGTCAGGATCGAGCCGCCCGCCACGCCGGTGGTGGAGAAGAGCGACCGCGCCAAGCGCGAGCAGCAGATCCCGCTGTTCCACGTGGGCGACGGGTCCGGCATTCCGCCGCTTGCGCTGCTCGACGATCCCAAGCCACAGCCCAAGGGTTACAGCGACGAAACGCTGGAGACCCTTTCGCGGCAGATCGAATTCAAGCTGAAGGACTTCCGCATCGATGCCGAGGTGGTCGGGGCTTATCCCGGCCCGGTGATCACCCGCTTCGAGGTGCAGCCGGCTCCCGGCGTCAAGGTGAGTTCGATATCGTCGCTCGACAAGGACATCGCGCGCGGCCTGTCGGTGAAGTCGGTGCGCGTGGTCGACGTGATTCCCGGCAAGTCGGTGATCGGTCTGGAAACGCCGAACACCCATCGCGAGATGATCTATCTCAGCGAACTGCTGCGCAGCAAGGAATACGACAAGTCCGGAAGCCCGCTGACGCTGGCGCTGGGCAAGGACATCGGCGGCCGGCCGACGGTGGCCGATCTTTCCCGAATGCCACACCTGCTGGTGGCAGGCACTACTGGCGCTGGCAAGTCGGTGGCGGTCAACGCGATGGTGCTGTCGCTGCTGTACAAGGCATCCGCCAAGGACGTGCGGATGCTGATGATCGACCCGAAGATGCTGGAGCTGAGTGTCTACCAGGGCATCCCGCACCTGCTGGCGCCTGTGGTTACCGACATGAAGGAGGCCGCCAACGGCCTGCGCTGGTGCGTGGCGGAAATGGAGCGCCGCTACAAGCTGATGAGCGCGGTGGGCGTGCGCAACCTCGCCGGCTTCAACAAGAAGGTCAAGGACGCGCAGGACAGCGGCCAACCGATGATGGACCCCCTGTTCAAGCCCAACGCGGACCTTGGCGAGGCGCCACGCCCACTGGAAGCGTTGCCGTTCATCGTCATCTTCATCGACGAGTTCGCCGACATGATGCTGGTCGTTGGCAAGAAGGTGGAGGAGCTCATCGCGCGGTTGGCGCAGAAGTCGCGCGCTGCCGGCATCCACCTGATCCTCGCCACCCAGCGTCCGTCCGTGGACGTCATCACCGGCCTGATCAAGGCCAATATCCCGACCCGCATCGCGTTCCAGGTGTCGAGCAAGATCGACAGCCGTACCATCCTGGACCAGAGCGGCGCGGAAACCTTGCTGGGCCATGGCGACATGCTGTACCTGCCACCTGGCACCGCGATGCCGGAACGCGTGCACGGTGCCTTCGTCAGCGACGAGGAGGTGCATCGCGTGGTCGAGCACCTGAAGCAGAGCGGCGGCGGGCCCGATTACATCGAAGGCGTGCTCGAAGAGGCGCAGACCATGTACGACGGCACCAGCGTGGGTGCCACCGGTTTGCCCGAAGCAGGGGGCGGGGCAGGGGACGAGTCCGATCCGCTATACGACGAAGCGGTCAAGATCGTGACCGAAACCCGCCGTGCGTCGATCTCCGGCGTACAGCGCCGGCTGAAGATCGGCTACAACCGCGCCGCGCGGCTTGTCGAGGCGATGGAAGCCGCCGGCGTGGTCAGCCCGGCCGAGCACAACGGCGATCGCAGCGTGCTGGCGCCCCCACCGCCGCGAAACTGAGCGATCACCGCGGTACGGTTCAGCGTGGAGCCGTGCCTGTGCAGCCGCATTCAGCTTTCTTCACCCACACTTCGGCGTAACGATGCAGGGAGTGATTCGATGAAATTCGCAACTTCAACCTTGACAGCCGCGCTGCTGGTTGCCGCCTCCGGTGCCCATGCCGGCGCCCGCGATGACCTCAATGCCTTCACCAAGGGTTTGAAGGGACTGGACGGGCAGTTCACCCAGCAAGTGTTCGATCCGCGCGGCAAGCGGAAGGAGCGGTCAAGTGGCCGCGTCGCGTTGTCGGCGCCGCGGCTGTTCCGCTGGGAATACGTGAAGCCGTATCCGCAGCTGATCGTGGCTGACGGCAAGACGGTGTGGGTCCACGATCCGGACCTGCAGCAGGTCAGCAAGCGTCCGCAGGGCGCGGAAGAGGCCAGCAGTCCGTTGACCATCCTGATCGATCCCGAACGCCTGGACCGCGACTTCGTGGTCACCGAGAAGCCGTCCAAGGGCGGTTTGCAGTGGCTGCAAGTGAAGCCGCGCAAGGCCGGCGATGCGTCGTTCCGCAGCGCGCAACTCGGCTTCAGCAAGGCAGGTCTCGCCAGGATGGAATTCGTCGATGCGCTCGGCCAGCGCACCGAAATCAGCTTTGCGGGGTGGAAACGCAATCCATCGTTTGCGCGCGGCACGTTCCTGTACGTGCCGGCCAAGGGTGTGGACGTGATCGGCAGCTGAAGCAATCGTTGCCGGGCGTTCAGTCCCGGCAGTGATCGCTCACGTGGGCTGCACGGTTCAACGCCGATCGTGTGCCCATCGTCCACGACAGGTGACATCGTCATGCGCCGTACCTCTCTTGCCATGATCCTCGCCACTCTCGCCGCCACCGCCATCGCGGCGCAGGCGCCCATCACGGCGATTCAGGTGGAGGGCCGCAGCACGGATGCCAGCGCCTCCGGCCAGACCACGACCGCGCACGGCGTGCAGGCCATCAACGACGCCACGGCCGCGGCCTTGATCGGTGCACTGGAGACGCGATTCGCCGGGCAGGAAGTGGCGTTTCGATTGGGCGAGGTCCGCAGCGAGCGGGTCAGCCTGCGCGACATTGCCCTGCACGGCACTGGTCAGATCCGCTTCGAGAACGATGCGGCATGGATGCCGATCCAGTTCGACGCGTTGTACGACACTGCAACACAGATCGTGCAGAGCCCTGCCATCGTGCTTGGTGGCAGCGCCACGGCAGGCAGCGCCCAAGCATTTCCGCTGGAAAGCCTGCAGTCCGAACTCGCGCGGCGCATGAATGCCGAATTCTCCTCGCAGGCGGTTGCGTTCGACCTTGACCACACCAGCATCGTGGGTGGGGATGGGCGACGCGTGATCGTCAATGGCAACGGCCTTGCCCGGTTCGATGGGGAAGAATCCGCACCGGTGCAGATTCAGGGTATCTATGACCGCAGCAGCAAGCGCTGGATTGATGCCAGCTACGAATTCACCATGGCCGACGACACCGAGCTGGTTGCCTCGCGCTGACTGCCTGCACGGACGTCCCCGGGTCGATAGGCGTGGTACCGGTACGCACGTAGAATCCCCGGGTGCCCCGCAAACCCACGCCAGCCGGACCCGGCAGCCTGCTCGCCAGTCCTGATACCGACGCGATGCGGCCACTTGCGGATCGCATGCGCCCGCGTGACCTGGACGAAATGGTCGGTCAGCGCCGCCTCCTCGCGCCTGGTTCGGCGCTGCGTCGTGCGATCGAGGGCGGGCACCTGCATTCGATGATCCT
>JAZKHR010000098.1:8632-10206 GCA_040385305.1 Pseudomonadota bacterium
ATCGAGCGCGGCAGTATCCTGTTCGTCGGCGCGACCACCGAAAACCCTTCGTTCGAGCTGAATTCCGCGTTGCTCTCGCGCTGTCGCGTGCACGTGCTGGAAGCCTTGTCGGAGGACGACATCGTAGCCGCGCTGCGGCATGCAGTCGAGGACAAGCCGCGCGGATTGCAGGGACTGGAGCTGCACATTGACGAAGCATCCCTGCGCAGCATCGCCCATGCCGCCGATGGCGACGTACGTCGCGCCCTGACCCTGCTGGAGATCGCGGCGGAACTGGCCGGGGAGGGCGGCGAGCTGGGCGAGCAGACCCTGCACCAGGTGCTGGCTGATCGAACCCGGCGCTTCGACAAGGGCGGCGACCAGTTCTACGACCAGATATCGGCGCTGCACAAGTGCGTGCGCAGTTCCAATCCGGATGCCGCCCTCTACTGGCTGGCGCGGATGCTGGATGGAGGTTGCGATCCGGGCTATCTCGCACGGCGGCTGACGAGGATGGCCGTGGAAGACATCGGGCTGGCCGATCCACGGGCACTGCAGATGGCGATGGAAGCCTGGGATGCGTACGACCGCCTGGGCTCTCCCGAAGGCGAACTGGCGTTGGCACAACTCACGATCTATCTGGCCAGTACCGCGAAATCGAACGCCGCCTACAAGGCATGGAACCTGGCGCGCGGCGATGTCGAAGCCCACGGTACCCAGGACGTGCCGCTGCATTTCCGCAACGCACCGACCAGGCTGATGAAGTCGCTCGGCTACGGCAAGGATTACCAGTACGACCACGACGCCGACGGTGGCATAGCGCTGGACCAGACCGGCTTCCCCGATGCGATGGGCGAACGCATCTATTACCAACCCGTTTCGCGCGGCATGGAACTCAGGCTCAAGGAAAAACTCGATGCGGTGCACGCGGCACGCATGCATGCGCGCACGGGAAGCGACGAAGGGTGAGGCTGGCGCGGTCGCCTGGCTACATCGCAGCCAGCGGGCTGTTGAACATGGTGGAAGGCGGTTGAATGCAGGTTTCAGTCCGTCCAGGACCGGAATCGTACTTCGCATAATGCCTCTTATGTAATCCCAATTGCGTGTAGGCGTGCACATCAGCCACCACACGCACCCCGAACGACCTCGTCGATGCGCCTGAGGTCATCGAATGTCCGCCTGAGCCCGAGCTTCCTCAATCGGGTGTCGCGGCTTGCCTTCGCCTTGGCACAAGCACTGGGCCGCGCGCTGGACACTTTGACCACGCCGACGTGGTACGAGCCGCGGCGATTCGCCCGTTTCGTTGGTCCGTGCTTGGTCTCAATGGTCGCGGCAGCCGCCACCACGGGCTCCGGAGCAAAGCCGATCACTCGATCCGTTCGCTGACCAGCCCCGCACGTCGCGGATTGATAACTGACATGACCAGCGTGGCTCACGCATCGATACAAGTTCCCTGACGATGCCGCGCCAGGGAACAGGAGGAACATCAAGATCAAGCGCTTCATTCCGGGTTCTCCAAGACACTGCGCCAAGCGCTCTGTGAAGTCTCAACTGTGATGTCATGACGGTCTGAACCCAGTCGGCAAGTCATTCAC